>NZ_JASJCS010000062.1 GCF_030065885.1 Ilumatobacter sp. | reverse complement strand
ATAGGACACCGATTGGCTTGTGTCAACAACATTTTCACTTCCCTGCTGCTAAGGTGGCCATTTCGTGTAATGGTACTGTGGGGCGTTGTATGTCGTCATGTCACACCGGGTGGTGGCGGTGGTGCATCACTCACGGTGACAACGCTATCGGTTCGTTCTCGACGGCTCGAATCGTTCGCAGGCGAGGCGGCGCGCTGCGTCACGGCGCCGGCCTCACGCCCAACCGAGCTCGTGGAGGCGGTCGTCGTCGATGCCCGCTGCGTGCGCCACCTCGTGGATGACGGTGACGTACACCTCGTCGGCGAGATGGTCGATGTCGTCGCAGGCGTCGCAGAGCGCGTGGCGGTAGATCGACACCACGTCGGGCAGCTCGTCACCGATCCGCTCGGTGTGCGGCGTGCCCTCGTACAGGCCGAGCAGGTCGGGTTCGTCGAGGTTGCGATCGTGCACCTGGATGACGACGTTGTCGAGGACGGGATGCAGCTCGGCCGGCAGGTCGTCGATCGCCTCCGCGACCATGCGCTCGAATTGGTACCTCGGGACGATGTCCATGGACCGCGGCCCGGCCGGCTCAGATGACCTTCAGTTCCGGTGAGAAGATCTTCTTGGGTCGCATCTCGACGGCGATCTGCTCGGCGATGGCGTGGAATGCCTTCGCCGACTCGCTGTCGGGCTCGATCGCGGTGATCGGGCGACCTTCGTCGCCACCTTCGCGGATCGCCGGGACGAGGGGCAGCTGGCCGAGCAGCGGCACGCCGAGCTCGTCGGCGAGCTCGTGGCCGCCACCGCTGCCGAACAGCTCGTACCGCTTGCCGTCGTCGCCGGTGAACCACGACATGTTCTCGATGATGCCGCGCACCGGCAGGTTGACCTTCTCGGCCATCGCCGCCGACAGCCGGGCGACCTTCTGGGCCGCGGGCTGCGGCGTGGTGACCACGAACACCTCACCCCGCGGGAGGTACTGGCTCAAGCTGAGTGCGATGTCGCCGGTGCCGGGCGGCATGTCGATCAAGAGGAAGTCGGGGTCGTCCCAGAACACGTCGGTCAGGAACTGCTCGAGCGCCTTGTGCAGCATCGGGCCGCGCCAGATGACGGCCTCGCCGGGTGGCGCGAAGTAGCCCATCGAGATGCAACGGACGCCCCACTGCTCGGGCGGCACGAGCATCTGGTCGATCACGGTCGGCGGCCGGTCGGTGCCGAGCATGCGGGGGATCGAGTAGCCGTAGATGTCGGCGTCGACCACGCCCACCGAGTGGCCCTGTTGCGCGAGCGCGACGGCGAGGTTGGTGGTGACGCTCGATTTGCCGACGCCGCCCTTGCCCGACGAGATCAGCAGCGGCCGCGTCTTCGACCCGGCTTCGGCGAACGGGATCGCCCTGCCCTCGGCGTGGCCGTGAGCGTGACCGTGGCCGGCGCTGGCGGCGGCGTCGCCGTGGAGCGTCTTGCGCAGCTCCTCGCGCTCGTCGTCGGTCATCACGGTGAACTCGAGGTTGACCGACTCGACGCCGGCGAGCGGGAGCACCGCTGCCGTGACGCGGTTCTGGATCTCGTTGCGCAGCGGGCACCCGGCCACGGTCAGGGCGACGAGGATCTGGGCGGTGCCGTCGCCGTCGAGCTCGGCGCGCCGGAGCATGCCGAGGTCGACGATCGATCGGTGGAGCTCGGGGTCCTCGACCGGACGGAGGGCCTCGATGAGCTGTTCGGAGGAGACGCTGGTCATGACAGACTCATTGTGTCGACGTCGACCCTGATTTGCACTACGCGGATAGTAGAATCTCGGCATGGGGACGAATGCGTCGTTCACGGCCACGGTGTCGGCGATCACCGACGCGTTCGGTGATCCGACCCGGCGATCGGTCTACCTGTTCGTGAGAGATCACGGCGGTGAGCACGGCGCCACCACGGCCGCCGTTGCCGAGGAGATCGGCGTCCACCCCAACGTGGCGCGCCACCACCTCGACAAGCTCGCTGCCGGCGGCTACCTCGAGGTGCACTCGGGCAAGGTGCCGGGCGGCGGTGCCGGGCGGCCGTCCAAGCGGTACCTCGCGGTCGCCGACGCCGTCACCGAGTTCCCGGTCCGCAGCGACGACCTCGTGCTGTCGTTGCTCGGCCGTGCGCTGACCCGACTGTCGCCGGTCGATGCCGAGCAGATGGCCGAGGAGGTCGGCGCCGAGTACGGCCGGGCGATGGCCGCGGGTCTCACGGGCGACGCGCTCGAGGCGGGGCACCGGTCGATGCGCAGTGCCATCCAGGCGGTCGCCGATGCGCTGACGGCACACGGATTCGCGGCCCACGCCGAGAGCCGCAACGACGGGCTGCGGATCATCAACGACCACTGCCCGTTCGGAGACGTGGCGCTCGAGCACCCGGTCATCTGCGCGGTCGACCGCGGCATGGTGCGCGGCATGCTCGGCGAGTTGACCGGCGACGACTTCGACGACGTCACGACCGAGTCGAGCCTGCCCGCGGGCGACACGTTCTGCACGACGGCCGTCTAGGTTCGGGCTTCGCCGACCGGTGAAGCCGCCTCGGCGACGAGCCCGGAGGGGCTCGCGGCCCCCGCACGGCGCGCGGCGCCGAGCTTCGACGCTCGCCCGCCTCGACGCAGGCGACGCGGTCGGTCGGTGAGATGGTCGTCGACGCACGCGTTCCCGACGCCGCCTCGCGATTGCCGGCGCGACGCGGTCGGCGGTGGGATGGTCGTCGGTGCTCCGTTCCTCGATGGTGGGTGGCAGGATTCGGCGGTGGGTGTCATCTACCGAGCTCGCCGGGTCGTGACGCTCGACCCGGCGCTGCCGCGTGCCGAGGCTGTCGCCGTCCGCGACGACCGGATCCTGGGCGTCGGCACGATCGACGAGTTGCGTGCGAACTGGGGCCGGCTCCCGGTGCTCGATCGCTATGCGGGCGACGTGCTGCTGCCCGGCTTCGTCGAGGCACACGCCCACACCACCGAAGGGGCACTGTGGGCGTGGGAGTACGTCGGCTACTTCCCCCGTCTCGGCCCCGACGGTCGGATGCGCAATGGCTGCCGGTCGTTCGAATCCCTGCTCGACGTCCTGCGGGCGGTGGATGCGCAGCTCGCCCCGGACGAGTCGCTGATCGTCTGGGGCTACGACCCGATCTACTTCCCCGGTGAGCGGCTCGCCGCCCACCACCTCGACCTGGTGTCGACCACGCGATCGATCTGCGTGATTCACGCCAGCCTGCACCTGATCACCGTCAACACGGCGTTGATGGAGCGCGAGGGCTTCGCCGACGGCTCCGAGGTCGAGGGTGTCCCGGTCGGCGGCGACGGCCGCCCGATCGGCGAGCTGCAGGAGCCGCCTGCGATGTCGCTGGCTCGCCGCGAGATGGTCGCCGTGTTCGGCGCCCTCAACAGCCCGGGTGCGATCAGCCGCTTCGCCGACATGGCGCGATTGGTCGGCTGTACGACGGTGACCGAGCTCGGTGCCGGCCGGCTGCTCGGTCAGGACGACGTCGACCTGTGGCTCACCACGGCGGCGGCCGACCGCTTCCCGGCGCGCATGGTGCCGTTCCTCAACCCGGCCCGCAACCCCGGGGCGCCCGACGAGCTCGCCGAGCACGTGCACGAGCTGCGGGCGCAGTCGACCGACATCGTGCGGTTCGGGCACGTCAAGCTGGTGCTCGACGGGTCGATCCAGGGGTTCACCGCACGGCTGAACCCGCCGGGGTACCTGCCCGACCCCGAGGGGCGGGAGCGGCCGAACGGCATCTGGCTGATGGCGCCGGAACGGTTCGCCGAGCTGTTCGAAGCGTTCCACCGGGCCCACGTCACCGTGCACGTCCACGTCAACGGCGACGAGGCGGTCGACCTCCTGCTCGACACCGCCGAACAGGCGCTCGCCGACCACGCATGGCTCGATCACCGGCACACGGCGCAGCACACCCAGCTCACCACGGCGGCCCAGTACCGGCGGATGGCGCGTCTCGGCATGAACGCCAACATCTTCTCGAACCACATCTTCTACTGGGGTGATCAGCACCGCTCGATCACGGTCGGCGCGGATCGTGCGGCCCGCATGGACGCCTGCGCCACGGCCGCCCGCGAGGGGGTCAGGTTCAGCGTGCACTCGGACGCTTCGGTGACGCCGCTCGGGAGCCTGCACACGATGTGGTGTGCGGTGAACCGGGTGACGGCCTCCGGTGACGTGCTCGGTCCCGACGAACGGATCACCGTCGACCGGGCGCTGCGGGCGGTCACCGTCGACGCGGCGCACCAGCTGCGGATGGACCACGAGATCGGCACGATCGAGGCGGGCAAGCTCGCCGACTTCGTGGCACTGGCCGAGGACCCCAACGACGTCGAACCGATGCGCCTCCGCGACATCGAGGTGCGCGGCACGATGGTCGGTGGCATCGCGACGGCATGACGGCAGCGACCACCGACGACCAGCGCGTCCCGTTCACCCTGCTGGGCGGTTACCTCGGGGCCGGCAAGACGACGATCGTCAACCACGTGCTCGCACACAGCGTCGGTCGCCGCATCGTCGTGCTCGTCAACGACGTCGGTGCGATCGACGTCGACGTCGCGCTGATCGCCGCCCACGACGGCGACACGCTCTCGCTCAGCAACGGCTGCGTCTGTTGCACCCTCGCCGACGACTTCACCGTGACGCTCGAGCGGGTCCGCGATCTGCGACCTCGGCCCGACCACGTGCTGATGGAGTTGAGCGGTGTGGCCGAACCCGCCCGCGTCGCGCCGTGGGCGAACACCGCCGGGTTCCGCCTCGACGGGACCTTCGTCGCAGCCGATGCCGACCAGATCGGCGAGCTGGCCGCCCGCCGGTACGTCGGCGACACGATTCGCGAGCAGCTTGGTGCCGCCGACATCGTCCTGCTCACCAAGACCGACCTCACCGCCGACGGCGGTGCCGGCGCGACGGCGGTGGTGCGCACGATGTCGGGGGCGCCCGTCGTTCGGGTCGAGGGCGGTGCCGTCGACGTCGGCCTCCTGCTCGGCCACGCGAGCTCGGCCGGATCCACGTCGAGCGACGACGAACCGTCGACCGGACGAGCACCTCGTGCCGGCCATCGAGCAGCCGTCGTCGAGGTGGGCACACCCACCGTCGCCGAGCTCGAGGAGCTGATCGCCGGACTGCCGGCCGACGTGGTTCGTGCCAAGGGGCTGGTGCGCTGCGCCGGCGAGAACGCGCCGTGCGAGGTGCAGGTGGTCGGCCGGCGGCGCAGCGTGAGGCGCCGCCCGGGTCTCGACCTCGCGAGCGCCGGCGACGCCATCGTCGCGATCAGCGTGCCGCGCTGAAACGGCGCCGACTCGCCCGTCCTGTCAGGCGAGATGGCGGAGGAACCGTTCGGGTGATTCGAGGAACGATCGCCACAGCAGCACGACGTCGAGGTCGTCGACGCTCCTGAGGTGGCCACCGAGGTCGTCGAGCTCGTAGATCCGTGCGCCGGGGATCGACATCAGCAACGGCGAGTGCGTCGCCATCACGAATTGTGCGCCGGCGGCGACACCTTCGTGGATCGCGGTGATCAGCGCGAGCTGCCCCGTGAACGAGAGCGCGGCCTCGGGTTCGTCGAGCACGAAGAGCATGGGCTGGTCGAACCAATCACGTGTGACCTGCAGGAACGACTCACCGTGCGACATCGCGTGGTACGAGGGCATCGGGGGACCCGGAAGTGCATCACGGTCGGTGGCCACGTTGTAGAAGCTCTCCGCACGGAGGAACCAGCCCGGCCGGAGGCGCTTGGCCGCCCGCCACGTGAGGTCGAGGTGCCGGGCCAGCTCGGAGTGCGTCGCCTGCGTCTCGAACCGTATGTGGCCGCTGCCGCCCTCTGGGTTGAAGCCCGCTGCGACGGCGATCGCCTCGATCAGGGTGCTCTTGCCGGTTCCGTTCTCGCCCACGAAGAGCGTGACACCGGAGGAGAACTCGATCGGCAGCGATCGCGCGGCGGGCAGGTCGAACGGGTAGCCGTCCTTCGGCGCGTCGTCGGCGAGCGCCGCGGTTCGGAGCGTCACGGACCGATCATCGCACGGGACCTGTGGTTGACTCGGCGGCGATGGATGGTGTGCCGGAGGTTCGGTTCGCACGAGCGAGTGGCTCGTCGATCGCCTACCTGGAGTACGGCGACGGTCCCGTCACGATCTGCGCCGTGCCACCGATGGCACAGAACATCGAGCTCGCGTGGGAGTCGCCGGTGCTCCGGCACATGTTCGACGGACTGGCGTCGTTCTCCCGCCAGGTCGTGTTCGACAAGCGCGGCACCGGCATGTCCGACCGCAGCCTCGACATCCCCGCCCTCGACGAGCGCGTCGACGAGCTGCGCGCCGTGATGGACGCGGCCGAGATCGATCATGCCTACCTGCACGGTCTCTCCGAGGGCGGCCCGATGGCGATCATGTTCGCCGCCACGTATCCCGAGCGCGTCGACGGCCTGATCCTCGAGGGCACGGGCGCGTCGCTGATGAGCGACGAGCAGCGCGCCGCAGGACGGTCCGGGCCCGAGTACGAAGCGCAGCTGGCGCGCTGGGAGGCGTACGTCTCGGTGTGGGGGACGCCGGAGTCGATCTCGCTCGACATGTTCGGGCCGTCGCTCGCCGACGACGCCGAGTTCCGGGCGTGGTGGTCGCGCTACGAGCGACACGCCGCCAATCGCGACGCGCTGATGACCCTGCTGCGGATGAACGGCGACATGGACGTCCGCGACGTGCTGCACCGCGTCGACGCGCCCGTGCTCATCCTCCATCGGGCCGGGGACCAGATCGTCCCGGTCGAGCGCGCACGCGAGACGTACCGGCTCCTCGACGAGGCCGGCGCCGACGTCCGGATGGTCGAGCTCCCCGGCGAGGACCACTTCTCGTTCGCGGGCGACGTCGACGCCCTCGTCGCCGAGATCGAACGGTTCACCACGGGCACCGTGCGGGCCCGCCGGCCGCGCTCGACCGCGCGCCCGGCCATCACCACGATGGGCCGATTCGAGGTCGCGGTCGACGCCGAGCCGGTGCCGACCAGCGCGTGGGGATCGAAGCGTGCCCGCACGCTGCTCAAGCGCCTGATCGCCGCTCGCGGCTGGCCGGTCACGCGGGACGAGCTCGTCGAGATGCTCTGGCCGGGTGAGGCCTCCGATCGCCTCGGCGCCCGGCTCTCGGTGCAGCTGTCGGCGGTCCGCCGCATCCTGCACGGCGGGGTCATCGCCGATCGCTCGGCGATCCGGCTCGACCTCGACGCCGTCGACGTCGATCTCGAGCGCTGGTTCGACCTCGACGACGACGACGCCGTGGCCGACGGGTATCCGGGGGAGTTGCTCCCCGACGACCGCTACGACGACTGGTCCGGACCGCTCCGCGACGAGATGCGAACCCGGTTCGTCACGGCGGCCCGTCGAGCCGCAGATCGTGCTGACACCGATCGTGCCGACAGCGATCGCGCCGTCGAGCTGTACCGGCGGGTGCTCGCCGCCGACCCGTTCGACGAGCACAGCCACCGTCGGCTGGTGGCGACGCTTCACGCAGACGGGAGGTCGGGCGACGCGAGGGACGCCCACGGCACCTATGCGGCGGCGATGGCCGAGCTGGGTCTCGAGGCCGAGACATGGGAGTCGATCGTCGGGTCGTAGCGGCAACCGGAAGCTTCTCGGAAGGGTCGCGTCACATCGTGGCGCCATGACGACCAGTGCTGCCACCATCGAACAGCTGCATGCCATCGCCGACGGCGACGGCGCTCACCACCACTTCCTGAACCACCTGGCGACCGTGAAGGTCGGTGCCGGCGACTCGACGTCGGGGATGAACGCCGTCGAGTTCACGGCGCCACGTGGGTTCGGGCCGCCGCTCCACGTGCATCGCGAGGAGGACGAACTGATGTATGTGATCGACGGGCGCGTGCGCTTCGAGTTCGGCGAGGAGTCCGTCCTCGCCGACACCGGTTGCGTGGTCTCCCTGCCCTGTGGCGTCCCGCACACCTTCCAGGTCGAGTCGGAGTCGGCTCGGCTGCTGACGGTGGCTGCGGGCCGCCGCTCGGCACCGAGCTTCGACCGCTTCGTCGCAACGCTCGGCGAGCCGATCGACACGACAGCGCTGCCCGAGCCCGTCGCGATCGATCCCGGTCGCGTCGCAGCGGTCTGCGCCGAGCACGGCATGGAGGTCCTGGGCCCGCCGCCGGCCCCACTCACGTGATCCCCGAAGCCGAACGCGTGAGGATGTTGCGGACATAGTGCGCAAGAACCTCACGCGAACGAGCTACTTGCGGTGCTGGGCGTACTCGATGACGCGGTCCATCACGCCCGGTCCGACCTTGTCGACGGCGCCGGCGTCGAACGGCGGCTGCGGGTCGTACTCGATCATGAGCTGACACGCCTCGGCGGCGGTGCGGTCGAACACGAGCTCGACGAGCCGGAGCGCCATGTCGATGCCGCTCGACACGCCGGCCGCGGTGATGATGCGCCGATCGAGGTGCTCGACGACGCGGGTCGTGGTCGGGGTCGCGCCGGTGCGCTCGAGCACGTGGTAGGCGCTCCAGTGCGTGGTCGCTGTGAGGCCGTCGAGCAGGCCGGCCGCCCCGAGCACCAGTGAGCCGGTGCACACCGAGGTGGTGAACGTGCTGGTCTCGTGCGCGGTCCGCACCCAGTCGAGCACGCGCTCGTCGTTCATCAGCGCTCGCGTGCCCTCACCGCCGGGGACGACGACGAGGTCCGGGTGCGGGAGGTCCTCGAACCGTGCGTCGGCGGTCACACCGAGGAAGCCGTTGTCGGAGCGGATCTCGCCGCGTTCGTGGCCGACGAACGTGACGTCGATCTCGGGGATCCGCTGCAGCACTTCGTACGGGCCGATGCCGTCGAGGGCGGTGAACTGGTGGAAGAGGGGGATGGCGGCGCGCAGGGTCATGCGGTGCTCCTGGTCGGTGGGGGCGTGATCGGTGAGGGTGGCCGGTGGCGGAATCGCCGACGGTACTGGTCGGGCGAGACGCCGAGTCGGCGCGTGAAGGTCCGCCGCATCGTCTCGTCGGTGCCGAAGCCGCACCGACGGGCGATCGCCTCGACCGTGTCCGAGGTGGTCTCGAGCAGGCGTCGGGCGGCCTCGATCCGTACCGACGCGACGTACCGCGCCGGGCTCGCACCGACCTCCTCGGTGAACCGGCGCGTGAAGTGACGCTCGCTCATGCCCACCCGCTGTGCGAGCAGGCTCACGCGGTGATCGGCGCCGGGGTCGGCGTCGATCGCGTCCTGGGCCGCCCGGACCGGCGCGAGCTCGGCTCGGTCGCGCCACACCGCGGTTGCGAACTGGCTCTGGCCGCCGGGCCGACGGAGGAACATCACGAGCCATCGCGCGACGATCTGCGCGACCTCGCCGTCGTGGTCGTGCTCGACGAGCGCGAGGGCGAGGTCGATGCCCGCCGTCACGCCCGCCGACGACCACACCCGGTCGTCGACGACGTAGATCGGTTCCGCGTCGACCTGGACGCTCGGGTGCCGCGCTGCGAGCTGTTCGGCGCGGGCCCAGTGGGTCGTCACGCGATGCCCGTCGAGCAGTCCGGCGGCGGCGGCGACGAACGAACCGCTGCAGACGGTCACCACACGTTCGGCGCTCTCACCCAGCCGTCGCACGGCTGCGACGAGCTCGGTCGACCGCGCCGCTTCCTGCGCACCGAAGCCGCCGGGCACGACGAGCGTGTGCGGCGACCGCCCGACGTTTCCGAGCGGGACGGTCGCGAGCTGCAGCCCGCTCTCGGTCGTCACCGTGTCGCCGTCGAGTGACGCCACCCTGAGCGCGTAGCGGACACCCTCGGGGCGGTGGGTGTCGGCGACCTCGTTGGCCCCGTGGAGCACCTCGAACGGGCCGGTCAGATCGAGCGCCTGGATGCCGTCGTAGACCACGAACAGAACGTCGATCCGGCGGGGCATGCCCCCATGGTGTCGATCGCCCGGCGTGGCGTCAATGCCACATCCCCCACGATTTCAGACAGCCGGAATCGCACAGCACGAGGCCTGATCGGACGCGCTCGTGCTGACCGGGCGCCACGACTGGGCGGCGCAGGAACGGTGTCCGCTCAGGCGGACCGCTCGGCCAGCTTGCCGGCGCGGACGACGACGAGCTCGACGCCGGCCGACTCGAAGGCTCGGTGCGCTTCGACCGGGAGGCGGTCGTCGGAGATCACCATGTCGGCGCGGCCCAACGGTGCGATCTGGGCGAGACCGCGGGTCCCCCACTTGGTGTGATCGGCGAGGACCACCACACGCTGGGCGGCAGCGATCAGTGCCGCGTTGATCTCGGCCTCGGCCAGGTTCGGCGTCGAGTAGCCGAGCGTGGCGTCCATCCCGTGCACGCCGAGGAACAGGGTGTCGATGTGCAGCTTCGACACCGCGTCGGTGGCGAGCGGTCCGACGAGCGCGTCCGACGGCGTACGGACGCCACCGGTCAGGACCACCGACACGTGGGTCGAGCCGTACAGCGTCTGTGCGATCGACGGGGCGTTCGTGACGACCGTGAGGTCGGGTGGCGCCTGCAGCTCGCTCGCGAACGTCCACGTCGTCGTGCCGGCCGTGAGGCCGATCGCCGAGCCCGGACGCACCAGCGTGGCGGCGCTGCGTGCGATGGCCAGCTTCTCGGCGCGCTGGCGGTCCTGCTTGGCCGCGAAGCCGGGCTCGAACGAGCTGAGGTCGCCGACTCGCGCTGCGCCGCCGTGAACCTTCTCGATGAGGCCGTGGTCGGCGAGGGTGTCGAGATCGCGGCGCACCGTCATCTCCGAGACCTCGAGCTGTTCGGCGAGATCGCGGACGCGAACCGAACCCGTCCGGCGAACCGCTTCGACGATGAAGTCCTGACGTTGACGAGCGAGCATCTGATCCTCCGGGTCCTCCGCGCCGGGGCCCACCCGTCAGCGTGGTCCTGTCGGCGTGCGAAGTCAACAGAATCGATCAGAATCGCACGGCCCACACGCACTCCGACGAGTCGCGATCGCCCGCGGGGTGGGCGACGCCGGGCACCGATCCCCGCCGAGGCCCACGAAGTGCTAACACTTGACACACCCCGGAAACGCGACGAAGCTGGTGTTCGGATTTGCCAGTTTCTGTTCGTTACTGGGAATTCATGACACGCTCGCTACCCGGCGGGCGAAGAGGGGAGTACAACATGACCGAAACCAGGCAGTCACCGAGCCCGTCCGCCTACGGCTACTCGCTCGGCCGCCGCAAGTTCATCAAGGGTGCGGCCGGCGCGGCCGGCGCCGGTCTCCTGCTGCCCGCCACGTTGGCGGCCTGCGGTGACGACGACGACGATGACGGCGCGACCGACACCGACACGGGCACCGCGACCGATGCGACCGACGCTGCGACCGACGCCACCCAGGCGCCCGCGGCGGCGCCCGGCAGCTTCGATGCCTCGGGCGAGACCTCGCTCGGATCGAACTACTCGAACGAGCTCCCGCAGAACGGTCTGGCGGCGGCCGTCGCCGCACTGCCCAACGCCGATGTCAGCGTGAGCATCAACGAGGTCGACCACAACACGTTCCAGGAGAACATCACGACCTACCTGCAGAACCCCGACGACGTGATCCCGTGGTTCGCCGGCTTCCGCATGCGGTTCTTCGCCGCCCAGGACCTGCTCGGCGACATCACCGACGTGTGGGATGCCGGGCTCAACGACCTGCTCGGCGAGGGTTTCAAGGTCGCCTCCACCGGCGACGACGGCAACCAGTACTTCGTGCCGTGGACGTACTACATCTGGGGCGTCTACTACCGGCCGAGCCTGTTCGAGGAGAACGGCTGGACCGCGCCGACCGACCTCGACGGTCTGCAGAGCCTGGCGTCGGACATGCAGGACGCCGGTATCACCCCGTTCGCCTTCGCCAACGACGGCCGCTGGCCGGCGATGGGCACGTTCGACCAGCTCAACTTCCGCCTCAACGGCTACCAGTTCCACGTCGACCTGATGGCCGGCAGGGAGAGCTGGACCGACGAGCGCGTGAAGAACGTCTTCACCACGTGGGAGTCTCTGCTGCCGATCCACCAGGAGAACCCGAACGGGCGCACCTGGGAGGAGGCCGCGGCGGCCGTCGTGAACAAGGAAGCCGGCATGATGACGATCGGCACCTTCATCGGTTCGCAGTTCCCCGACGGTGACACGAGCGACCTCGACTTCTTCACCTTCCCCGAGCTCAACGCCGAGCACGGCACCGGCACGGTCGAGGCCCCGATCGACGGGTGGATGATGGCCCGGAGCCCCTCGAACGAGAACGCCGCCAAGGAGCTGCTGTACCACTTCGGTACCGCGGTCGCCCAGGAGGCGTACCTCGCGGAGGATCCGAGCGTGGTGGCCCCGTCGACCGACGTCGACACCTCGCTCTACAGCCCGCTGCAGACGAAGGTGCTCAACGCCGTCGCGGCGGCGCCGAACGTCACCCAGTTCCTCGATCGCGACACGAGCCCCGAGTTCGCGTCGAACGTCGCCGGCCCCGCGCTGGCCGACTTCCTCGCCGACCCGTCTCGGATCGACTCGATCCTGGAGGACATGCAGGCCCAGGCCGAGGTCATCCTCGCCGGCTGATCCAGCCCTGGAGGTCGTCGCTGCGGTCAGACCGCGGCGACGACCTCATCTTCTCTCACACACACACGCCACACGACCGGGGGGTAGGTATGGCGAGCACCACGGCGGCTTCGGCCGCTACTGCTGAGGCGCGCCCGAGACGCGCCAGGAAACCGAAGAAGCTCGGACAGTTCCAGGGGCGCGATCGCACCGTCTTCCTGATCATGGTGACGATCCCCACGATCCTGCACGTCGGGCTCGTCTGGGTGCCGACGCTGGCGTCGATCATCCTGTCGTTCACCGACTGGAAGGGCATCCGGTTCTCCGACCTCAACTGGGTCGGCTTCGAGAACTACGACCAGATCTTCACGGTCTTCGACAAGATGTTCTTCCAGGCCCTGATCAACAACACGGTGCTGCTCGTGTTCCTGTTCATCGGGCCGACGATCTTCGGGATGTTCCTGGCGTACCTGCTCGACAAGAACATCCGCGGCACCCGGGTGTACCAGAGCGTGTTCTACACGCCCGTGGTGCTCTCGCTGGCCGTCGTCGGGTTCATGTGGCAGAGCGTCATCTACTCGACGGAGAACGGGCTCGCGACCGAGCTGTTCGGCGGCGGCGAGCCGATCGACTGGATCGGCAACCAGGACTTCCTGATCCCGTTCAGCGACAACTACGGCATCTCGAAGAACTTCATCGCGATCCTCGTGGCGATCGCGTGGCGCCACACCGGCTACATCATGGTGCTGTACCTCGCGGGCCTGAAGAGCGTCGACAACTCGCTCAAGGAAGCGGCGTCGCTCGACGGCTGCAACGAATGGCAGTCGTTCCGCCACGTCGTGTTCCCGACCCTCAAGCCGATCAACGTCGTGATCTCGGTGATCACCGTCATCGAGGCGTTGCGGGCGTTCGACATCATCTTCGTGCTCAACACGCCGCGCAAGACCGAGGTGCTGTCGATCCTCACGACCAACAACCTGCTCGGCGAGGGCGGCGGCAACGTGGGACGTGGCTCGGCCTACGCCACGATCCTGTTCCTGCTCTGCCTGGGCTTCGTGATCTGGTACGTGACCAACCACTACCGCCGCACGCAGGAAGGAGCTGAGTCCTGATGGCTGCCACGACGACATCCACGACTCCGGTCGCCGACAGCGACTTCGGCTTCGAGGAGAACAAGGCGCCGATCCGCCCGGCCCGGATCCTGCTGTACATCTTCCTGACGCTCACCGCGTTGGTCTGGATGGTGCCGATCCTCGGTGCGATCTACGCGTCGTTCCGCCCGTTCAGCGAGACCGTGCGCGACGGGTACTTCGCGGTGCCCGACTCGCTCACGCTCGAGAACTACCGGAACGCGTGGGAGCAGGGCGACATCCTGCAGAAGTACTGGAACACGTTCCTGATCCTCGCCCCGGCGCTGGTCCTGACCCTGTTCTTCTCGAGCATGGTCGCGTTCGCCGCGAGTCGGTACAGCTGGAAGTTCAACATCACCTTCCTGGTGCTGTTCACCGCCGGCAACCTGCTGCCGCAGCAGATCATCATCCAGCCGCTGTTCCAGATCTACAACCGGATCGAGCTGCCCGAGTTCCTGTCGAACTCCGGGAAGCTGAACGGCAGCACCTGGGGACTGATCCTGATCCACGTCGCGTTCCAGAGCGGGTTCTGCACGTTCGTGCTCAGCAACTACATGAAGCTGCTGCCGAAGTCGCTCAACGAGGCGGCCAAGGTCGACGGCGCCGGTGTCTGGACCCTGTACTGGCGGATCATCATGCCGCTGACGCGACCGGCGCTCGCCGCGCTGGCGACCCTCGAGTTCACGTGGATCTACAACGACTTCTTCTGGGCCGTCGTGCTCGAGCAGCAGGGTGCCGACCGTCCGATCACGTCGTCGCTCGCCAACCTCGGTGGTGAGTTCTTCACCGACGACAACCTGATCGCGGCCGCGTCGATGTACGTCGCACTCCCGACGTTGCTCGTCTACCTCGCCCTGCAGAAGCACTTCATCGCCGGGTTGACGCTCGGCGCCGACAAGGGCTGATCCACGATCGACGTCGTCCATCTCTCCTCGGAGACGCTCGCCGTCGTGCTGGTGCACGACGGCGGCGTACCCGAGATCGGCTCGCTCGGGCCTGCGCTCCACGAGTACGAGCCGGCTGCCGTCTCGCCGCCCGTCGCCAACGCCACCCTCGACACACCCGTCCCGGTCGCGCTCGTCGCCGAGGAGGCCAGCGGCTTCACGGGGCGACCGGGCGTGGCCGGCGCGAGGCTCGACGGCTCGGCGTGGTCTCCCCGGTTCGGGCTCACGGCGGTCGAGCGCCCGGACGCCGCGACGGCCGTCTTCCGGCTCGACGATCGGGTCGCCGAGCTCGAACTGACCCTGACGCTGCACGTCGACGACGTGTTGCGCGTCACGGCCGAGCTCCGCAACACCGGTTCGTCGCCGTACGTCGTCCACCGCCTCGCGCCGTCGATCGCGATGCCGACCCACTGCACCGACGTCATGACCTTCGGCGGCCGATGGTGCCGCGAGTTCCAGCCTCGCCGGACCAGCTTCGAGGGCTCGATCCTCGTGGAGAACCGAACCGGCCGAACCTCGCACGCGCAGCTCCCCGCGCTGTTCGCCGGTTCGTCGGGTTTCTCCGAGCGGTCCGGCGAGGTGTGGGGCGCGCAGCTCGCGTGGAGCGGCAACTACACGATCGCCGCCGAGCACCTGCCCGACGGGCACCGCCACGTTCAGCTCGCCGAGCTGCTCGCGCCAGGTGAGGTCGAGCTCGCGCCGGGCGACTCCTACGCCGCCCCCGACGTGTTGGTGGCCTGGTCCGACCGCGGCCTCAGCGGTGCGAGCCAGGCGTTCCACGCCCACGCCCGGCGGCACCTGCCGAGCAGCGGGCCACGGCCGGTGATCCTCAACACGTGGGAGGCGGTGTACTTCGACCATCGCCTCGACACGCTCCAGCAGCTCGCCGACGTGGCGGCCGACGTCGGTGTCGAGCGGTTCGTTCTCGACGACGGCTGGTTCGGCGGGCGGCGCGACGACACCGCCGGCCTCGGCGACTGGTGGGTGAGCGACGCCGTCTGGCCGAGCGGGCTCGCCCCGATCGTCGATCACGTCCGCTCGCTGGGGATGGAGTTCGGGCTGTGGGTCGAGCCCGAGATGGTCAACCCCGACTCCGACCTCTACCGGGCCCATCCCGAGTGGACGCTCACGACCACCGGCTACGAACCGGTGCTCGGCCGGCAGCAGCTGGTGCTCGACCTCGGCCGGCCCGAGGTCCGCGACTTCCTCTTCGGCGCCTTCGACGCCCTCCTCCGCGAGTACGAGATCGCCTACCTCAAGTGGGACATGAACCGCGACATCGTCCAGGGATCGAGGCACGGCCGGGCCGGCACGCACGGCCACGTCCTCGGCGTCTACGAGTTGATCGACCGGCTCCGCGCCGCCCATCCCCAGCTCGAGATCGAGAGCTGCGCGTCGGGTGGCGGACGCGCCGACCTCGGCATCCTCGGTCGCACCGATCGCATCTGGACCTCCGACTGCAACGACGCGCTCGAGCGGCAGCTCATCCAGCGCGGGTTCAGCATGCTGTTCCCGCCCGAGGTCATGGGTGCCCACATCGGCCCCGAGCGCGCCCACACGACGGGTCGCCGTCAGGATCTGGGGTTCCGCGCCGCAACTGCTCTGTTCGGCCATCTCGGCGTCGAGTGGAACCTGCTGGATGCCGACGCCGACCAGCGCAAGCAGGTGGCTGCGGCGATCGATCTGCACAAACGGCTCCGCCCGCTGCTGCACGGCGGCCGCGTCGTCCGCGTCAGCCACCCCGACCCCGCTGCGATCGTGCACGGCGTCGTCGACGACACCGCCTCGCACGCCCTGTTCGCGTACGTACAACTCGGTCCGTCGGCGGCCACCCTGCCCGCGCCGGCGCGGTTCGACGGTCTCGACCCGGCGCGGCGATACAGCGTGGCAGTGCTCGGCGACCTCGACTCCGCCAAGGAGTTCGGGCGCCGGCGACCGCAGTGGATGTCGGAGGAGGTCGTCATCTCGGGTGACCAGCTGATGCGGCGCGGACTGCAGCCGCCGGTGCTCCACCCCGAATCCGTCTTGCTGTTCGAGCTTCGGGACGCCGCGTGATGGCGCGGCGCCGCGAGATCCACGAGGGAGTGTCCCATGAGTGATGTTCGCCACGAGACGCGCGTCGATCCGACGATGGGCACCGTCGTGCATGTCGTCGGGGCCCGTCAGAAGCGCCCCAACCTGCCGTCGTCGGGGTGCCCGTTCTGCGTGGGTGGCCTCGAGGCGCCCGAGCCCTACGACGTGCACTGGTTCACCAACCGCTGGCCGGCGATGGACGGCGAACGCTGCGAGGTCGTGCTGTACACGTCGGAGCACGACGCCACGTTCTTCTCGTTGGGCACGCCGGGCGCCCGCAAGGTGATCGACCTCTGGGCCGACCGCACCGAGTCGCTCGGGAGCCGCGACGACGTGGACTACGTGCTGGTCTTCGAGAACCGGGGTCCCGAGGTCGGCGCCACGATCGCCCACCCCCACGGCCAGATCTACGCGTACGACCACGTGCCGAACCGGCAGTCACGGCGGCTCGCGGGCGGTTGGAAGCCCGACGTGGACGCCGGTCCGCGCGCCGTCGCCTCGGTCGAGGGGTGGTCGGCGTGGGTTCCGCACGCACCGACGTTCCCCGTCGCGCTCGAGGTCGCACCGATGGACCACGTCGGCGCGCTCCCCGACATGGACGACGCCCAGCGCGATTGCCTCGCCTCGCTCCTCGTCGACATCTTCGCCCGGCTCGATCGGCTCTACGACCAGCCGTTGCCGTACATGATGTGGCTCAACCAGCGTCCGACCGTCACCACCGGCTACGACGACGCGTGGTTCAACATCGAGATCGTCTCACCGTGGCGCTCGGCCGGCGTCCATCGATTCATCGCCGCCGCCGAGATCGCATCGGAGGAGTACTTCAACCCGGTCATCCCCGAGGACCTCGCCGCCCGCTTGCGCGACCTGGCCGGCTGAGCGGGCATGCTGCCCGTCATCGGCGAGATCGAGCCGTGGGCGATGCCGGCAGTCACCGAGCTGCGGCGCCTGCCGTCGCACGTCCCGCTCGTCGGCTTCGACCGCCGCAGCCTCGACGGGACGTGGCAGCTGGAGCTGTTCGAGCGTCCCGACAGGGTGCCCGCCGCGGCGCTCACCGGTGACCGCCGGCGAGCAGTCGCAGCGCCGGTCCCGGGCAACTGGACGATGCAGGACCTCGGTGGCTTCTGCGATGTGCCCCACTACACGAACGTGCCGATGCCGTTCCCAGGGCCGCCGCCCCGTCTGCCCGACCGCAACCCGACCGGCGTCTACCGGCGGTCGTTCACGGTCCCGGCGGCGTGGACCAGGCGTCGCACGGTGCTCCACGTCGGCGGCGCCGAGAGCGTGCACGCCGTGTACGTCAACGGCGGCTTCGCGGGCTACGGCACCGACAGCAGGCTCCCGAGCGAATACGACGTCAGCGACCTGATCGAAGCCGGCGAGAACGACGTCGCGGTCGTCGTCGTCCGCTACAGCGCGCAGAGCTACGTCGAGGACCAGGACCACTGGTGGATGGCCGGCCTGCACCGATCGGTGTGGGTCGAGTCGCGGCCGACCGTGCATATCGCCGACCTGCCCATCGTGAGCGACTACGACCCCGCCGACGGGTCCGGCTCGGTCGAGGCCACCGTCCGGGTCGAGTTCGGCGATGCCCCGCTCGAGGGGTGGACCGCCCGTGTCGCGCTGACCGACGCTGCCGGCAAGCGCGTCGGTCGTGACCAGGAGCTGGCCGTGCCCCACGTCTTCGAGGCGCCGTACGTGTTCGAGGGCCACCGCGTCACCGCCCGCTGGCAGCTCCGGCGCGCCGAGCCGTGGACCGCCGAGACACCGCATCGCTACACGGTCACCGCCGAGCTGGTCGACCCGTCGGGACGCGTCGTGCAGACCGAGGAGCAGCACGTCGGCCTCCGCCGGGTCGAGGTCCGTGACCGCCGGCTGCTGGTCAACGGGCAGCCGATCTGGATCTTCGGCGTCAACCGCCACGACCACCATCCGGACCGCGGCAAGGCCGTGACGGTCGACGACATGCGCGCCGACCTCGAGCTGATGCGGGCCCACAACATCACCGCGGTGCGCACATCGCACTACCCGAACGACTCGGCGTTCTACGACCTGTGCGACGAGCTCGGCATGTACGTCGTCGACGAGGCGAACATCGAGAGCCACGCGTACAACACGTCGCTGTGCCACGACCCGACCTACCGGGCGACGTGGCTCGAGCGCGGCACCCGCATGGTCGAGCGCGACCGCAACCACCCGAGCATCATCGTGTGGAGCCTGGGCAACGAGAGCGGCTACGGACCGCACCACGACGCGCTCGCAGGCTGGGTCCGCTTCGTCGATCCCTCACGGCCGGTGTTCTACGAGGGTGGGACCCTGCACCACGGGTGGGTCGACGGCGCCGCACCGGCGAACGACCTCGTCTGCCCGATGTACCCCGAGGTCGAGGCCATCCGCCGGTACGGCGACGCCGCCGCCGGGCAGCGCCCGCTCGTCATGAGCGAGTACAGCCACGCGATGGGAAACAGCAACGGCGGACTCGCCGACTACTGGGACGTGATCACCACGACGCCGGGGCTCCAGGGCGGGTTCATCTGGGAGTGGAAGGACCACGGTCTCCGCCAGCGGTTGGCCGACGGCACGACGCGGCTCGCCTACGGCGGACAGTTCGGCGACGAACCGAACGACGGCAACTTCGTCGCCGACGGCTTGGTGTCGGCCGATCTCGAACCTCACCCGGCCATGCGGGAGGTCGCTTGGGTCCATCGCCCGGTCACGGTCGAACGTGCCCGAGGCGGGTTGAAGGTGACGAACCGCAGGTCGTTCACCGGTCTCCGCGACCTCCGTGCGACGTGGGAGCTGATCGTCGACGGCGAGGTCGCCGAACGCGGCACGCTCCGGATGCCGCAGCTGGCGCCGCGCGCCGGCACCGTGGTGGCGCTGCCCTGCGCAGTCCCGAACGAGGGACACGACGTCGTGCTCCACGTCCGCTGGGTGACACGGCGCGACAACTGGTTCGCCCCTGCCGGCCATCTGGTGGCGTGGGACGAGTGCGTGCTGCGGCGGCCCCGCCGGTGGCCGCGGCCGCCCGGCCGGGTGATGCCGTCGACGGTGGTCGACCCGTCCGACCTGCTCGTCGACCAGCCGCGCCTCAACCTCTGGCGCGCAGCCACCGACAACGACGGGTTCAAGCTGCGGCCCAACCTGGTGCGACGGCGCGCCTGGGCGGGTCGTGCCCTGCGAGGGTGGCTCGCCGCCGGCCTCGACCGCCGGCCGCCCGACGAGCTCGTCGACCACGACGTCAGCGTCAGCGCCGACGAGCACGGCACGACGTACCGTCACGTCGTGACGGCCGAGATCGACGACCTGCCGCGCGTCGGGGTGGTGCTCACCCTGCCGGGGCGCTTCGACCGGATGCGGTGGTTCGGTCGCGGGCCGCACGAGAACTACCCGGACCGCAACCGCGCCGCGATGCTCGGCGTGTGGGAGGCGCCCCTCGACGAGTCGCCGTACCTCGTGCCCCAGGAGTTCGGGCTCCGCACCGACTGCAGGTGGTTCGAGCTGCTCGCCGGCGACGAGGTGCTCCGCATCGACGCGATCTCGGGCCCGCTGCACGTGTCGGCGACGCACCATCTGCCGGCCGACCTGTTCGACGCGCCGACCGCGACCGAGCTGCGACGCCGCGACGAGGTCGTCGTCTGCATCGACGCCGCCCACCGCGGTGTCGGCACCGCGAGCTGCGGTCCCGACCTGCCGGTCCGGTACCGGCTGGGGGCCGGCCGCTACGACGTCGCCTACCGGCTCAGCGCCCGCGCCGGAGTCACCCCACGACCACGGTGAGCGGCCCGTCGGCGGCGACCGGGTCGACGGTGATCGTGACCGATTCGAGGTCGGGCACCCGCGCTGCGGGTGGCACCGCCCACGGCCGGTCGCCGACGGCGACGATCGTCGCACCCGCAGCCTCGGCCGCCACGGCGCCGGCGGCCGAGTCCTCGAACACGACGCAGCGGGATGCCTCGACGCCCAGCGCCGCGGCCGCTCTGAGGAACGGCTCGGGATGCGGCTTGCCGTCGACCACGTCGTCGGCGGTGACCACATGGGTCGCGGGGATGCCGGCTGCCGACCAGCGTGCAGTCGCGAGCCGACGCGACGCCGATGTGACGATCGCCCATCGATCGGTCGGCAGCCCGAGGAGCAGATCGGTCGCACCGGCGATCGGCGTCGTTGCTGCGGCGGCAGCCACCTCGAGGTCCTCGAGGGTCGCGACGGCGTCGTCGACGTCCGTGGCCGGAAGGTGCCGTCTGAGGATGGCATCGGCCGGGACACCCGCGATCTCGTCGGACATCGCCTCGAAGTCGAGGCCGAACCGGCGGGCCAGTTCGGCCCATGCCGTCAGCACGCGGGCGTGGGAGTCGACGAGGACGCCGTCGCTGTCGAACAGCACTGCGTCGGCCCGCAGGGTGATCGGGCCGGCGCCGGTCCCGGCATCGGTGCCCGCCCTCACGCAGTTCCCAGCACCGACGCCCCGGCCGCCGGCGAGCAGATCCAGATCCGTGCCCGCAACCCGTCGTGGTCGTACCGGTCGACGACGTCGCGGCCGAACCGGTCGGCGTCGTCCGCCCGGACGAGGGCCACGGCGCAGCCGGCGAACCCACCACCGGTCATCCGGGCACCGAGGCAGCCCGGCGCGCCATGGGCGACCTGGACGATCGCGTCGAGCCCCGGGCCCGACACCTCGTAGTCGTGGCGGAGCGATTCGTGGCTCTCGGTCATCAACCGACCGAGCTCGACGACGTCACCCGCGCCCATCGCCGCCGCGGCGTCGACGGTGCGCTGGTTCTCGGTGACGACGTGGTGGGCGCGGCGCCGGTCGACCGGGTCCATGACAGCGGCGATCGTCGCCGGCGTGGCGTCGCGGAGCGAAGCGATGCCGAGCTCGGCGACCACGCGTTCGCACGCGGCCCGCCGATCTCCGTAGGCGGCATCGGCGAGCACGCGCCGGGTGCCGGTATCCATCACGGCGACCACCGCGTCCGCCGGCATGTGAGCTGGCGTCAGCGTCAGGTGGCGGCAGTCCATCAAGCTGGCATGGCCCTCGACCGCCCCGGCCGAGATGAACTGGTCCATGATGCCGCTCGGCAGGCCGACCACCTCGTTCTCGACGCGCTGGCCGAGGCGGGCGACGTCGATGGGCTCCCACGTGACGCCGGCCCGATGGAGCAGCGCCGTGATCGCCGCCACCTCGATCGCGGCCGACGACGACAGGCTCGCGCCCGTGGGGATGTCGGTGTCGACCGCCGCCCGCCAGCCTCCGGTCGGCACGCCGTGCTCGGCAAGGAGGCTGATGACGCCGGCCAGGTGGCGCGCCCACGACGCGACGCTCGCCGGGTCGCCGTTCGGGTCGATGACGATCTCGCCGAACCCCGCAGAGGCGATGGTGGCGGGTCCTGCCCGCTGGTCCCCGTCCGAGCTGAACGCGACGGCGGTGTCGAACGGCAGCGCCATCGGCAGCGTGAACCCCTCGTTGTAGTCGGTGTGCTCGCCGATCAGGTTGACGCGGCCCGGTGCGCGGGCGACGAAGTCCGGATCGCCCCAGCGGCTGCGATGCGCGGCGGTCGCTCGTTCGGCTGCGCTCACGGCGGCAACCTAGCGTTCCCGTGGAGGAGATGCGGAACGGCGAGCAGCGCCGATACCGTGCTGGCCGTGGACGTACGAATCGGTGTGACGCAGGCCCCTCGTGAGCTCTCGGTCGAGGTGGACGACGCCGAGCGCGACGATCTCAAGTCGAAGGTCGAGGCGGCACTGTCCGGCGCCAGCGACGTCCTGTGGATCGTCGACAAGCGTGGCCGCGACATCGCGGTGCCCGCCACGAAGCTCGCCTACGTCGAGGTCGGTTCGGCCGACGGCGACCGCCGCATCGGTTTCGGGGGCTGATGCCCTCCGGGGTGATGGGCGGCTCGGTCGGTCCGTTCCGACGGGGCTCGCCGATGCCCACTCATCGCACCGGGGTCGGCCGCCGGCCCGCCGGGCTGCTCGGTATCCGCACGTGATCCTCGACCGTCGGCTCATCTTCGTCACCGGCAAGGGCGGCGTCGGCAAGACGTCGGTCGCAGCGGCGCTCGCTCACCTCGCTGCCCGGCAGGGCCGCCGGATCCTCGTCTGCGAGATGGATGCGAAAGGGTCGCTCGCCGCCGCGTTCGATGCGACCGAGCTCGGGTTCGAACCACGCGAGCTCGAGCCGAACCTGTTCGCGATGGCGATGAACACCGAGGACGCCCTCCGCGAGTACCTCCGCCTGTTCGTCAGGGTGCCGTTCCTCGGCAAGATCAGACCGCTGGCGCGAACGTTCGACTTCGTCGCCGACGCTGCGCCGGGCGTCAAGGAGATCCTGGCCGTCGGCAAGCTCTGCTACGAGGTCCGCGAGGGCCACTACGACTGCGTCGTCGTCGATGCCGAGGCATCGGGCCACATCGTCGCCCAGATCGGCGCTCCGAAGGTCATCCGCGATCTCGTGCACGTGGGGCTGGTCCGCGACCAGACCGACTGGATGCTCGACCTGTTGCGCGACGAGGCGACCACGGGGGTCGCCGTCGTGACGACGCCCGAGGAGATGCCGGTCGCCGAGTCGCTGTCCCTGATCCACCGCCTCGACGACGAGACCGGCATCTCGGCGAGCGTGCTGATCGCGAACCGCGTGCTCCCGGCCCTGTTCGACCGGCGCCAGTCCGTCGTGGTCGATCGGCTCGACGACGCCCGTCCACTGGTCGTCGAGGCGGTCGGCCGTGCGGGCGCAGCCGTGCTCGAGGCCGCGACCATCACCGAGGCGCGGCGGAAGGTCGGTGCCGGCCACCTCGCACGGCTGACGGGTGAGGTCGATGGGCTGCCGATGCTGATCGTCCCCGAGTTGTTCACCCGCGCCACGGGCCGCCGGGTCGTCGCCCTGGTCGCCGAGGCGCTCGCGGAGGAGCTCGACGCATGAGGGACCTCCACTCGCTCCTGGCAGCGAAGGAGATGGTGCTCGTCTGCGGTTCGGGCGGTGTCGGCAAGACGACGGCGTCCGCGGCCCTCGCCGTGGACGCCGCCACCGAGATCGGCGGCCGGGTGCTGGTGCTCACCGTCGACCCGGCGCGCCGCCTGGCCGACGCTCTCGGCGTCGGCCGGCTCGGCAACGAAGCCGTTCGCGTGCCCGACGAGGCGTTCGGCGACATCGAGCCCCGCGGCGAGCTGTGGGCCGCGATGCTCGACACGAAGGCCGGCTGGGACGAGCTCATCGAGCGACATGCACCCGACGTGCAGGTGCGCGATTCGGTGTTGGCGAACCCGCTGTACCAGAACATCACGAGCCGCTTCGTCCACAGCCACGACTACCTGGCGATGGAGCGCCTGCACGAGCTGCACTCGTCGGGCGAGTACGACCTGATCATCGTCGACACCCCACCGTCGCGCAACGCGCTCGACATCCTCGACGCACCGGGCCGGATGAAGGAGTTCTTCGGTTCGCGCCTGCTGAAGTGGCTGACCGTGCCGTACCGCTCGCGGCTGTTCACGGTGGCGTCGAGGCCCTTCTACCAGGTCGCCGACCGCGTGCTCGGTTCCCGCTTCCTCGAGGACATCGCCGAGTTCTTCGTGCTGTTCCAGGCGATGGAGCGTGGCTTCGTCGACCACGCGCGCGAGGTCGAGCAGCTGCTGGCCGATCCGCGCACCACGTTCGTCGTCGTCTCCACCCTCGAGGCCGCTCCCGCGTACGAGGCGGCCTACCTCGCTCGTGAGCTCGTGCGCCGCGAGCACCACCTCGGGGCGATCGTGGCGAACCGGGTGTTGCCGTCGACGTTCACCCGCCCCGCTGCCGCCACGAGCGCCCGCAAGCTCGAGCGAGCGGCACGCGGCGAGCTCGCCGACCGGGTGGGCGCTGCGATCGACGCCTCGCCCGACACGGTCGGCGACGTGCTCACCGAGGTCGCCACGCGGTTCCACGACGTCGCCGTCGTGGCCGCGCGAGAGGCCGAGCGGCGTGCCGAGCTCGAGGTGTTGAGCCCGCTGCTGGTCAGTGCACCGGTGCTCGATCGAGACGTGAACGACATCGCGGACCTCCGCGAGCTCGCCGGGCACCTCTCGTGAGCCTCGAGGCGCTTCCGGTGGTCGGCGAGCGACGGATCGCGGTCCGGGTCACCGCCGACGCGCTGCGCCAGATCCGCGGGGGTAGCCCGTGGCTCTACGACGGCTCGATCACGTCGACCAGTCACGAGGGCGCGGCCGGCGACCTCGCCGTGATCTTCGATGGCAAGCGCAAGTTCGCTGCGATCGGTCTCTGGGACCCCTCGTCGCCGATCCGGGTCAAGGTGCTGCACGCCGGCGCACCGGTCGCCATCGACGCGGCGTGCTGGCGTGGTCGCCTCGAGGTGGCACTCGAGCGTCGGCGCGGGCTGATCGACGACGATGCGACCACGGCGTTCCGCTGCGTGCACGGCGAGAACGACGCGTTCCCGGGCCTCGTCGTCGATCGGTACGACCGCACGCTCGTCGTCAAGCTGTACTCGCCGGCCTGGTTCCCGCACCTGCGCCTCGTCGTCGAGCAGCTCGTCGCGCTCGTCGACCCCGAGCGGGTCGTGGTGCGGCTCGGCCGCGGCGTCGCGAGCGGCGAGACGTTCGGCCTCCGCGACGGCGACACGGTGGTCGGTCGGCCACCGGCGACGCCGATTCGGTTCCTCGAACGCGGGCTGCTGATGGAGGCCGACGTCGTGCGCGGCCAGAAGACCGGCCACTTCCTCGATCAGCGCGACAACCGGGCGCTGGTCGGCGCGATCGCCGACGGCGCGCACGTGCTGGACGTGTTCGCCAGCACCGGCGGCTTCTCCCTGGCTGCGGCGGCGGGCGGTGCGGCATCGGTCCACCTCGTCGACCAGTCGGCGCCGGCCCTCGACGCCGCCGAGCGCAACTTCGCGTTGAACCGGCGCCGTGTGCAACGCTGCGCCGTCCGCCGCACGGTCGGCGACGCGTTCGCCGTGCTCGAGCAGCTCGGCCGACATGACGAGCGGTACGACGTCGTCGTCATCGACCCACCTTCGTTCGCCTCGAACCAGGCGGCGGTGCCGCGAGCTGTCGCTGCCTACGCACGGCTGGCCCGGCTCGGTCTCCCGCTCGTCCGCCCCGGCGGCACGTTCGTGCAGGCCTCGTGTTCGAGTCGGGTCGGCGCCGACCAGCTCGGCGCGGCGGTGCTCGACGCGGCACGGTCGCTCGGTCTCGACGTCCACGTGACCCGCCGCACCGGCCACCCCGTCGACCACCCGATCGGCTTCGAGCACGGTGAGTACCTGAAGGCGCTCTTCCTCGCCGTGCGCGGCTGATCACGCTGCGCCGCGCTGGTGTTCGGGGCGCAACGGGCGCACACTGGATCGCGGAGGTGTGGCCATGAGCACAGCACTTCGTCACGGCGAGATCGTGCATCTCGACCGACAACACACGGCCGTCGTGGCCGGACGGGCGCCGGTCGCCGAGCTCCCCGACTTCTTCCAGCAGGCGTACGGGTCGGTGTTCGAGGCGCTGGCGCAGGCCGGCGTCGAGCCGATGAGTCCCCCGATGGCGTATTACCCGTCCGAGCCGGGCGACGTCGTCGACGTCGAAGCCGGCGTGATCGTCGGCGAGGAGTTCACCGCCCGCGGCGAGGTCGTGCCCTCCCACGTGCCCGGCGGTCGCACGGTCGTCGCAACGCACGAGGGTCCCTACGACACGCTCGAGGTGACCTACCGGTCGGTGCTCGAGGAGCTGGACGACGCGGGACTGACGAGGCGGGAGGTCGGCGTGTGGGAGGAGTACCTCACCGACCCCGACAGTGAGCCCGACCCGAACCGTTGGCGCACACGCCTGCACATCCCGATCGGTTGATCGGGCTGCGCTCGTGGCGCCGCTGATGTAGCGGCCGCCCTTCCGGAGCTGCGGTGCTCACTGGCGCTGCGCTCCTCGCCTGCTCGGCCGGCGCGGCGTGATCAGCTGACCAGACGGGCCGGCTTCGCCTGCCGTGCTCGCCGTCTCCGCTGCCGCTTCGACGCCCGCCCGACCGCACGTCGGCGTCGGCTGCGGTGGCGAACGTGGCGGCCTGCAGCTACTCGACGGGGGTGAGGGCCGCGCCGTCGGGCACGAAGAACTGCTGGATCAGCGGTTCGAAGTGGGAGAGGGGTGCGCTCGTGTAGTCGGGGTCGAACGCGGTCTGGTCGTACTTGTGGCAGAACTCGGCCGTGTAGTCGTAGTACGGCGAGCCGGCGAACCGGTCACGGGTGTCGCGGTCCATGCCGAGGTGGTGCCAGAAGTAGTACCCCTGGAAGATGCCGTGGTGCTCGACCATCCAGTGGTTCGCCTCGGAGACGAACGGTTTGACGATGCCCGCCGCGATCGAAGGGTGGTTGTAGGGCGACAGCGTGTCGCCGATGTCGTGGAGCAGCGCGCACACGACGTACTCCTCGTCGCGGCCGTCCTCCTCGGCGCGGGTCGCCGTCTGCAACGAGTGCTCGAGCCTCGAGACGGGGAAACCGCCGAAGTCGCGCTCGAGCAGCTTGAGCTGCTCGACGATGTTGGCGGCCGCCAGGGCCTGCGTGTGGGGCAGTTGGGCGGCGATCGACGCCCATTCCTCCTGCGTCGACTCCTCGAAGGACGTGAACGTTGCACGGGGCGCGCCGGCGGTCATGGCCCGACTGTACGCCGCACGGCACACCGGCCGGCGAGCGGTGTTCACCATCCGCCACCCGGATCGGCAAGACTCGGTGCCGATGTCGAAGCTGACAGAACTCGTTCGTGAACGGACCACCCTCGATCGAGACCAGGTGGCACATCTCAACCGGCTCGTGTCCGAGTGGGGGACGCTGGCCGATCTGAGCTTCTCGGACCTGCTGCTCTACGTGCCGGTCAGCGACGGGAACTGGATCACGGTCGCGCAGGTGCGGCCGGCAACGGCGCAGACGCTCTTCGAGTCGGACTGGGTCGGTTCGCTGGCGACCCGTGCGATCATCCCGCTGCTCGACCAGGCGTTCGAGAGCGAGGCGGTGCGGCGGGGCGAGATCGACCTCTCCGGGCACGACGACGCCACTCGGCTCCTCGCAGTCCCCGTGGTGCGGGGCGGCCGGCCGATCGCCGTCATGGCGGGGATGCGGGTCGAGCTCTCGGGCCGCCGTCCGGGCGAGCTCGAGCGCGCGTACGGCGACCTGTTCGATCGCTTCGTCGACATGATCGTGGTCGGCGCGTTCCCGTTCGAGCAACGCGTCGGCGACTCCAGCGCCGCACCCCGCGTCGGCGACGGGGTGGTGTGGCTCGACGCCGAGGCCGAGGTGCAGTACGTCTCGCCCAATGCGAACTCCGCGCTCCACCGGGTCGGCATCCAGGCGTCGGCCGTCGGCATGCGGCTCGCCGAGCTCGGCTTCCACGACGGACCGGTCCGCCAGGCCTTCGAGCGCGGCGAACCGGTCATCGAGGAGTTCGAACAGGGCCCCGACGTGACGTTGCTCTGCCGATGCGTGCCGTTCGTCGGCCAGCTGCAGCACGGCGACGTCTCGGGGGCGCTGCTCCTGATCCGTGACGTCACCGAGCTCCGCAAGCGGGACCGCCTGCTGCTGACCAAGGACGCCACGATCCGTGAGATCCACCACCGCGTCAAGAACAACCTGCAGACGATCTCGTCGTTGCTCCGGCTCCAGGCGCGGCGGTTGACCCACCCCGAGGCGATCTCCGCCGTCGGCGAGTCCGTGCGCCGCATCAGGACGATCGCGCTCGTCCACGAGGCGCTGTCACGCGATCCCGGCGACGAGGTGACGTTCGTCGAGATCGTCCGGCCGCTGCTGCGACTCGCCGAGGAGGGACTCCAGTCGCCCGATCGGCCGGTGCGCTTCTCGGTGCGCGGCGACGGCGGCCGGATCCCGGCTGCGATCGCCACCCCCCTGTCGGTCGTGCTCACCGAGCTCCTCCAGAACGCCGTCGATCACGGCTTCCCCGAGGGCTCGGGAGGCGGCTCGGTCGTGGTCCACCTCCGCAATCTCGGCCACGAGCTCCACCTCTCGGTGATCGACGACGGTCGCGGCGTCGAGGCCGGGTTCAAGCTCGAGGACGCCACCGGGCTCGGTCTGTCGATCGTCCGGACGCTCGTCACCACCGAGCTCAACGGTACGATCACGATGCGGCCCCCGACGCGCGACGACCTCCGGCTGCCGCCCGACTCGCAGGCGCCGCACGGCACCGTGATCGAACTGGTCGTTCCGATGGGGGATCGCCCGTGACGACGCGCCGGCCCGGTGAGGTCCGGGGCGGCGTCTCGCTGCTCGGCGGTTGATGCGCGCCGCCGTCGACGCCGTCGCGACGTGGCTGCGTTCGCACCGCTGGGCGGCGGCGCTGCTCAGCTGGCTCGTCGGTGCGACCGTGTTCTTCCGGACGCCGATCTTCTCGGGCTTCGACACGATCACCGGCGACCGGGGCGACGCCCGGCTGATCGTCTTCCTCCACGAGCACTGGTGGCTGGTGTGGACCGGCGACGCCGAGTGGCGGTCGCCGCCCATGTTCCACCCGGTCGACGGCACGCTCGGCTACTCCGACACGTTCATCGTCAACCAGGCGGTCTACGCGCCACTCCGGCTGCTCGGTGCCGACCCGTTCGTCTCGTTCCAGGTCGGGTTGATCGTGCTCACGCTCGTGGGATTCGCGTCGATGTTCGCGATCCTCGATCGACATCTCGGCCTGCCGCCGGCGCCGGCGCTGTTGCTGTCGGCGACCGCAGCCTTCGCCAACAACCTGTACGTCGACACCGGGCACCCGCAGCTGTACTCGGTGCAGATCATCCCGGCCATCGTGTTGCTCGGCCTCGAGGCGTGGGTCGCCGAGAGCCGGCGGCGCCGGTTGCTGCTCTCGGCCGCTGCGGGCGCCCTGCTCGGGCTGCTGCTGTGGTCGAACTTCTACTTCGGGTGGTTCGCCGCGCTCGTCGGCGGGTTCGTGGTGCTCGGCGGCGTGGCGATCGGCCTGGCGCTCGGTGCGGGCCGTACGATCTGGGCCGCCGTCGTCGAGCGACGGGACGCGATCGTGGTGGCGCTGGCGGCGCTGGGTGTGATGCTCGTGCCCTTCCTGGTGACGTACCTCCCGGCGCTCGAGGACAGCGAACCACGCAGCTACGACGAGGTCGCCGGCCTCGCGCCTCGACCGGCCGACATCGTCAACGTCGGCGGCGGCAACGTCGTCTGGGGTCGGCTCGTCGGATCGCTGCTCGATGCCGAGCGGCTCGGCCAGCTCCACCGCAACGTGGCCGTCACGCCGGTGTTGCTCGTCGCGGCCCTCGCAGCCGGTATCGCCCTCGCGCGACGGCTCCGTCACGCACCGAGGCCGGCGCCGGCGGTCGTCGGACTCGCCTGCTCGCTCGTCGCTGCGTTCGTCGTCGTGCTGCCGATCCAGTTCTCCTTCGGCGGCATCTGGGCGTGGGTGCACCGGTTCGTGCCCGGCGGTGACGCGATCCGCGTCTACGGTCGCATCGAGGTCGTCAACGTCTGGGTCGCGTGCGCGGCCATCGCGTGCTGGCTGGCCGTGCGCGGCCGGCCCGGCGCAGACGCCGATCCCGACGTCGCCCGTGACGTCGCCGACGGTGGAGGTGCCGCGCCTGGCGACCGGCGGCTCGCCACGTGGCGATCGGTCGCGCCGATCCTGCTGCTGGGGGTGATCGTGGCCGAGCAGCTCAACACGACCTCGCTGTTCCGCGAGTTGGACCGGGGCGCGGAGCTGGCCCTCGTCGGCGACGTGGCCGAGCCCCCGGCGGCATGCCCGTCGTTCTACGTCGTCGACGTCGAGGAGCCCGACATCGACTACACCAACATCGACGCGATCCTGATCGCGCAGGAGATCGGGTTGCCGACCGTCAACGGCTACTCCGGCCTGCGGCCGCCCGGCTGGTGGCTGCAGCCCGAGCTGCCGACCTACGAGGCCGACGCGGCCGACTGGGCGCGCACGTCGGGGATCGCGGTGCCGTGTGCCTACGACGTCGTCGCGAACCGCTGGATCGTCACCGCCTCGCGGTGACCGGGTCAGCTGGCGGCAGCGGCGGCCGCACGAGCGGCGCGCAGCGCGGCGGCCCGCTTGCGGCGGATGACGCGGCGCTCCTCTTCGGAGAGGCCGCCCCAGATGCCGGAGTCCTGGTTGGTGTCGAGGGCGAAGTCGAGGCATTCCTGTGCGACGCTGCACTCGGCGCACACCTGCTTGGCGTGGTCGATCGACGTCAGCGCGTGACCCGTGGTGCCGACCGGGAAGAACAGGTCGGGATCGGTGTCACGGCACAGGGCGTGATCGCGCCACACATCGGCGTTGGCGGCGAGGGCGAGACTGGACGCAAGGATCGACACGAAGGAGCTCCTCGTAGGTGTGAAGGTGTTGATGGCGGCGGCTGCCGGCGGGCGTGTTGGCTCTGCCGTGCTGGTCCGGAGGGCGGCGACGCAGCGTGCTGATCGTTCGGCGGGAGCGGAGGGCCTGCAAGTACGTACGTTAGATCGTGCCCCCCGCCCTGGCAAGAAGATCAGATAGAACGTCGGCTGCCATCTGTTTTCGAGATGCCGGGGCGGCGCCCCCGTCCCATCGGCATCGAGCGATCTGGCACGCTCTTGTCATGACGATCGTGATCGCGCATCGCGGCGCATCGCAGGCAGAACCCGAGAACACCGTCGCCGCCTTCGAGCGGGCCGTCGAGATGGGAGCCGATGCGATCGAGCTCGACGTGCGCCGGACCGGCGACGACCGGCTGGTGGTCCATCACGATCCGGCCCTCGCGGACGGCCGCGTGATCGCCCGGACGCCGGCGTCCGATCTGCCGGCGCACGTGCCGGATCTCGATGCCGCGCTCGACGCGTGCGCCGGCGCCGTCGTCAACATCGAGATCAAGAACATCCCCGGCGAACCGGACCACGACCCGGCCGACTGGATCGTCCACCGGCTCGCCACGGTCCTTGCGCGGCGGGGTGCCGACGCCCGCTGGCTGCTCTCGTCGTTCCGGCCCGAGACGGTTGCCGCCTGCCGCGTGGCGATGCCTGCCGTCCGAACCGCGCTCCTCACGATGGACGCCGACGACGCGGCGATCGCTCGCGCCGTGTCGGCCGGCCACGTCGCGATCCACCCGTTCGTCGGTCAGCTCGGCGAGCCCGCCGTCCGCGCCGCCCACCGGGCCGGCCTGGCGGTCAACACGTGGACGTGCGACGACGCCGACCGCATGCGACAGCTCATCGCCTGGGGCGTGGACGGCATCTGCACCAACGTGCCCGACGTCGCGCTGACGGTCCGGCGCTCGGTGGCCGGCTCAGCCGGTTGAGTCGGCCGGCTCGGCGGGGAACACGAGCTGCACGGCGTCGGGCACGTGCTGGAACTCGAGCCGGTCGACGTCGCCGAGGTAGTCGCCGTCGAGCTGGTACGGGAACGGTGTCTCGGCGTCGACCACCATCTCGTCGACGTCGCGCCACTCGACGAGGTGCTCGCTCGCGGTCACCCCGCCGCCCCGCAGGGCCGACCCGAGGCCCTTGAGGATCGGCCCGACCCGCAACGTCCGGAACGCCACGACCACGAGACCGCGGTCGAGCGTCGCGGCGGGGGAGAGGTCGAGCGGGCGGTTGCCGAGATAGGTGTACGGGTTGGTGTTCAAGACGATCGCGAAGTACCCGTCGTCGACTCGCTCGTCACCGTGCCGCAGCGAGAAGTGCGGGGCGCGGCGGTCGTACCCGCGCAGCCAGGTGGTCAGTCCGGCCGAGATGAACAGGGGATGGCCGAGCCAGCGCTTCAGCGACGCCCGCCGTTCGACGGCTTCGACCACGGCGGCGTCGAAGCCGATGCCGGTGTGGAAGCAGAAGAAGCGGCCGTTCACGCGGCCGAGGCCGATCGGGCGCAGGTCGGCGGCGTCGAGGCCGGCGGCGAGGTGGTCGGCGGCCGCGACCGGGTCGTTGGGCATGCCGAGCGTTCTCGCGAACACGTTCGTCGAGCCGCCGGGGAGCACGCCGAGTGCGGTGTCGGTGCCGGCGATGCCGGTCGCCACCTCGTTGAGGGTGCCGTCGCCGCCGTAGCCGACGACGACGTCGATGCCGCGCCGGGCGGCATCGTGGGCGAACCGGGTGGCGTGGCCGCGGCGGTTCGTCTCGACGACCTCGACGTCGTGACCCTGCCCGAGACGCCGGTGGACGACGACGGTGTTCCGCGCCGTGACCGACGACGCGAACGAGTTGACCACGAGCATGATCCGCAAGAGGGGGACGGTAGCAGCGCGGGTGCGGCCGGCCGACCGACGCCGGGGGTCGAGCCCGGTTGGGACGGCAAGTGACCGGCGAGTAACAATGGTCGGCATGAATGTGATCGTGTGCGTGAAGCAGATCCCCGACCCGGCCCTGCCGGGTGAGCTGGATCCCTCGACGAACACCTTGAAGCGCGAGGGCAAGCTCATCCTGGACGAGTCCGACAGCTACGGCGTCGAGATGGCACTGCAGCTGGTCGACGCCGCCGGTGAGGGTGAGGTGAGCATCGTGTCGATGGCCGCGGACGGCGAGGTGTCTGGCATGCGGACCGCCCTCGCGATGGGCGCTGCCAAGGGCGTGCTCGTGTCCGACCCCGAGCTGGCCGGTTCCGACGCGCTCACCACCGCCAAGGTGCTCGCCGCCGCCACCCAGAAGATCGGCGGCGCCGACCTGATCCTGACGGGCACCGAGTCGTCGGACGGCTACACGGGTACGGTCTCCGAGCAGCTCGCCGAAGTGCTCGAGCTGCCGTCGGTGACGTTCGCCAAGAGCGTCGCCGTCGAAGGCGGCACCCTCAAGGTCAACCGCCAGACCGAAGCCGGCTACAACGAGGTCGAGTGCAGCCTGCCTGCCGTCGTGAGCGTCACCGCAGGTGTGGTCGAGCCTCGCTACCCGAGCTTCAAGGGGATCATGGCGGCCAAGTCGAAGCCCGTCGATGAGGTGACCGCCGGCGACCTCGGTGTCACCCCCGTCGGCTGGGGCGGCGCCGGCCAGCAGATCGTCGACGTCGCGCAGGCGCCGGCGCGTGAGGCCGGAGAGGTCATCGAGGACGACGGCGAGGCGCACCTGAAGATCATCGAGCACCTCGAGAACCTCAAAGTCATCTGAGCGAACGAAGGAAGAGAACCATGGGAATCGACAACATCTGGGTGTTCGCTCAGGGCGCCGACGGCGCACCGACGACGAGCACACTCGAGCTCCTCACGAAGGCCCGTTCGCTGGGCGGCTCCATCTCGGCGTTCGTCGTCGGCGATGCGAGCTCGTTCGCCGCCGCACTCGGCGAGCACGGCGCCGCGAAGGTCTACGCCACCGGCGATCTCGGCGCAGGTCTCCCGGGTCCCGCCGGGTCCGCCGCCATGAAGGCGGTCATCGAGGGCGGTGACGCCCCCGACCTGATCATGTTCCCCCAGTCGTACGAGAGCCGCGACGTCATGAGCCGCCTGTCGGTGAAGCTCGACCGTACGGTGCTCACGAACAACATCGACATCGCGGTCGACGGCGACGCCGTCAAGGTCACGACGCCGGTCTTCGGCGGCGAGACGCTCGTGACGACCACGTTCACCGGTGAGGGCCCGTTCCTCGCATCGTTCCGGCCGAAGTCGTTCGAGCCCGAGGCAGGAGGCGCCGGCGCCGGCGAACTGGTGGCCGCTGCGGTGCCCGATCTCGGGTCGACGGCGGGCGCCACGGTCACCGCCGTTCATGTCGAGGAATCCTCCGGCCCGAAGCTCGACGAGGCGGCCGTGGTGGTCTCGGGTGGGCGAGGCCTCGGCGAGGCCGAGAAGTTCGAGATGGTCGACCAGCTCGCCAAGCTGCTGCAGGGCGCCGCCGGCGCCACGCGTGCGATCGTCGACGCCGGGTGGGTGCCGTACGCGATGCAGGTCGGTCAGACCGGCAAGGTCGTGAAGCCCAACGTCTACATCGCGGCCGGCATCTCGGGTGCGACCCAGCACATGGTCGGCATGAAGGGCTCGAAGAACATCATCGCCATCAACAAGGACCAGGAGGCGCCGATCTTCGG
>NZ_JASJCS010000061.1 GCF_030065885.1 Ilumatobacter sp. | reverse complement strand
GGACCTTTGCCCCTTGTGCTCCAGGAAGCACAACGTAGATCCACTTGACGCATTGCAGCTATCCGCCCCGCGCAGCTACTGTCCACAAACGGTGCAATACGCGCAATCCTGCTATCCGATTTCCGCCGCCGTCATCCGTGGTGCGTGGACGGCGAGGAACGGTTCACGATGCCCGGGCGCCTGACCCGGCTCCAGACCCTCAACACGCGGCGGACGCGGGACGAGCCGCGACCTCGCCTCAAGCCGCGAGGGCTGCCGCCCGCGCTCGGTCGGCACGGCATCTACGCCGCCGACGATCCCGCCGAAGCGGCGATGTTCGGTCGGGACCTCCTGGGCGTTCATCGGGTGCACGTCGCCGACGGCGACCACGAGGCGTTCGGGTCGTCGTTCCACGGCGTGCTCGTCCGCGACGTCACGCTCGGCTACCTCGACTACACGACCGCGGCGCGGGTCGAGGTGCAGCGACTCCCCGACGACGTGTTGGTGATGGTCCCGGCGAACGGCACGTCGCGTGTCACGGTCGGGGAGGAGGTCATCGACGCGAGCCCGGTCCACGCCGTCGTCCCTCGACCGGGCGAGCCGATGGTGCTCGACTGCGATGCGGACGCCGCACACCTCGTGGTCCGCATCGACCGGACCGCCTTCGACGTCCATCTCAGCCGGTTGCTCGGTCGCTCGCTGCCGGGCCCGATCGAGTTCGAGCCGGCGTTCGACCTCACGAGCCCGCGAGCGAGCCGCTGGAACTTCGCCTTGCAGATGCTGCACGCCGAGCTCTACGAACGGGCGTCGCTGCTCCATTCCGGCGTCGGTCACGGACAGCTCGAGGAGTTCGCGATGAGCTCGCTGCTGTACAGCCAGCCGTCGAACTACTCCGAGCTGCTCGAGCCGGCGACGGCTCCCGTGCGCAACACGGTGCGCGCTGCGTGCGACCACATCGAGCGCAACCTGTCGGCCGGCCTGGCCGTCGCCGACATCGCTGCGTCGGTCGGAGTCAGCGTGCGCACGCTCCAGCAGCAGTTCTCCGAGGACCTCAGCCAGACGATCACGGCATACATCCGCAACCGTCGGCTCGAGCGGGCCCGCGCCGACCTCGCCGACGCAGCGCCGGGCGCCGGCATCACGGTGACCGACATCGCGTCGAGGTGGGGCATCGCCCACCTCGGGCGGTTCGCGGTGACGTATCGCGAGCGCTTCGGCGAGTCGCCGTCGCAGACGTTGCGGTCGTGAACGCGCCCGACGATCCGGTGCTCGATGCGTGGAGCAGATGGACGGTGCACTCGCCTGCCGCCTACGGTGCCGCGCATGCACGAGTTCTCCTTGTGCCGGTCGATCGCCTCGACCGTTGCCCAGCACGCCGCCGGGCGGGAGGTCGAGGTGGTCCGAGTCCGCATCGGCCACTTCCGACAGGTCGTGCCCGACACGCTCGCGTACTGCTGGGAGCTGCAGGTGCGTGACACGCCGTTGGCGGGCGCACGCCTGGAGGTCGACCATGTACCGGCGGTGATCGTGTGTCGCGACTGCGGCGCGTCGACGACACTCGACATGCCGGTGCGGAGCTGCGGGGCGTGCGGCGGCGTCAACACCGATCTCGTGAGCGGTGAGGAGTTCCTGGTCGAGTCGATCGACGTCGCGTCGCCGGCCGCGGCCGACCGGGCGGCGACGTAGGGCGTCATGGGTCGCTTCCACCGCCATCCCGACGGCACCGTGCACGTCCACGACCATGACGGAGACCATGACGACGGTGGCGACGGCCAGGACCGACACGGTCACCGCGACGTCGGCGACCACAGCGGGTACGAGACGGGCACCGAGCGGGTCCAGATCCTCGAGACGATCCTCGACGAGAACGACCGGATCGCGCAACGCAACCGCGACGACCTCGCCGAGCACCGTGTGCGGATGGTCAACCTGATGTCGTCGCCCGGCGCCGGCAAGACGAGCCTGCTGCGACGAGCGATCCCCGAGCTTGCTGCGTCCGGCGTGCGGGTCGGTGTCCTCGAGGGCGACATCGCGACGTCGATCGACGCCGATGCGCTGGCCGACGTCGGGACCGCAGCGATCGCGCTCGTCAACACCGATGCCGGGTTCGGCGGGGAGTGCCACCTCGACGCGGTCATGGTCCGTTCGGGTCTGTCCCGCCTGCCGCTCAGCGAGCTCGACGTGGTGCTGATCGAGAACGTCGGCAACCTCGTGTGCCCCGCCGAGTTCGACGTCGGCCAAGACCGGCGGGCGATGGTGTACGCGATCACCGAGGGCGAGGAGAAGCCGCTCAAGTACCCGGTGATGTTCCACGCCGTCGACGCCGTGTTCGTCAACAAGATCGACCTGCTGCCGCATCTCGACTTCGACCTCGACGCGTTCTACGAGCACCTGCGCCAGGTCAATCCGACCGTCGAGGTCGTCGAGGTCAGTGCAAGGACCGGCGACGGTGTCGACCGGGTCGCCGAGTGGCTACGGCCGTAGCGGCGGGTAGCGATCAGCCGGGGCTCAGGTAGATCGCGGCGCCGGCGACCTCGAGCGGCCCGCCGCTCGCCGGGAAGCAGAGGGTGAGGTAGTAGGCGTAGTCGCGGTCGACCACCGGGTGTGTGATCGTGTCGTCGGTGATGATCTGGATCGACGTCGAGCTGCCGCTCGTCCTGCCGGCGGCGATGGGCCATGCACTCGAGGTCGTGGCCAGAACCTTCCGCACCAGCTCGACCGTGAGGTTGTCCGACGGTTCGTTGTCGTAGAGGTAGAAGTCGATGCTGTCGATCGTGGCCGCGTGCGGCAGCTCCGCCGGCGCGTAGTGGCAGCCGTCGCCGGCGCTGTAGCGCCCGGTCGTGAAGCTGTAGAAGTAGTTCGCGCCCGGTGAGTCCGCGTGGAACGCCGCCGCAGGCACGAGGTAGGGGGAGTACCGGTTCGCGAACTGCTCCGCGACCGCTGCTTCGAGTGCCGCGTGTGCATCCCCCAGATCCGTGACCTCCGACGTCAGCGACGCGTGGGCGGTCTCGAGCGCCTCGACGTCCGACCGCAGTGCTGAGCCACCGGCTTGGAGGGCCTGGATGTCGGATTCGAGCGCAGCATCGGCGGTCTGGAGCGCTTGGACGTCCGACTCCAGCGCGTCGTCGGTGGCCGCGAGCTGCTGGAGCGAGGAGGCGGTGTGGTAGCCGTTCACGTCGATGATCACATCGACGGTGCCGGCGAGGTTGTAGACGTCGAACGTGCCGACAGCTGACAGGTCGGTCGTGACGGCGTTGGGGGTCGGCGGCTGACCGGGCACCGGGTTCAGGCTGGACGCGAGCGGGCGTGGACCACCGGGCCAGATCGTCAGGAACGTCGGGGAGCTGGCGCCTGCGGCGGTGACGTTCAGCGACAGCCCCACCGCATCGGGGCTGATCGTGCAGTTACCGTTCGTCCCGTGGGCCGCGACGGTCCGCGTGTCGGCGATCGTGAAGGCGCCGAACCTGCCGACGCGGTCGGGGGTCGGGCGGGTGTCGACCAGCCGACAGGGCGCGAGGGGTACGAACGTGGTGCCCGTGTCGCCCGGCGCGGCGTCGGCGCTCCAGGCCCGGAACGTGACACCGGCGGCGACCGTGACGGTGACGCACGCGAGGAACGCAATGATCGTGCGATGGCGGACCGTGCTCATGGCAGCCTCCCGCAGGCCGCGCAGCGGTCGTGACCGGACCGCAGTCGGGCGCGGCCCCTTCACCAGCATTCTACGCGCCGGCCGCTGACCGGAAGATCGCCGGCACGACGCCGGCGTTCCGCCCTCTCGACCGGCGTCGGCGCGTCAGGCGACCCGGATGGACGGATCGGCTGCTGTCGCTGGGGCTTCGGTGACGGCGAAGCAGGTGCCGGGCGCGACACCGGTCCTCACGTACGCGAGCCCGTGCAGGACGCCAGTTGCATCGCTGGCGCCGGCTCGGCTTGCCGTGACGAGGATGGGTCTCCCATGCGGCCCGGAACCGATCCGTGACCCCAGCGACGTCAGGCCACTGGCAGGTACCCGTCGGGCACGGTTGCTGCGAGCCCGGGTGGGGAGGACAATGGACATCAGAGCGGGCGGCCTCCCGGACTGCTGCTCCGATCCGAAGCGGGTTCCGCTCGTTCGGAAGGGGAATTGCGATGAAGCGCTCTTTGATGATGAGCGTCGTTGCCGCGCTGGCCGTCGTATCGGGTGCTGCCGTCGTGACGGCGGGGCAGGAGAAGGTGGAGGTTTGCCACGTCAACGGTGCCGGCAGCTATCTGCTGATCGAGATCGCCGATCCGGCGTTCGACGCCCACGTTGCGCATGGTGATGCCCGGCCCGGAGACCCGGTGCCGGACATGCCAGGGTATGTCTTCGATGCGTACTGCATCCCACGCCAGGCGATGTTCGCAGTCGCGTACACCGACGTCGACGGTGTCGACGGGTTCGATCCCGTCGCCGGCGACGTGTTGATCGCGGAGGTCGTGGACGCCAACGGGACCGGCTGCCTGGACGGCGGCGACGAGGTCGTGATGGGTCAGTATCCGGTGGGCGATTTCGACACGCCACACTTCGAGACGTTCCAGGTCTCGTCGCACCAGGTGAGTTCCTACGCCGGCGGTGCGGACCACCTCGTGATCCGGAGTGGGAAGTACCTCGAGTTCGTCTTCTCCGTCTTCAGGGAGGGCGGCGAGCAGTACTACGAGCGCGACTCCCACGTCTCGGGCACGACGAGTCGGTGGGTGGACCACCCCGCAGCGGGCTCCGACGTGATCCAGACGACCGAGCTGTCACCCAGCGGCCCACAGACGCACCCGATCCTCAGCCGGAAGGCCAACTACGACGACGACCCGTTCATCGAGGTCAGGATCTTCGGCGTGTGCCGCTGAGCCAGGACGCAGGAGGGCGTCGCTCGGGGCGGGGCTCAGACCTGCCCAGGCGCATCGAGTGCGCCGGCTCAGGATCGGGATCGGTCGGGATGATGACGGAGATGCCGCGGCCATTTCTTGGGATCGCCCCGTTCGGCCGTCGCCCGTGCCCCCGAACGCCTACCGGATGACGCGCGTCAGGGGTGTCCCGGAGCGCGTGAGGGGCACCCGATGAGTGTGATCGAGCGCCACCTCGCGTTCGGTAGAGCCTCTTCGTTCGAGGCTCTGTCCGAGCTGCCGACGAATCCAGCGGCCGACGCCGTCGCACCACTCGACGGCGAGGGCACCCACACCGCTCAGGAACACCAGCGCCGTCACCGTTGCGATGGCGAGGACCCCAGGGCTGAGGAGTGAGCCCAAGTACGGAGCGAGGACTTCGTTGGCGAGGAACTCCATGCCTGGACTGTGACGTCAACCAGTTGCGTCACAGCGGACGCTTGGTTGTGTTCCGGTTGAGCCCGCGGTGGATCGACCGGAACGCGCGCGCCACACCGTCCCGAACGCGCGCTGAAGCGAACCGCTGTCGAGCGTCACGCACCGCCTACTCGGGGAGGCGGGTTCGACGCGTGCCGCGTCCCCTAGGGGATGCCTCATCGGACGCCCGCCGAGGTCGTGGCCAGCCCAGGTTGGTCGCGACATGTGCGCTGATGCCGGGAGGGCGGGGGCGCGGGAATCGCCGGGTACCGAGTGGGCGCCAGAGCGCACTGTGGTGGGCAGCGCAGCTGGCAACTTGCGCAACGCTATGGCGACCGTCTGCGCTTCACGCCGCCGTGCGGCCCGTAGATCACCAGGGAGCGGCGAAGGGTCTTCCGACAGAGTGTCGCCCCCGGAGCGGGCACTCTGTAGCGCCCCACACGTGCGCACAGTACCGCGCCCGCCAGGGACGGTCGTGTTACGCGTGGGCGTTCCCGTGCTGGTGTGCTGTGCCGCGCGCCGGCTACCGGGCGCGAGCAGGCGCTTCGTGCCGGAGTAGTGGCGGCGCCGTGCAGGCTCGATGTCGATCACAAGTGCCTCGCGCTGAGCGGCACGGACGGACGTCAGCAGGACGACCGGCCGTTCGGGTCTTGTGCGGCTGGCAGGCGCAGCAGAAAATGAGGAGTGAGGAGAGGGGGTTGAAATGGGAACCGAGACGCTGGACCGGCCGATGGCGCACGAGACCGACACACCATCGAGGCATGGTTCACGCGGCGTGTTGATCGTGCTGATCGCGGTCGTCGCGCTGGTGCTGGGTGGCCTGGCCGGCTGGATGCTGAGAGGTGACGACAGCGGTTCCGACGACGTGGTCGTCGTCAACGGTGCGGAGCTGACCGAGCGCCAAGAGGAAATGCTGCGGGTCGGCGATGAGTACTTCGCTGCCGAACGTGACGGCGATGGCAACAAGATGATCTCGTTGTTCGTGGAGCAGGGGCATGTGACTGCTCCCACGGGGTCGCTGGTGAAGACCGAGTTCCGGGTCGACGACGGCTCGTTGGAGGCGATGGTGAGCAGGGCCACCAACGTTGGCCTCGAGACCTACGAACCTGTGCTCGTCTTCGACCACACGATCATCTACGCGTCGAGCAGGCACGGCGGCGAAGTCGACGTGATGAAGTTCACACCGGGCGACGATGTGTTGATCATCAGCGTCGACGTGACCCGGTAAGCCGGGGTCGTCGTCGTCGCGCCGTTGGACCGGAGCCCGCCCGGGAGCGCAGCACCCGCCACCGGGGGCGCTCGGCAGCTACCCAAGTCGGGCGCTCGATATCGCGACGCCGCAGCACAGTCCGACCCGCTGAAGAACCGCCCTTCCGATCGCGGGCTGACGAGAGGTGGGCCGCTGCCAATCCCAGCGTTGGCAACCATGCGGGTACCCGATGTCGGCCCTTCGACCGCGCGCGGGAATCGCAAGCTCCCGCGCACGACAGGCGTCGGGATGAGGAACCACTACTGTGGTCGATGGATTTCGGCACCAATCCACGAACACTCGTTCGGGCACTGAATCGGCCGGCATTCGAGCGGGGTGCGAAGTTCGGGTCACCTCGCAGCTCTAGACGGGTCGCAGCGTCCGTGTCTCACATAGCTGGTACGGCGAGATTCTCGATGAGGGAGGGCTGTTCGTACACGGTTGACCCTGCCAGCAGATCGCAACCAGTAGCAGGCACTCTCGCCATGAGCGCGGTCTGTGACCGACGCTCATACGGGTGATCCGCCACAAGGGCTGACGTCTCGAGGACGCGTCCACGGGTTCCAGTCCCTCGACAACCCTCGGCACGACTTCGAACCTTGCACACACTGCTCCGGCGCTAGTGTTCGTTCGCCGGGTGTAGCGACCCTGTAGCGACCCTACGTCATCAATCTTCGCGACGGTAGACCAATCTCCCGGGTGAAATGCCAGGTAGATCTACACTTTGGGAGTCCGCCCCCAGGGATTCGAACCCTGAACCAATGGATTAAGAGTCCACTGCTCTGCCGTTGAGCTAGAGGCGGGTGCTGCGACCTCGGGCCGCTGCGGCTCAGGCAGTGTAGGGGGCGGCATCGCGCCCCCCAACTGCCTGGCCTGCGTGGGGTGACCGAGGGGACTTGAACCCCCGACCTCCAGGATCACAACCTGGCGCTACCACCAGCTGAGCTACGGCCACCATGGGAACTCTCAGTCTGCCAGGTTCGATGCCGAACGACACATCCCGTTCCGCGAGACTCACGCCCGTGAGCAGCGACCACCAGACCCAGTCGGTGACCGAGGCCGTCGATGCCTTCCTCGCCGAGCACGACCCCGCCGTGATGAGCGACGTGGAGTTCCGCGGCGCCCGCTACGACGCCGGTCTGGCGTGGGTCCACTTCCCGGTCGGCTTCGGCGGGCTCGGCGTCCGCCCCGACCTCAACCGACTGGTCCAGAAGCGGATGCGCGACGCAGGGGCCGCCCCCGCCGACCCGACGTCGTTCTTCATGGCGCTCGCGGGACCGACCATCGTCACCCACGGCAGCGACGAGCAGAAGCTGCGGTTCTTGCGGCCGATGTTCACCGGCGAGGAGAAGTGGTGCCAGCTGTTCTCCGAGCCCGGCGCAGGGTCCGACTTCGCCGGGCTCGCCACCAAGGCGGTCCGTGACGGCGACGAGTGGATCGTCAACGGCCAGAAGGTCTGGAACACACTGGCGCACCTCGCCGACTGGGGGATGCTGGTCACCCGCAGCAACCCCGACATCCCGAAGCACAAGGGGATGACGTACTTCGCGCTCGACATGAAGGCGCCGGGGGTCGAGGTGCGGCCGCTCCGCCAGATCACCGGCGAGGCCGAATTCAACGAGGTCTACATGACCGACGTCCGGGTGCCCGACGCGAACCGGATCGGCGCGGAGGGGGAGGGGTGGCGCGCCTCGCTGACCACGCTGATGAACGAACGCTCGGCGATCGGCACCGGCTCGGCGAGCGGCGCCAAGCCGCGCCGGGGTGGGGCCGCCAACGACGCGGTCGCCGTCTGGCGTGAGCTCGACGGGTCGGCGAAGACCGCGTCCCGCAAGGACGAGCTGATGCGGCTCTGGGTGCGCGGCGAAGTCGGCCGGCTCACCAACCTGCGCGCCGCCGAGGCCGCCAAGGCCGGCAACCCCGGACCGGAGATGTCGGTCGCCAAGCTCGAGTTCTCCGAGTTCAACAAGCGGCTCTACAGCTTCTGCATCGACCTGCTCGGTGCCGACGGCCTGGTCGGCTACGACTACACGTTCCGGCGCCCGACCGAGCTCGACGCCACCGGTGCGGGCAAGAGCCTGCAGTACGCGTTCCTCCGGGTGCGGGCGAACTCGATCGAGGGCGGCACGTCCGAGATCCTCCGCAACATCCTCGGCGAGCAGGTGCTCGGCCTGCCCGGCGAGCCACGGGTCGACAAGGAGCTGCCCTGGTCCGAGGTCCCGAGGAGCTGACGTGGACCGCTTCGAGGCATCGGCGCTGACCCACATGCTGGTCGTGAGTGACGTCGAGGCGAGCCGCGACTGGTACGTCGAGGTCCTCGACGCCTCGGTGTACGGCGAGTACGGCGGCAGCTCGGTCGTGCTCGACCTGCTCGGCAACTGGATCCTGCTGGTGACGGGCGGTGGTCCCGACGACGGGAAGCCGACCGTGACGCTCGAGGCGCCGACCGACGTCGATCGCATTTCGACGCAGCTCATCTTCCGCGTCAGCGACTGTCTCGGCCTCTACGAGCTGCTCCGCTCGCGAGGGGCGGAGTTCCTGGCGCCGCCGCACGTGCGACAGGGCGAGACGAGAGCCTTCTTCCGGGACCCGGACGGCCACCTGTTCGAGATCTCCGAGCTCACCTGAGTCGCAGGTGGCGAGGTCGGGTCCAACGACTCGCCGACCCCGACAGCATCTCATCATGACTGTCACACCCGCTCGTCATCATGGTCCCATGGCGTCGATCTCAGGGGAGCGGGCCGATCAGCTGGCCGAGCTGACCTGCGATCGGCGCGCGGCTCGCTACCTCGAGATCACGAGTTGGTTCGCGGCTGTCGAGGCCGGTGACTGGATGGGCAAGGGCTACCGGTCACCGTCGGCCTGGATGGCGGCGGCGACGGGTGAGCCCGTCGGCACATGCAAGCGGGTGCTGTTCCTCGGCGAGCGGCTGGCAAAGATGCCGCACGTCGCCGACCTGTTCCGACTGGGCCTCGTCTCCGAGGCCACGGTCGGTGCGGTGGCCGACGTGTGGCACGAGTCGATCGCTTCCGCGTTCGAGCGCGACGAGCTGCTGTTCGCCGACTGGGTTCGGCGTCGGCCGTACCGCGAAGCGAAGACCATGCTCGACGCATGGGCTGCGACCGAGCGGGCGAACGCGGTCGAGGAGCGCGAGCGCGACGGGTTCGAGCTGCGCCGGTTCTCGGTGACCAAGACCGATCGGGGCATGAGCCAGATCACCGGCGCGCTCGACAACGAAGGCACGGCAGTCGTGCGAGCCGCGCTGTCGATGCTGTCGGTGCCGGCCGAGGGCGACACCCGCACCCGGGGCCAGCGCAACGCCGATGCGCTGGTCACGATGGCGCGTTTCACGCTCAGCCACTTCGAGCAGCCCGTCGGCACGAGGAAGCGCCCACCGAAGGTCGACGTCACCATCCCGTACGAGACGCTGCTGACCCGCAACGGCATCAGCCTGCTCGACAGCCACGTCATCACTCCCGATGCGGCGCGACGGCTGGCGTGTGACGCAGGCGTCCACCGGATGATCACCCACGCCGGCTCAGCGGTCATCGACTACGGCCGTCAGACCCGCACCGTGCCCGATCCGCTCTGGCGACTGCTCGTCGACCGAGACGGTGGGTGCCGGTTCCCGGGCTGCGAGGTGCCCGCCGAGATGTGCGACGCCCACCACACGGTGCACTGGGCCGACGGCGGCGAGACCGACGCGTACACCCTGGCCCTGCTGTGCTGGTTCCACCACCACCTGGTGCACGAGCAGCACTGGAGACTCGAGCCCCTCGGGGCCGGGCACTTCCTGCTGCGATCACCCAACGGCGACCTCCACGAGCTCAGCCGCCCGCGCCTCGACATCCTCACCCGCCCCGACCAGCTGACGCTCGCCACGCCGTGAGCGGCGTCTCCCGCTCCTCGGCGGTCAGGGACCTTCGAGCGCGGCGAGCCGATCGCTCAGGTGCGCTCGCTCGACCTCGTTGGCGCACCGGTCGATGGCCTTGCGATACGACGCCACGGCGAGATCGAGATCGCCGGCCCGCTCTGCGAGGTCGGCGCGCACGGCATGCAGGCGGTGATTGCCGTCGAGGAGATCGTCGAGGCCCGCGAGCAGCACGAGCCCCGCCTCCACACCCTCGACCTCGGCCACGGCGACGGCGCGGTTCAGCCGCACGACGGCCGAGCCGGTGAGGGCTTCCAGGTCGGCGTAGTGGCCGGTGATCGCAGCCCAGTCCGTCGCGTCGGCGGTCGGTGCTTGCGCGTGCTCGGCGGCGATGAGCACCTGGAGGCGGAGCTCCTCCGCGTAGCCGTCGCTCGGCTGCAGGCCGGTGGCGACGTCGAGCGCGGCGCGGATCTCGTCCTGGTGCCACGACGAGCGATCCTGCTCGGCGAGGGTGACCAGGCGCCCGGCGTGCACGCGTGCGTCGCGTCGAGAGTGCTGGAGCAGCAGCAGGGCGAGCATGGCGCTCACCTGGGCGGCCTCGGGGACGAGCTCGTGCAGCAGAGCAGCGAGCCGCACGGCGTCGCCGGCCAAGTCGGCCCGCAACAGGTCGGGTCCGCTGCCCGGCGTGTAGCCCGCGGTGAAGGCCAGGTAGATCGTCCGGCAGACCTCGTCGAGGCGCGATCTGAGCTCGTCCTCGACCGGCGCGCCGAGCGGGATGCCGGCCAGCACGATCTTCTTCTTCGCCCGGGTCACGCGCGCTGCCATCGTTGCCGGTTCGACGAGGAACAGGCGAGCGATCTGCTCCGTCGGCGTGCCGATGACGAGGCGGAGGGCGAGCGCCGATTGCGACTCGCGAGACAGCGCCGGGTGGCAGCAGAGGAGGATCAGCTGCAGGCGATCGTCGGCCCAGCCCTCGCTCGCATCCTCCGGCTGCTCCCAACCTGCGCTGACCGCCAGCAGCGGCGCCTTGCGGCCGGCGACGGCCTCGGCGCGCAGCCGTCCGACGACGAGCCGGTGGGCGGTCGTGTACAGCCACGCGGTGGGGCTGGCCGGCAGACCCTCCGCCGGCCAGCGCTCCGCGGCGCGTGCGAACGCCTCGCCGAGGGCGTCCTCGGCCAGATCGAGACGCCGCGTCCGTGCGACGAGCAGTGACAGCAACCGCCCCCACTCGGCCCGGTAGACCCGCTCGACGGTCCGGTCAGGGTGCGTCGAGGACGGGTCGGATGTCGATGTCATAGGCGGGCAGGACCTTGCACAGGTCGATGACCGTGTCGAGGTCGGGAGCATCGAGCACGTAGTAGCCCCCGATGTGCTCTGCCGCCTCGGCGAACGGACCGTCGGTGATCGTCATGTCACCGCCGCGGGTGCGCAGGGTCGTGGCCGTCGAGCCGTCCGCCAGCGCCTCGGCGCTCGTGATCTCGACGCCGGGCCGGGCGGCGCACGCCTCGTCGAACGCGACGTGCTGGGCCATGCCGGCCTCCTGCTCCTCCGGGGTCAGCTCGTCCCACGGCGGCATCTCGCCGTAGCCGGCGAGCAGAACGAAGTACTTCATGTGAACTCCTCGGTGTGATGGCCGGCGACGGTCGCCGACACCACCATGACGCGCGAGACGACCCCGAATCGACATCGGCCTCGAAGAATCCTCCAGCGCCGCTCCCGGATCGTCCGCTCGGCACGAACTGCGTAAGTTGGCGCGATGCCAACCCGCATCGTCGCCGATGTCCTGATCCCCGGCCGGGGCGCACCGGTCGAGCAGGGAACGGTCGTGTCCGACCAGGGCGAGATCGTCTATGCCGGGCCGACCGCCGGTGCGCCTCCGGCGAAGCCCGACGAGGACGTGCACGAGGTGCCGGCCGCCATGCCGGGCATGTGGGACTGCCACACGCACCTGATCGGCATGCCGACGCCGAACATCGAGACGCTCGCCACCCTGGATCCGGTCACCGGCGCCGCGCGAGCCGTCGACGATGCCGGCAAGGTGCTCGACGCCGGCATCACCAGCGTCCGCGACGTCGGCGGCCCGGGCATCCGCCTGGCGCCCGCCGTCGAGGAGGGCCGCATGCGTGGCCCGCGCATCCACGCCGCCGGCCGGGTGCTGTCGACCACCGGTGGGCACGGCGACCTCCATTCGTTCCCACTCGACTTCGTCCACGAGCTCGGCTGCAACGGCGGGTTCAGCATCCTCTGCGACGGCGTCCCCGAGGTGCTCAAGGCCGTGCGGACCAACCTGCGCACCAACGCCAAGCTGATCAAGATCTGCGCCTCGGGCGGCGTGATGTCAGAGGTCGACCACCCGATCCACCAGCAGTTCTCCGACGAGGAGCTGTCTGCCATCGTCGGCGAGGCGGCGAGGGCCGAGCGGATCGTCGCCGCCCACTGCCACGGCAAGCCCGGGATCATGGCCGCGCTGCGAGCGGGCTGTCACACGATCGAGCACGGCAGCTTCCTCGACGAGGAGGCCGCCGACCTCATGGTCGAGACCGGCGCGATGTACGTGCCGACACGGTTCGTCGTCGACGAGCTGCTGCACCAGGTCGACGCGCTGCCGCGCTACGCGTACGAGAAGGGCCAGATGGTGGCCGGGGCCCACGAGCAGGCGATGAAGATCGCCATCGCGAAGGGCGTGCGCATCGCGACGGGCTGCGACATCTTCGTCTCCGGTCAGATGTACGGCGAGAACAGCCGCGAGGTGCTGGCGCTGATCAACGCCGGCATGACCGACCTCGAGGCGATCGAGGCGGCGACGGCCAACGGACCCGAGACGCTCGGCCCGCAGGCGCCGCGCACCGGCCAGCTGATCGAGGGCTACGACGCCGACGTGATCGCGTTCGACTCGAACCCGCTCGACGACCGCTCGGTGTGGGGTGACCCGGTCCGCGTCACCCACGTCTGGCAGCGCGGCAACCGGGTGAAGTAGGTCACGCGAGCCGGGCGCCGTCGGTCACGGCGTCTCGCGGATGATCATCCGCCCGCGTTCGTCGACGTCCTTCCACTCGTCCTGGAAGTCGTCGTTGTTCCAGCGGCCGAGGCCCGGGTAGAACACGCGGCGGCCGCCGTGGCCCTCGATCCGCTCGCCGTTCCAGCGCGGGTCGGCAGGCTCGTCGACACGCTGGTAGCGGGTGTCCGACGAGAGCCGGCACCGCCCCGTGGGCGACTGGTTGTCGAGCGCACCGTGCAGCGTGCTCATGCCGAAGCACAGCACGTCGCCGGGTTCGAAGTCGATGGTGAGCCAGCGGTCGCCGTACCGCTCCTGCACGACGACGGGGTCGTCGTCGAGCCACTGGAGGCCGTCGCGGTCGGCGTCGGCATCGAGGTAGCCGTCGAGCTGGTCGGAACGGTGGCTGCCCTCGAGGACGATGAGCGCGCCGTCCTCACGGGCGACGTGGCCGAGCGGGATCCAGCTCGAGAAGATCCGCTCCATCGGCGTGCCACGGTTCATGTACGGGCCGTCGCAGTGGAAGCCGCAGCCCTCCCCGGGTCGGGCGAACCGTGGCCAGCGGAAGTCGAACGAGCGGACCGGGCCGTCGAGCAGTGCCGCGTGGACCGCCAGCAGGTCGGGGTGATCGGTCACCGACCGGTACCAGTACCCGTTCCGGACGCTCTCGGAGAAGGCGCGGACGTTGGCGGTGTCCACGCCGAGCCGGTCGCCGGCGATGGCGTCCTCGATCGGGAAACGGTCGTCGACCTCGCCGAGCACGGCGTACTTCAGCAACACTTCGCGGCGCGCTTCCAGGACCGTCTCGGCCGGCAGCAACCCGCGGAAGAAGAGGTGGCCGCGCTCGTCCATCGCCGCTCGCAGCCCTGCCGGGTCATCGAGCAGGTCGTTGGCGGGCTCGAGCTCGCCGAATCGATCAGGCGAGGTGTCGAGCGGATGGCCGTTGGCGGTCAGCGTCATGAGTGATCAGCCCCAGCCCGGATTCTCGCCGCCGCGGTACCGGGCGACCGACAGCGGCGTCGACCACTGCCGCCGGCGCGACGTGCTCGCCGATGCGATCACGAGTCCCAGCCCGCCGAGTGCGAAGATCGCCGCCGACCCGAGCACCACGGGCAGCGTGCGGAGCGCGAGCCGCGGGACGACCTGCGTCCACGTGCTGTTGTCGATGGCGCTCATGAGATGGACCGGGAGCAGGTAGCCGAACACGAGGATCGACACGGCGAGGGCCAAGCCGAACTCGCCGAGCCCGCGGAGGACGTCGCGCCGCTCGGGCCGTGTGACGACGGCGAGCAGCAGCGTGACGGCGGCGAGCCCGGCGGAGATCATCATGATCCACGTCAGCGCGGTGCTGGTGGTGCGCAGCGTGCCGATCGGGTTGATCGGCATCGTGACGGTCTGCACGTCGGCGGCGCGCTGGTCGCGCACGATGTCGACCATCTGTGCGCCGGTGAGCCTGATCGGATCGTCGTCGCGGTTGCCGATGACCCGGTCGTGGGCCTCTTCGATGATCGGGCCCATCATCGCCGCGCCGGCCCGCGTGCTGAGGATCTCGGTCTCGAGGAAGGTCCCGAGGTCGGACGCCGACCGTTCGACGACCGGCGCGCTCGCCCCGGTGACGACCGTGTTGATGTCCTGGCGGATGTCGGGATCCTCGAGGATCGCAGCAGCGGTGTCGCGCGAGGAATCGGGGGTGAACACGATCCGCTGCATCCACCACGCGCCGGCACTCACGCTGAGCGCGACGGCTGCCACGAGGAACAGCACGCCCGCGAGACTTCGTTCCATCGGCGGAGAGTCTGGCAAACCCGGTCGCTATCGTGCGAGTGTGAGCGAGATCCAGCCGGTCACCGACTTCCCGTCCCGGCCGAGGTTGCTCGCCCGGGGCATCACGCGGCGGTGCGCGTGGTGCGGCGATCGCAAGGCCTACTTCGTCGGGTGGTTCCGGCGTCAGGATCGGTGCCGGCGGTGCGGCCACGCGTACCGCCGGGGCGACGAGGCCTTCGAACTCGGCGCGATCACGGCCAACATCATCCTGACGTTCGGCACCATCCTGCTGACGATCCTGGTGATGGTGGCGGTCACGGCTCCCGACGTGCCCGTGCTCGGCACGGTGATCGTCACGGCCGGCGTGGCCCTGATCGGGCCGGCGCTGTTCTACCCGATCTCGTTCACGCTCTGGCAGGCCGTCGATCTGTGGATGCGCCGTCCCACGCCGGCCGAGCTGGCCGGCGAGACCGACGCCACGCTCTGAGGGCCGGGCTCCGAAGGCTCGGGGGCGCGCGGCGGGGTCGGCCGGCCGGTCGATCGAACGGTCGTTCCCGACGATGCTTGCCGAACGGTTGTTCGACAACTACAGTGATGTCATTCGCCGAACACCGTCACACCCCTTCCGTACGGTGCTCATCAGTCATCACCAGACGGATCGGGCTCGTGCCCCCGAACGAAGCAGGAAGTAGGAGAACAACATGAGCAACGACCGTGACAAGGCGCTCGACATGGCGCTGTCGCAGATCGACAAGCAGTTCGGCAAGGGGTCGATCATGCGGATGGGTGAGAAGGGCACCATGGCCGTCGAGTCGGTGTCCACCGGCGCTCTGTCGCTCGACCTCGCGCTGGGCATCGGCGGGCTGCCCCGGGGGCGCGTGACCGAGATCTACGGTCCCGAGTCGTCCGGCAAGTCGACGCTGGCGATGCACGTCGTGGCCGAGGCCCAGCGCAACGGCGGCGTGTGCGCGTACATCGACGCCGAGCACGCGATGGACCCGGTGTACGCCAAGGCGATCGGCGTCGACATCGACCAGCTGCTCATCTCCCAGCCCGACACGGGCGAGCAGGCGCTCGAGATCGCGGACATGCTGGTCCGGTCGGGTGCGATCGACGTGGTCGTGGTCGACTCGGTCGCCGCCCTGACGCCGCGCGCCGAGATCGAGGGCGAGATGGGCGACACCCACGTCGGGCTGCAGGCCCGGCTGATGAGCCAGGCGCTCCGCAAGCTCACCGGCAACCTCAGCAAGACCAAGACGATCGCCGTCTTCATCAACCAGCTGCGCGAGAAGATCGGTGTGATGTTCGGGTCGCCCGAGACCACACCCGGCGGCCGGGCGCTGAAGTTCTACTCCTCGGTCCGCCTCGACATCCGCCGCATCGAGTCGTTGAAGGACGGCGCCGAGGTGGTCGGCAACCGCACCCGGGTCAAGGTCGTGAAGAACAAGGTGTCGCCGCCGTTCAAGCAGGCCGAGTTCGACATCATGTACGGCAAGGGCATCAGCCGCGAGGGCGCGCTGCTCGACATGGCGGTCGACCTCGGCATCGTCACCAAGTCGGGCGCCTGGTTCACGTACGAGGGCGAGCAGCTCGGTCAGGGCCGCGAGAACGCGAAGACGTTCCTCATCGAGAATCCCGAGGTGATGGTCGAGATCAGCGACAGAGTCATGATCGCCGCCGGTCTCAAGCCCGACCCCAACGCCACCGACCCCGACGCCGCCGGCGAGGCGTTCACCGACGCCGACGACGAGCCGATCACGCTCGACTGATCAGGGCCGCTCGTGACGGTCCCCCAGCGCATCTCCATGGTCACGCTCGGCGTGGCCGACGTCGCCCGGGCGACCACGTTCTACGAGTCGCTCGGCTGGCGTTCGTCGTCGAGCTCGAACGACCAGGTCGCCTTCTTCCGGATGCAGGGGAGCGTTCTGGGGTTGCACGGCCGCGAACCGCTCGCGGACGACGCCGCCGTCGACGCTGACGGGTCGGGTTTCCGAGCGGTGACCTTGGCGCTCAATTGCGACAGTCCCGCCGAGGTCGACGCGGTGTTCGACGAGTGGGTTGCGGCCGGTGCGACCGCAGTGAAGGAGCCACAGCCCGTGTTCTGGGGTGGCTACTCCTCGTACGTCGCCGACCCCGACGGCCATCTCTGGGAGATCGCCCACAACCCGTACTCGCCCAACGACGATTCGGGCCGGATGACCCTGCAGGGCTGAGAGCGCGCGTCTGGTCGACTCCCCATGGTCGCTGCCCGCCCTTCAGGGAGTCAGCGGGTCGGCGACGTCGATCGGGTCGTCGGCCATGTTCAGATGGAGTCGGTCGCCCGTGTACGCATGTGCGCGGGCGACGTCCTCGTCGAGCTCGACACCGAGCCCGGGCTCGTTCGACGGGACCACCCGGCCGTCCTCCCACCGCAGCGGCGTTCGCAGCAGGTCGGCGTGGAAGCCGGTGAGGTCGCGGATCACCTCGAGGATCAGGAAGTTCGGCGAGCACGTGGCGAGCTGGATGTTCGCAGCCAAGCCGATCGGGCCGTTGTAGCAGTGCGGCGCGATCTGGGCGCCGAACGCCTCCGCCAGCGCTGCGATCTTCTTGCCCTCCAGCAACCCGCCCGCTCGCGCCAGGTTGAGCTGGATGATCGACGCCGCCTTCGCCTCGAGCACACGGGCGAACTCGGACGTCGACGTGAGTCGTTCGCCGGTCGCGATCGGGATGCTGGTCTGGTGCGCCACCTTGGCCATCGAGGCGACATCGTCGGGCGGCACGGGCTCCTCGAACCACAGCGGGTCGAACGGTTCCAGCCGTCGTGCGAGTCGGAGCGCGCCCGATGACGTGAACTGGCCGTGCGTGCCGAACAGGATGTCGGCACGATCGCCGACCGCATCGCGGATCAGGCGCACGAATCGCTCGGACAGGTCGAGCCGCTCGAGCGACGGCTGATGGCCGCCCATCGCCGTGTACGGGCCGGCCGGGTCGAGCTTGACGGCGGTGAACCCGCGCTCGACCTCCTCGAGTGCGCGACGTGCGCCGAGCTCGGGGTCGACGTAGACGTCGGTCTCGTCGTCCGGCTCGGGGTACAGGTAGGTGTACGAGCGCAACGACTCATGGACCCGACCTCCGAGGAGCTCGTAGACGGGCTTCCCCGCCGCCTTGCCGACGATGTCCCAGCAGGCCATCTCGAGCCCACTCGTCGCGCCGGAGAGCGTGACGTCGGGTCGTTGCGTGAAGCCTCGGCCGTACGCCCGCCGCCAGAACCGTTCGATGTGGTGGGGGTCGTGGCCGATCAGGAACTGGTCGGCGAGGTCGGTGATGCCGGACGCGACCACGTTCGGCCGGAACGTCGCGCCATACGCCTCGCCGTACCCGACGACGCCATCGTCGGTCGTGAGCTTGACGACGACGAAGTACGTCCCGCCGAACGCCGGCGGCGGGTTCTCGACGACGAACGTCTCGACATCGGCGATGCGCATCAGCGGAGTCTCACAGGTGGGTCAGGCGTCGTCGAAGACGATCACGTTGCGCAGGGCCGTGCCCTTCCGGACCTCGTCCATCGCCTCGTTGATCTGCTCGAGCGGGAACGTCCGGCTCACGAGGTCGTCGAGCTCGAGCTCGCCGTCGAGGTATCGGGTGACGAGCGCCGGGATGTCCCGCGCGATCACCGACGTGCCCATCTTCGAGCCGAGGATGCGCTGGTTCTCGCCGGCCAGGCTGCCGGGGTCGAACTGGCCGGTGACGCCCGTCGGCGGCATGCCGACGATCACGATCGCCGACATCGCACCGGCCAGGACCGGCGCGCTGGCGAGTGCGGTCGGCGCACCGGTGGCCACGAACACGTAGTCGGCGAGGAGCCCGCCCGTGAGCTCGGTCACGAGCGCCTGCAGGTCGGCCGGCGAGACCGCGTGCGTGGCGCCGAGATGGATGGCGAGGTCGTGCTTCGATTCCTGCGGATCGACGGCGATGATCGGCGAGGCGCCTGCCAGCGCCGCCCCCTGCACGACGTTGAGGCCGACGCCGCCGCAACCGAGCACGACGACCGAGCTGCCCGGCTCGACCTTGGCCGTGTTCAGGACGGCGCCGACGCCGGTGATCACACCGCACGCCAGCAACGACGCCGACGTCATCGGGATCTCGTCGTCGAACGGCACGACCTGCGAGGCGTCGACGACGACCTGCTCGGCGAACGCTGCGGTGCGGAGCCCCTGGCCGACCTCCCGGCCGTCGGCGTCGGTCAGTGGGCTCGCTCGGTCGAGGGATGCCGTGCAGGCGATCTCGGCGCCTCGCTGGCAGCGGTGGCATTCGCCGCACGAACGGATCAAGGTGACGACCACCCGCTGGCCGACCGCGAACCCGACGTCGGCACCGACCTCGACGATCGTCCCGGCCGCCTCGTGGCCCCACACCGCCGGGAGCTCGCCGCCCCACTCGCCGTCTGCGTACGAGACGTCGCTGTGGCAGACGGCGACGGCGGCCAGTGCGACGCGCACCTCACCGGGGCCCGCATCGGCCAGGGTGAGCGGCTCGATCGTCAGCCGCTCACCGAACGCCCGGCTCACCGCAGCTCGCACGGTGACCGGCACGGGTCAGAGTCCCGGCTTCCAGACCATCAGCACCATGCCGACGACGAGGCCGAGGTGGGTCACCCCCGTGCCGGCCGCCAGCTTGGCGGCGGCGGACTCGCTGGCATCGGTGATCGACGGGCGGATCAGGAACCAGCTGACGGCGATCAACACGACCCAGTTGACGATCGACAGGGCCAGCCACGTCTGGGAGAGCTCGTAGGCGCCCTCGGACATGCCGGCGAGGCCCATGCCGAGCACCCAGAGCAGCACGAGCGCCGGGAAGGTCATCCGCATGTGCATCGCGGCCATCGTCTGGGTCTCGCCGGCCTTGCGGAGCCCGGGATAGAGGAAGAGCGGCCCGAATGCGACGATCGCGCTCAGGATGTGGAGCGTCGCCATGATGCGGTAGCCGGTGCTGTCGAGGAGGATGCCGATCACGGCGGGCACGCTAGCGGGGGCGTGCCCGCCGCGTCAGAACGTCAGCGCATCAGAGCTGATCGAGCGCGTCGATCAGGGCGTTCTCGACGACCTCGGTCAGCGCCGGATGGATCCAGAACTGGCCACGGGCCACCTCGGCCGCCGGCTGGTCGAACTGCATCGCCTGGATCATGGGCTGGATCAGCGTCGCGGCCTGCGGGCCGATGATGTGTGCACCCACGATGAGCCCGCTGTCGCGGTCGACGAGCACCTTGGCGAACGACGTCTCGTCGACCAGCGCCCAGCCGTACGCCGTGCCCGCGTAATCGCGACGTCCGACGACGACGTCGATGCCTGCGTCACGTGCCTCGCGTTCGGTCATGCCCACGGCGGCGACTTGCGGGTTGCTGAAGACCGCGGCCGGCACCGCCTTGTAGTCGATCGCCCGGAGGTCGTCGGGGTGGGCCATGTTCCAGAAGGCCACCGCCGCTTCGGCGTTCGCGACGTGCTTGAGCTGGAACTCGTTGGCGATGTCGCCGATCGCCCAGACACCCTCGGCCGACGTGCGCATGTGCTCGTCGACGACGACCGTGCCGTGGTGGTGGCAGTCGAGGCCACCCTCCTCGACATCGAGCAGGTCGCTGTTCGGCTCGCGGCCGGTGGCGACGAGCAGCTCGTCGACCTCGACCTCGTCGCCGGCACAGTGGATGACGATGGCCTTGCCCCGCCGCTCGACCTTGGTGGGCAAGTGCTCGAGGTGCACGTCGACCCGCTCGCCGAAGACCTCGGTGAACCGTTGCGCGACCTCGTGATCCTGGACCCGCAGCAGGACGTCGGAGCGATTGAACAGCGTGACCTGCGAGCCGAGCCCGCTGAACACGTGGCCCATCTCGACTGCGATGTAGCCCCCGCCGATGATGCCCAGGCGCTTGGGCAGCTTCTCGAGCCGCATGATCGAGTCGGACGTGTGGAAGCCGGTCTCGACCAGGCCGGGGATCGGTGGGATGACGGGCCGCGACCCTGCCGCGACCAGCACGTTCGGGGCCGTGATCCGCTCACCCTCGACGTCGAGCACACGATCGCCGACGAAGCGCGCGGTGCCCTCGATCAGGGTGACGTTGGGCGACCCGTTGGCCCGGTACTCACGGCCTCCCTCGGCGATCGGGTCGATGCGTCCGAACACGCGGTCGCGAATCGCCGCCCAATCGGCCCCGTGGAACCGCACGTCGACGCCCAGGCGCTCGCTGTGGTTGGCCTCGACGGCGATGTCGGCCGGCTTCACGAACATCTTCGACGGGATGCAGCCGACGTTGAGGCAGGTGCCGCCGAACGTCCCCCGCTCAACGATCGCGATGTCCCAGTCGGCCAGGAAGTCGGGAATCGCGTTGCCCGAGCCGCTCCCGACGATGATCAGGTCGTACTGGCTGGGTTCGGCGCGAGCGGACACGGCTCAGATGAACCCGTGCCGGACCCCGGATGTTCCCGGCGATCAGTCGGCGGGCAGCGTCACGACGACGCCGCGGTCGCCGTACGGGATGCGGTTGCGCTTGACGATGCCGCCCACGGTGCCGAGGAATTTGGTGATCTTGGTCATGAACCCGTACTTGGCCTTGATCTTCGCGGTGATGTCGGCGAGCTCGTCGCCGGTGACGAGCTCGGCGGTGGCCTCGATCGCGTCGGTGCCGTCCTTGACGTTCCCGCGGGCGTCCGACGGCTGCACCGTGACCTTCGCGGTGTGTGCGAGACGCTTCGCCTTGCCCGAACCCGAGCTGGTGTAGAAGCCGACCTTGCCGTCACCCAGGTCGGCCACCCACACCGGGGTCGGCACCGGCGTGCCGTTCTTCCGGTAGGTCGTCAACAGCATGTACTTCTCGTCCTGCAGCGCCATGGCACGACAGTACCAGCGGCCCGCCGGGCGGCCTCCCGATAGCCTCACCGGTCATGGGGGAGCCCCGCAGCTACATCCTGCGCACCTACGGGTGCCAGATGAACGAGCACGACTCCGAGCGCATCGCCGGGCTGCTCGAGGCCGACGGCATGGTCCGCGCCGAGTCCGAGGACGATGCCGACGTCGTCGTCCTCAACACCTGCTGCATCCGCGAGAACGCCGACAACAAGCTCTACGGCAACCTCGGGCACCTCAAGCCCTGGAAGGAGGCCCGCGAAGGCCGCCAGATCGTCGTCTCGGGCTGCCTCGCCCAGAAGGACCGCGAGTTGGTCGCGACGAAGGCCCGCCACGTCGACGTGGTGATGGGCACGCACAACGTGCATCGCGCCGCCGAGCTGCTCGATGCAGCGGCCGCGACCGACGGGCCACTCGTCGAGATCCTCGAAGCGGCCGTCGTCGACGATCACGCCATGTTCCCGTCGGCGCTGCCCGTTCGCCGCGAGACGAGCTACAACGCCTGGGTCACCATCCAGATCGGCTGCGACAACAACTGTGCCTTCTGCATCGTGCCGGCGGTGCGCGGCGAGGAGATGAGCCGGCCGTACGCCGACGTCATCGCCGAGGTCGAACGGCTCGCCGAGGACGGGGTCACCGAGGTCACCCTGCTCGGCCAGAACGTCAACTCGTACGGGCGCGATCTCCAGCTCGCGGCGCGGCGGGCCGGCGACGACTCGGCCCGACTGCGTCCGCTGTTCGCCGATCTGCTGCGCGACGTCGGGTCGGTCGAGGGCATCCGACGCGTTCGCTACACCAGTCCCCATCCCAAGGACATGCGACCCGAGACGTTCGCCGCCATGGCCGACACGCCTGCCGTGTGCGAGCACCTGCACTACCCGCTGCAGTCGGGGAGCGACCGGGTCCTCGCCCTGATGCACCGCGGCTACACCGGCGAGCGGTATCTCGACAAGCTCGCCCAAGCGCGCCGTACCGTGCCCGATCTCGCCGTCTCGACCGACATCATCGTGGGCTTCCCGGGTGAGACCGAGGCCGACTTCGAGCGCACGCTCGAGGTCGCGGCGGCGGCGGAGTACGACTACGCCTACACCTTCATCTTCTCGCCCCGGCCCGGCACCGAGGCCGCCGAGATGGAGGCCGACTTCGTCGATCCGGCGGTCGCCGGCGAGCGGTTCCAGCGGCTCCGCGTGGTCATCGAGCACGCTGCCCTGCAGCGACACGAGGCGCGGGTCGGCCGTGTCGAGGAGGTCCTCGTCGAGGGCCCGTCGAAGCGCAAGCCCGACGTCGTGTCAGGGCGCACCCGGCAGAACAAGCTGGTCCACTTCGCGCCGCCGTCGCCGATCCGCACGGGCAGCTATGCGACCGTCGAGATCACTCGCGCCGCGCCGCACCACCTCGAGGGCCGGCTCGTCGAGCTGACGAGCGAGCCGACGCACAAGCTGCGCATCCCCGTCGCCGCACTGTGAGCCGACCTCCGGCCCGGGTCGCCGTCGTCGGGCCGACGGCTTCGGGGAAGTCCTCCGTCGCCATGGCGGCTGCCGCCGAGCTCGGCGATGTCGAGCTGATCTCGGTCGACTCGATGCAGGTCTACCGCGGCATGGACATCGGCACCGCCAAGCCATCGGCGGCCGAGCGGGCCCGCGTGCCCCACCACCTAGTCGACCTGGTCGACCCGGCACACGACTTCACCGTCGCCGAGTTCCAGCGCGCCTACCGAGACGTGGTCGCAGACCTGGCCCGGCGTCACCGTCGAGCGATCCTCGTCGGCGGGACCGGCCTCTACCACCGCGCCGCGATCGACGACTTCGAGATGCCGGGCGAGTGGCCGGCGATCAGGGCCCGGCTCGAGGCCGAGGCCGCCGAGGGTGGGCCCGAGGCGCTGCACGCCCGGCTCGCCGACACCGACCCCGACGCCGCGGCGAAGATGGAACCGACGAACGTCCGGCGGATCGTGCGCGCACTCGAGGTGTGCGAAGGCAGCGGCCGCAGGTTCAGCTCGTACGGGCCGGGGCTCGACGCGTATCCCGGGACCGACGTCGTCCAGGTCGGGTTGCGGTGGGATCGTGCAGTGCTCGCCACACGCATCGAGAGGCGCGTGGCGCTCATGATGGAAGCCGGCCTGCTCGACGAGGTCCGCGGCCTGCTGGCCGCCGGTTGGTCGCGCACCGCGTCCCAAGCGCTCGGCTACAAGGAGCTCGCGGCCCACCTCGATGGCACGTGCACGCTCGACGCCGCCGTCGAGCGGATCATCGTACGAACCCGACAGTTCTCGGTGCGTCAACTGCGATGGTTCGGCCGCGACCCGCGCATACGCTGGGTGGACGTGGAGGACGAACCGGTGGCCGAGGCACTGCCGGCCGTCCTGGCCGCGTTCGATTCATGACGTCCCTCACCCTCACCAAGCACCACGGACTGGGCAACGACTTCCTCGTGGTGTTCCACCCCGGCATCGACGACCTCCCCGACCTGGCCCGGCGGCTCTGCGACCGGCGGCGCGGCATCGGTGCCGACGGGCTGCTGATCGCCGAGTCGCCGCCCGCCGACGATCAGCGCACGACGCAGTACGGCGCGACGATGATCCTCTACAACGCCGACGGGAGCCGGGCCGAGATGAGCGGCAACGGGATCCGCTGCTTCGTCCAGGCGCTGTCGATGCGCCACGACGGCGACCTGAGCGACGTGTCGATCCACACCGATGCCGGCATGCGCATCGTGTCGGTGGCGGCGACCGACCGCTCCGACACGATCAGGGCGAGCGTCGACATGGGCGAGATCACGCGTCTCGACGAGCCCGACGGCTGGGCGGCGTTGGGGTGTCATCCCGACCGCCCGGTCGCCCACCTCAGCCTCGGCAACCCGCATGGCGTCGTCGGGGTCGACGACGTCGACGTGGTCGACCTGGCCGAACTGGGTGCGAAGGTGCCCGACATCAACCTCGAGATCGTGGCTCCCGGCGAGCACCAGGACGAGATCCGCATGCGCGTCCACGAGCGCGGCGCTGGGATCACAGAGGCATGCGGCACCGGCGCATGCGCTTCCGCCCACGCGGCCGCAGCGTGGGGCCTCGCCACCCCCGTCGGCGGGAAACTGACGGTGCACATGGACGGCGGCAGTGCGACAGTGGAGCTCGACGCGCCCGAACCCGGCCGCGTCACGTTGACCGGCCCGGCGACCTACGTCGGCACGATCGAGGTGAACGCGTGAACACCCCGTACCAAGAGGCTCTCGGCGCCACACTCATCGACCGGACGGTGCGCGAGAAGATCGTGCTCGTCGCGGTGGCGCTGCCGGGCGACACCGAGGAGTCGGTCGACGCCAGCCTCGACGAGCTCGAGCTGCTGGTCGACACCGCCGGTGCCGACGTCGCCGCGCGCGTCGTGCAACGGCGGGACTCGCCCGACCACACCTGGTACATCGGCAAGGGCAAGGCCGAGGAGCTGAAAGGCATCTGCCTGGCGGTCGACGCCGACACGGTGGTCTTCGACAACGAGCTCGCGCCGGCGCAGCAGTTCAACCTCGAGAAGCTCCTCGGCCGCACCGCGATCGACCGCACGGCCGTGATCCTCGACATCTTCGGGCAGAACGCCCACACGCTCGAGGGCAAGGCCCAGGTCGAGCTGGCGCTGTTGCGTTACCGGCTCCCGCGGCTCCGCCGCGGGAAGGGCGCCAAGCTCTCGCAGCAGCGCGGCGGCGTCGGGGCGAGGTTCGGCGGCGGCGAGACGAAGATGGAGGTCGATCGCCGGCGGATCATGCGCCGGATCACCAAGCTCGAGTCCGACCTGAAATCGCTGGCCGCCACCAGGAACCTCCAACGCAAGAGCCGCCGACGCAGCGGCCTCGCCAGCGTGGCGATCGTCGGGTACACCAACGCCGGCAAGTCGACGCTGTTGAACCAGCTGACCGACGCCGGGGTGCTGACCGAGGACCGGCTGTTCGCCACGCTCGACCCGACCACCCGGCGGCTCGCCCTGCCCGGCGGCGAGCCGGTGCTCCTCACCGACACGGTCGGCTTCGTGCGCAGCCTGCCGCACGGCCTCGTCGAGGCCTTCAAGGGCACCCTCGAGGTGGCCGCACTGGCCGACTACCTCGTCCACGTCGTCGATGCGACGTCGAGCGATCCCGACGGCCAGATCGCCGCCGTCCGCGAGGTGCTGGCCGAGATCGACGCCGACGGGGTTCCCGAGCTGATCGTGTTCAACAAGGCCGACCTCGCGCCCGGCGACGCCAAGCAGCTGGCCGGTGACCACGAGGGGTCGGTGGCGGTGAGCGCGGTCACCGGCGAGGGCATCGAGCTGTTCCTGCGAACGCTCGGCGATCGGTTGCGGGCGCTGACTTCGATCGTCGAGCTGGCGATCCCGTACGACCGTGGTGACGTGTTGGCGTCGGTGCACCGCGAGGGCGAGGTCGTCTCGACGACCGAGTCGCCCGACGGCATGCGCATCCGGGCTCGGCTGTCGGAGGCGTCGGTGGGTCGGCTCGCCGAGTTCGTCACCGACGGGCTCACCTGGACGGCGAACGACGAACGCTGAGGCGCGGGTCCGTATCATCGGCAGTCGCATGTCCGAGCCGTTCGTCCCGCCGCCCTATCCCTACGAGCGCATCGACCGGTTCAAGCCGCTGGCCGAGCACTTCGAGGGTGGACTCGTCGACTTCTCGATCGGCACACCGTTCGATCCGCCGCCACCCGCGGTCTCGGCGGTGCTGGCGTCGTCGGGGGCCGAGCGCAGCTACCCGCCGAGCATCGGTACCGGCGAGCTACGGGGCGCAGCCCAACGGTGGATGCAACGGCGACTCGGCGTCGACGTCGACGCCACCCAGGTCGCGGCGTGCATCGGGACGAAGGAGTTCGTGGGCACCTTGCCCCAGTGGATGCAACTTCGCAGCCCCGAGCGGGACACGGTGCTGTTCCCGTCGATCGCGTACCCGACCTACGAGATGGGCGCCACGCTCGCCGGCTGCCGGGCCGTACCCGTGCCGATGTCGCCCACCGGCGGGCTGCAGCTCGACAGGATCGATCCTGCCGACGCTGCGCGGGCACTGCTGCTCTGGGTCAACAGCCCGGCCAACCCGAGCGGCGTGCTCGACGACCTCGCCGCAGCGGCGCAGTGGGGGCGCGACCACGGCGTGCCGGTGTTCAGCGACGAGTGCTACGTCGAGTTCACGTGGGCCGACCGCGGCCGCACGATCCTCGAGCACGGCACCGAGGGCGTGGTCGCCGTCCACTCGCTCTCGAAACGATCGAACCTCGCCGGCGCGCGGCTCGGGTTCTACGCCGGCGACGCCGAGCTGGTCGAGTACCTGCGCGAGGTGCGCAAGCACGTGGGGATGATGGTCCCGGGCCCAGTGCAGGCGGCCGGCGTGGTGGCGCTCGACGACGACGCCCACGTCGACGAGCAGCGCGAGCGGTACCGTCGCCGCCTCGAGCGGATGGCCGGCCTCTTTCGCGCCTGGTCCGGCGCCGACGTGGCGATGCCCGCCGGCGGGTTCTACCTCTGGTTCCACGTCGGTGACGCCTGGGCGTTCACCGAGCGGCTGGCCCGCGAAGCGGGCGCCCTCGTCAGCCCGGGCGACTTCTACGGCGAAGCGGGTTGTGAGTACGTCCGGGTCGCCGTGGTACAACCTGACGAGCGGATCGATCTCGTTGCCCGCCGGCTCGGGGTCGACGGCTGAGACGTCGCTACCGGCGGAAACGAGGATCGATGGTTACGAAGTCCAGAGGGCGTGGGACGGCGGCGGCGATCGGCTTGCTCCTGCTGTTCGCCGGCCTGATCGGCGGCGCCGTGCTCTTCGTCCTGTCGGTGCGCCGGCCGACCCAGGCGGTCGATGGGTTCGCAAGGGCGGCGGTCGGCTGCACGACGACGCTCGACTTCTCGGAATCGGGGACGTTCTACGTGTACCGGGAGGTCGACGGCATCGTCGACCTGCCCGACGGCAGTTGCGATCCGACGGCGACCCAGGGTCGCGAGTTCGGGTTCGAGATCAGCGGCCCGTCCGGCGCGATCGACACGTCGACCGACGACTCGATCTCGTACGAGACCGACGACTTCATCGGCACCTCGGTCGCCCGCATCGAGATCGACGAGCCAGGTGAGTACGAGATCGACGTCGTCGGTGACGACGTCTTGAACGTGGCCGCCGTGGGGCGCGACCCCGACGACGGCGTCGACGAGCTGCGGCGGGGTGCGATCATCGTGGCCGCGGTCGGCGTCCTGCTCGGCCTGCTGCTGCTGGTCGTCGCCGGCCGCCGCTCGAAGAAGGCGGCCGAGGTCGCGATCCCGGACGGGCCGGGGTGGGGGACACCCGCACGCGACGGCGAGAGCGCATGGCCGCCCCGGCCACCGTCGGTGCCGCAGGTGCCGGTCAGCCCGCATCAACCCGATCACCGCGCCGAGGTCGAGCCACCTCCGCCGCCGTTGCCGTCGCGCGAGCCGGCGTCGCCCGCGGCCTGGGCGCCGCCGCCGATGGGCTCTGAGCCGAGCGACGCGGGGCTGCCGGACCCGCCGCCGTCGTCGGCCTCGCCGGTGCCGATGCCGGAGCCGACGCTCCCGGCGTCGCTCGGACGGCCGTCGGGCGTGTCACCCGACGCGCCGCCACCCGACGGTGACGACGAGGTCAGAGACGGCGCATGACGGTGACGACGCGGCCGTAGACCGACACCTCGTCGGCCGAGAACTCCATCGGCTCCATCGTGGAGTTGGCCGGCACCAACGTGACGCGGTCGCCGTCGGCGCGGTAGGTCTTGACCGTCGCCTCGTCGCCCGGGATGCCGGCGACGACGACATCGCCCGGTGCCGCCGTGGTCTGCTGAGCGGCGATCACGAAGTCGCCGTCGAGGATGCCGAGCTCGATCATCGAGTCGCCGCGCACGCGCAGCATGAACAGGTCACCTTCGCCGGTGAAGTCGCTGGGCACGGGGAAGAGCTCTTCGACGTTCTCTTGCGCGAGGACGTCGGTGCCGGCCGCGACGTCGCCGACCAGCGGGACGTGGCGCACGGGCCGCCGCTCCATCACCGCGCCGGAGTTCTCGTCCCAACGGACCTCGATGGCCCGCGGCTTGGTGGGGTCGCGTCGGAGGTAGCCGAGGCGGGTGAGCGTGTTGAGGTGGCTGTGCACCGTGGAGGGGGAGGTGAGGCCCACGGCTTCACCGATCTCGCGGACCGACGGGGGGAAGCCCCGGTCTCGCATCTGCGACTCGATGAACTCGAGGATCTCGCGTTGGCGGGCGCTGATCTGTTTGGCAGCCATGGCCACATCGTACGGGTGTTCGGTGGGCGAGTCAAACATCTGTTCGCGAACGATTGTTCGATTCCGGGGTTGACGGCGAACAGTCGTTCGGGTACAAATGTTCCTCCGTACATTTGTTCGATGACGTGTTGGTCGGTCGGGAGCGGCCGCAGCCCGTCTGATCGGTTGGGAGATCGAATGAGCGCCATGACCGCTACCACCACCTTGACCAGGCCGAACGTTGCCGGCCGGGCGGTGGCCGCGTCGTCCCCCATGCACCGCCGAGCCGTGTCCGACGCCGTCTACCGGCGGCGTCGCACGGTCGTCGGCGGTGCGCTGGCCGTGATCGCGGCACTCGCAGTCACGGTCGGCCACGATGTGCTGGCCGGCTCCGGCGGCGTCCCTGCCTCCGCCGCCGTGAGCCAGCCCGCACACGTGCGCCGCCACGTCACCGCGCTGCCCGGCGACACGTTGTGGTCGATCGCCGCCGTGCACCGCGGCGACGTGCCGATCGGCCGCTACGTCGACACGCTGGTCGACCTCAACGGTGGCGCGTCGATCATGGCCGGGCAGCGCGTCGTCCTGCCCTGAGCCGCTCCACCGGCGGTCGGTAGCCTTGGGGGCGTGCACTGCCCGTCCTGCCGCGCCGACGACACCAAGGTCGTCGACTCGCGCCTCGCGCACGACGGCAACGCGGTGCGCCGGCGCCGCCAGTGCCTGGCATGCGCCTACCGCTTCACCACCTTCGAGCGGGCCGAGGAGACGCCGCTGACCGTCGTCAAGTCGTCGGGTGTGGCCGAACCGTTCGACCGCGACAAGATCATCCACGGCGTGGCATCGGCCTGCAAGGGGCGGGCGGTCGCCGACGAGGCGATCGAGCAGCTCGCGACGTCGGTGGAGGACGAGCTCCGCCTCGTCGGCGGCGAGATCACGTCGTCGCGGATCGGTCTGGCCGTGCTCGACCGGCTGCGCCTGCTCGACGAGGTCGCCTACCTGCGCTTCGCGTCGGTGTACAAGAACTTCGACGCGGCAGCCGACTTCCAGAGCGAGCTCGAGCTGCTCAGCAAGCTGGGCGGCGAGTCGCCCGGCGGCTAGGTGTTCGCGGACCGCACCCAGCGGGTGAAGACGAATCCGTCGTCGTCGGCCAGCAGGTGGGCGAGGTCGTAGCCGCGAATCCGCTCGGGCGCACCCACCGTCAACCGGGGACCGGCGCCCCCGGCGAGCCGCGGCGAGATGGTCAGATCGATCTCGTCGATCAGATCGTCGGCCAGCAGTGCGCCGTTGAGCGTCGGACCTCCCTCGGCCTGCACGTAGCGCGTGCCGGCGTCGATCTCGACGACACGGCCCACCGCCTCGGTCAGGTCGACCAGGTCGTCGCCGGCGCGGAGGACCTCGACCGACCCGTCGATCGTCGCCGAGTGCGGCGCGATCAGGAAGCCGGCGCCGGTCGTGAACAGCGGCGTCGACACGTCGACGCGGCCCGAGTTCGTCACGACGCCGATTCGCTGGCCGGCCTTCTCGGGTGGCCCGTACCCCTCGCCGCGCACCGTGCCGGCCCCGACGATGATCACGTCGGCGAGTTGGCGCAGCGTGTGCAGCACGGCCATGTCGTTGTCGTTGCCGAGCGCGCCGGACGTGCCGTCGACGGCCACCGAGCCGTCCAGGCTCGCCACCATGCACACGCCGATCCACGGGCGCCCGGGCAGCGGCCGGCGGGTCACGTCGTACGCCTCGCGCACGGTGGTGGCGGCGGTCGGCGACGGGTGCAGGCGACGCAGCGCGGGTGTCATGGGGCGATCATGGCAGCTGGGGCGGTGGCTGTGGGTAAGCGCCCGCCTGTCCACAAACGGGCCCACAGGAAAAGACCGGAATTCACATCGTTGTCCCCTTCCGTTCCACAAGGCGTCATCCGTAGGGTGGGCCCTCGTGCCGGAGGTGGCGCGACACACGGACGATCTGGTGGAAGGAAATCGGGAGTTGGCTGCGTTGGGGGCAAAGCCGATTGCTGACCGCATGGAGTCGACGGGCTCTGAACCTGTGTGTCGTGCCTCCCGGGCACGGTCGCCCCGAACGGCCGGACGGGCCCATCGCGGCTGGTCAGGGGATTGTTTGTGGTGATCGCCGAGCGATCATTGACACGGCCGTAACTACAGTGGTGTAATACGTCCCCCCACGACACAACTTCTTGTGCCGACCGCGCGGGAAGGTCCGGGAATCAACCACATCTTGTGTCTCTCACTCCGGAAGGAACTCCCATGTCTCTGGCGCCCGATCGTCTCTCCGCCACCGGCCGGCTCGGCTTCCGCCGGCTGTTCACGTCGCCGGGCGTCGATCCGTACGACGAGGTGGTGTGGGAGCGACGCGACGCCCGGATCACCAACTGGAAGGACGGGTCGGTCGCCTTCGAGCAGCTCGACGTCGAGTTCCCGGTGACTTGGTCGGTCAACGCCACCAACATCGTCACCCAGAAGTACTTCCGGGGCACGCTCGGCACGCCCGAGCGTGAGACCTCGCTGCGCCAGGTCATCGATCGTGTCGTCGACACCATCACGCAGTGGGGCCGCGAGGGCGACTACTTCGCCGACCGGGACGAGGAACAGGCGTTCAGCGACGAACTGAAGTACATCCTGGTCACGCAGCGCGCGGCGTTCAACAGCCCGGTGTGGTTCAACATCGGCGTCAAGGGCGTGCCGCAGCAAGCGAGCGCCTGCTTCATCCTGTCGGTCGACGACAAGATGAGCTCGATCCTCAACTGGTACCGCGAGGAGGGCGTGATCTTCAAGGGCGGGTCCGGCTCGGGCGTGAACCTGTCGAAGATCCGCTCCAGCATCGAGCCGCTCGAGGGTGGCGGCACCGCGTCGGGGCCCGTCAGCTTCATGCGTGGCGCCGACGCGTCGGCCGGCACCATCAAGTCGGGCGGCAAGACCCGCCGCGCGGCCAAGATGGTCATCCTCGACGTCGAGCACCCCGACGTCGAAGAGTTCGTCTGGTGCAAGGTCAAAGAGGAGCGCAAGGCGCGCGTGCTGCGTGACGCCGGCTTCGACATGGACCTCGACGGCGTCGACTCGTTCTCGATCCAGTACCAGAACGCCAACAACTCGGTGCGGGTCACCGACGAGTTCATGCAGGCCGTCGTCGACGACGCCGACTGGGGCCTCAAGGCGGTCACCACCGGCGAGGTCATCAAGACGGTGCGGGCCCGCGACCTGTGGCACCAGATCGCCCAGGCCGCGTGGGAGTGCGCCGACCCCGGGCTGCAGTTCGACACGACGATCAACCGTTGGCACACGGCCCACAACACCGGCCGCATCAACGGCTCGAACCCCTGCTCGGAGTACATGCACCTCGACAACTCGGCGTGCAACCTGGCCTCGATCAACCTGCTCAAGTACCTCGGCGACGACGACACGTTCGACGTCGACGCCTACATGCACACGATCGAGCTGGTGTTCACCGCGCAGGAGATCCTCGTCGGCCGGGCCGACTACCCGACCGAGCCGATCGGCGAGACGAGCCGCCAGTTCCGCCAGCTCGGCCTGGGGTACGCCAACCTCGGCGCGCTGCTGATGGCCCTCGGCCACGCTTACGACTCGGCCGAGGGTCGGGCCTGGGCGGCGGCGCTGACGTCGCTCATGACCGGCCATGCCTACGCCGTCAGCGCCAAGACCGCCGAGCGGCTCGAACCCTTCGGAGGCTTCGCCGACAACGCAGAGCACATGCTTCGGGTGCTCGAGATGCATCGCGACGCCGCCTACCGGATCGACAACGACGACGTGGTGCCCGACGACCTGCTGTCGGCCGGGCAGCGGGCCTGGGAGGTCGCGCTGCGCGACGGCCACGAGCACGGCGTGCGCAACAGCCAGGCCTCGGTGCTCGCGCCGACCGGCACGATCGGGCTGATGATGGACTGTGACACGACCGGCATCGAGCCCGACCTCGGCCTCGTGAAGATGAAGAAGCTGGTCGGCGGTGGCACGATGTCGATCGTCAACCAGACGATCCCGCGGGCGCTGCGGCGCCTCGGCTACGACGCCCAGCAGGTCGACGAGATCATCGCCCACATCGACGAGCACAAGTCGATCCTCGGCGCCCCGCACCTGGCGGCCGAGCACGTGCCGGTGTTCGCCTGCTCGATGGGCGACAACACCATCCACTACGAGGGTCACGTCCGGATGATGGGCGCGGTGCAGCCGTTCCTGTCCGGCGCGATCTCCAAGACGGTCAACATGCCCGAGGAGGCATCGGTCGACGACGTCGCCGCGCTCCACCAGCTGAGCTGGGAGCTGGGGCTCAAGGCGGTGGCGATCTACCGCGACAACTGCAAGGTCGCCCAGCCGCTCTCGACCGCCAAGAAGGACGACGAGTCCTCCGATGCCGACACCGCGAGTGGCGGCGCGGTCGCCGCCGCGACCGACGTCGTCGAGAAGATCGTCGAGAAGGTGGTCCACAAGCCGATCCGCCAGAAGCTGCCCCGCTCCCGTGCGGCCAAGACGTTCGAGTTCCGCGTCGCCGACTGCAAGGGTTTCGCCACCATCGGCGAGTACGAGAACGGCCAGCCCGGCGAGATCTTCCTGACCGTGTCGAAGCAGGGCTCGACCCTCGCCGGCATCATGGACGCGTTCGCCAAGTCGATCAGCTACGGCCTCCAGTACGGCGTGCCGTTGCGGGCCTACGTCGAGGCGTTCGTCAACATGAAGTTCGAGCCGGCCGGCATGACCGACGATCCCGATCTCCGCATCGCCAGCTCGATCATGGACTACCTGTTCCGCCGTCTGGCGCTCGACTACATGCCGTACGACGAGCGCGTCGAGCTGAGCATCTTCTCGGTCGCGGAGCGCACCCAGCCGACGCTGCCGGGTGTGGACGAGGCCGTGATCGAGACGTCGACGGGCAGCGAGGTCGTCGCCGATCCGAAGAGCGTGCCGTCGGCCGACGAGCTCGCCGCCGGGCTCGAGACCGGAACCGTCGAGCCCACCGTCGAGGACAACACGCCCGCCCGCGGCATCACGGGCTCGGCCGAGCCGGCGGTGGCCAGCCCGATCGACGCCCCGATGTGCATGCAGTGCGGCGTGCACATGGTGCGGGCCGGCAGCTGCCACGCCTGCCCGAGCTGCGGCA
>NZ_JASJCS010000060.1 GCF_030065885.1 Ilumatobacter sp. | reverse complement strand
CCGTCAGCGTCGAGCTCGTCTCGGAAATCACGACACGGCGATGATGTTCCGTTCGTGGCCGCGGCTCGCGCCGACGTACAAGCCTCGCCGTGTCGTGATTTCCGAGACGAGCTCGACGCTGACGGTCGTCGTGTCGCCCTGGATGCCGTGCTCGGTGGCTGCGTAGCCGAGTCGGACGTGTTCTCGGGCGTACTCGGCAGGCAGGTCGACACGACCGGCGCCCCCGTTCGACGACACGGTGAGCGATCCGTCGTCACCGACGCCGACGACCGTCCACGTCTCGCGGTTGCGGACCGGCTCGCCGACGTCGGTCGTGAGACGGCGATCGTTGCGTCGGGTCACGACGACATCACCGACGTGTGCGTGCTCCGATCCGCCGATTCGAGCCGCGCGCCGGCCGTCGACGTCACCGGCTGCGAGCCGTGCGGACTGCACCGCTGCGTTGACGGCGTCGACGTGGTCGTTGCTCGATGCGTTGATCGCGCAGACGCCTCCGCTGGCGTGGACGGTCCGCCACTGATCGACGACGAGGGCGAGCTGCTCGTCGAAGGTGCCGGCGACGATGCGGTCGTGTTCGAGGTAGGCGTCGATCGCCCTGGGCTCGCCGCGTCGCAGGAGGAGGGACGCGGCTGCCTCCCACTCGTCGACGAAACGGTGGATTCGCGCGAGCTCGTGTACCCGACCGGTCGCGCACAGCTCGTGGAACATGCCGCCACGTCCGACGGCTTGGAGCTGGCGGTGGTCGCCGACGAGCGCGAGGCGCCAGTCGTGTTCGGTAGCGAGCCGGGTGAGTGATGCGAGGGAGGACGTCCCGACCATGCCGGCCTCGTCGACGATGACGGTCGTGCCAGCCGGGAGTCGGTAGCGATCGAGCGGCGGGCGGTCACCGCGTTGCCACTCGTGGAGCAACTTGGCGAGGGTGTCGGACGCGACACCGGTCTCACGTTCGAGGACACGGGCGGCCTTGGCCGACGGCGCAACGCCGAACACTGGCCGGCCATCGGCGTTCAGGTCGTCGATGGCGGCGCGCAACGTCGTCGTCTTGCCCGCTCCGGCCGGGCCGACGACGAGCACGAGCCGATCGTCACCCGCGACTGCGGCGGCGACTTCCGCTTGGAGGACGTCGAGGTTCCCGGCCGCGACCGTGGGCGACGGCCGGGGATCGTCGGCTTGCGCAGCGAGCGCCCACGACGCGATGAGCTCCTCCTCGGCAAGGATCGCCTCGGTGGTGATGTGCGGCGAGATGGGCTCGTGCCACATCGATCGCCCGTCGGACGCTCGGGTCGGTGCGTTGGTCTCGTCCGGGTCGAGTTCGATGCAGCGGGCCGCGACGGCGTCGGCCCACACCTCGATCCGCGAGGCCCACTCGTTGCCGGAGAGCGACGGGTCGGGTCGAGCAGCGTCGGTGAGCGCTCCGACGATCTGGGCTCGGTTCCATGACGAGCCAGCGGTCGAGAGCGCGTCGATGAGGCTGTCGACGGAAATCGCGGGCGGCCGCGCCGAGGCGTCGATCCGCTGGGCTTCGAACGCGTCGACGAGGTCGAGGCCAGTCCAACCGATGTCGGCCGCTCCTCGGTCCCACCGTGTCGTCAGGTCGGGGACACCGTTGCCGGACTTGTGGGCTCGGGTGTCGACGGCTGCCTCGCGCTTGATCGCACCGAGCTCCCACTGGTTCGGGTCGCGTCCCTGTCGATCGACGAAGTCGTCGATCTTGGCGGCGAGCGCGTCATCGATCTGGTCGGTGCGCTTCGAGAAGGTCGCAAGGAGTTCGTCGGGCATCGCCGACATCTCTGCCTGGCCCTTCTCGATGTCACCCCAGACGATCCCGAAGCGGTGGGCGAGTTCGTTGCGGAGCACGGACTGGTAGAGGCCGCCGAGCACGCGCTGATGCTTCTTGAGGTAGCGGCCGTCCAGCGCGAGCCAGCGCCCCTCCGCGGTCTGAACCTTCGCCGAGATGACGCAGTGGGTGTGGATCTGCGGGTCGTCGGCGCGCGACGTGGTCTGCCTGAAGGCGGCGATCGTGAGGCCCTGCGAGTCGGGATGAAGCCGTCGTCCACCGGCGACGCGGACGCGTGTCGTCGACCCGTACCGCTCGATGTGGGCGAGCGCGGCGTGGACGGCGACGTCGTGTGCTTCGAGCAACCGGGTGTCTCCGGTGAGCGCCCACAGCACGCTCAGCGACTTCGGTGCGGAGAAGGTCGCGTCGAAGCCCGCGACCGCCTTCACGATCGAGCCGTCGGCAAGCTGGCGGTCGGCGAGTGCCCGTCCGAGCGTTGTCCCCGATCGTGGGTCACGGCCCTCGAGGATGGCGAGCAGGTCGTCGGCTGCGACGTCGCCGGCAAGGCCGAGGCCCGCCGCTTGCCGTCCGTGCCACGTCCCGGGAATCTCGCCGGGCGCCTCAGTGAGGTAGCGCGTGTAGTAGTCGACGGCGGCGCCTGCGGAGTGGGCGTAGATAGTGCGGACCCGGAGCATCACTGCCCGCCCAGCGATTGGGCACTTGTCTGTTCTGTCGGGAGTGCGTAGTCGGGAACGTTCATGGGAATGGGCGACCGGGCGGTCAGGGGGTGAGCAGGGAGAGTTGGGTGGAGTCGTCGCTGTGGTGGCGACGCTTGGAGGCCGTGCGTCGGTTGGCACGGGTGGTGGCGCTCGGTTGGTCGGCGACGGGGTGGAGCACGTCGGCCGGTACCGTGAGCCGGTACGTGCCGGCAAGGAAGCGACCATCGGTCGACCGTTCCTGGACCGGCGCGACGAGACCCGCGACGACGAGTCGGCGCACTGCGCGGTGGGAGGTGTTCTTCGCAACGCCCAGCTCGTCACCGATGTCGCGGATCGACGCAGTCACGACCCGATTGCCGTCGAGCTCGACGGCACGAGACGCCAGGAGCTCGAGCGCGGCCCACGACGTCGCGCCGATCGAGCGCCGCACATCGTCGGCTGCGTCGCCGATCACGAGGCGAGCACGAGCCGCCATCGCGGACGTCACGCGGCCGGCGGCCGGTCGAGCGTCGACTCGATGAGTCGGACGAGGGCGGCCCGTGGCACGCGCTTCTGCGAGCCGAACCGCACGAACGGCAGGCCACTCGCACCCGAGGTGCACTCCCATTCGACCGTCAGCTCGTACGTCTTCGAGCGACCGAGCTGGAGCACCTCGGCCGCCTGTTCGACGGTCATGAACGGTGGCAGGTCATCGAGCATCGTTCAACACCTCCGCATGTCATATAGCAGGGTGCGATGATCGCGCCATGTGTTATGGTTGTCAAGCACAACACGGAACAATGGAGCGACATGGTCCGATCTCGCAAGAAGGCGGCGCCCGAGCCGGCGCCTCGGCCCCGTCCGGCCGACGCACTCGACGTCAACGCGGTGGTGTCGTACAACGTGAAGGCGATCCGTGAGCGGCGCGGCTGGACACAGCAGTCCGTCGCCGAGCGGCTCAGCCGGTTGACCGGTCATCAGCTGCCGCAGGCGTCGATCTCGGCGATGGAGCGCGGCTTCGACGGTGACCGCCGGCGCCGCTTCGACGCCCACGAGCTCTACCTGCTGTCGGTGGTGTTCGAGGTGCCGATCGCCTACTTCTTCGTCCCGCCGCCCGGCACTGGCATGAACGTGCTCGCCGACACCAATCGTCCGGTGACCGAGCTGTACGCCGCGCTGCTCGGCCAGGAGTGGCAGCTCGACCCGATGGACGAGCGCCTCGCCGAGATTCGGATCAACAACCCGGAGGAGACCGACCCGGTGCTCGCCGCCGTGTTCGGGGGGCCCGAGGAGGGGGCGCGCAACTGGCACGAGAGCTTCCGCACGTGGCGCAAGAAGCGGCTGCGTGAGATCGAGCGTGAGTACGGCGACCGTCTCGACGAGGTCGCCGGGTTCCTGAAGGAGTTCGCCGGAAAGGTCGAGGCGCTCGGGCCGCGGGGTTACCTCGAGTCGATGTCGCACCGTGAGGGCGAGCAGACACTCGACGAGCAGGAGATCGAATCGGCCGACGAGGCCACGATCGAGGCGGCAGTACGGCGGATGCACGAGGCGGTTGGGGAGTAGTCCGGTGCGTGGGTCGGTGGTGAAGAAGGGCGACCGGTACTACGTCAAGATCGAGCTCGACCCCGATCCGCTCACCGGCCGGCGTCGTCAGAAGTGGCACTCGGGGTACCGGACGAAGCGGGAGGCGGAGAAGGCTCGTGTCGATCTGCTGTCGAAGTTCGATCGGGGCGAGTATGTCGAGCCGACCCAGCAGACGCTCGCCGACTACCTGACCGAGTGGCTGGCGGCGATCGAGCACACGGTGCGCCCGTCGACGTTCGACTCGTACGAGCGCAACATGCGCAACCACGTGATCGCCCACATTGGCTCGACCCGGTTGGCGAAGGTCGACGCTGCGGTGCTGAACGGTCTGTACGTGTTGCTGCTCACGTCGGGTCGTCGGCAGCCTTCGCGGACCGGGCGCGGCTATTCGCCCCAGGTCGTCGAGCGGGCGCTCGAACTGCGCGCCGATGGCCTGTCGCTCGCCGCGACGGCCGAGCGTTTGCGGGCCGAGTTCGACGAGGCGTCGCACATCACGAAGGACACCCTCGCCTCGCTCCTCCGCCGGCAGGGTCAACGACGAGCGGTCGACGACCTGCCCGAGGGCCTCGATCGCCGCACGGTCAACTACGTCCACACGATCCTCCATCGCGCGCTGAAGGACGCGGTCCGCTGGGGACGGTTGGCGCGCAACCCCGCCGATGCCGCCGACCCACCGCGAGCCGGCCGCAAGTCCGACGGAGTCCAGGCGTGGGACGCGGCGACGCTCCGAACGTTCCTGTCGCGGTCGCGCGACTCGGGTGATCGGCTCCATGCGCTGTGGGTGCTGCTCGCCACGACCGGCATGCGTCGCGGCGAGGCGATCGGCGTCCGGTGGAGGGACGTCGATCTCGACAAGGGCCGCCTCAGCGTTGTCCAGACGATCACCCAGACCCGTAGCAAGGTCGTGGTCGGCGAGCCGAAAACGGCGAGTGGCCGGCGGTCGATCGCACTCGACGATGCGACTGTCGATGTCATGCGCGACCATCGCAAGGCGATGCTCGAGGAGCGGTTGCTCGTCGGCCCCGACTTCTCCGACGAGGGCCTCGTCTTCCACCACCCCGATGGTGCCTGCCTGCGCCCCGACGCAGTCAGCGCGCAGTTCGGACGTCGAGTTGGCCAATACGGCCTACCGAGGCTGACTCTCCATGGGCTCCGCCACACCTGGGCGACGCTTGCGCTCGAGCAAGGGATTCACCCGCGCATCGTACAGGAGCGCCTCGGCCACTCGACGATCGCAATCACGTTGGGCATCTACAGCCACGTCAGCCCCACGCTCCACGACGAGGCAGCCGCTGCCGTCGCCAGGGCGGTGTTGCCGTGGTAGGGGCGTCCCGCGCCGAGCGATCACGATTCGCCCGCTCGAGGCATCGTAGGTTGTGATTCGTGGACCGCCGCCTGGTACCCGTCAACGCGTTCATCGCGCTGGCCGCACGTGGCCCATCGTCCTGGCCCTCGCCGTTCGCTGACGCCGGCTACCGGCTCGAGGGTCTCGAGATCCCGCTCCACACCCAAAACGGGCTCGTTGTCGTGGACGCTGTTGCGTTCAATCCGGCCCTCAACCGATTCATCGCGGCCGAGTGCAAGTCCGGGAACAACATCGAGAACGAGCAGGCCGTCCGGTACGGCATGCTGGACCCGGCCGAGTTGGTGAGGTCAACAGGAGTGACGATCACTCAGCCGGGTGACATCGAGGTTCAGCCCTGCTACGTCTGCTTGGCGGATACGGCGGACCGTGTTGAGCTAGGTCTTTCGAAGGCAAGCTGCCCGTATCCGATCGTCGTGGTCGGCGACCAGGACATCACGCTTCGGAACTCAGACGCGCTTCCCGAGATCATCGGGATTGCGGAATCTGGGCTAGCCGTTCCCGGTCCTCCTCCCGCGACCATCCGCGTTGACGACGAATCACCCGACGAGGACTACGACCGCGTCGTGGGTGCCGCGGTCATGGCTCATGTGGCGCGAGGAGATCCAATGGTCAGCACGATCGACTTGGCTGGCGATGCGGTCCCCCACCTTCCGATCTACGGTGCCGGTCACCGCCGCGCGATCCAGAAGCGCGTTGAGCAAGCGGCACAGCGGGTTTGCGACCGCTCCCCGGAAAACTTCGAGTATCGCGGTCGCACGTCCGTGCGCGATCACGGCTTGGTCACCATCGTGGACAGCCCCGAACGATCGGACCCGAGGGGCCGAACCCAGCGCTACCAGGCGATTGCGGGTCGGCTCGGCGGCCAGGTTCTTCCCAGCAGAGCTGAGTTCGAGCAGCCGGGCCTGTTCGATGATGTTGACCTCGACGCTGAACTGGCCAAACTGGAGTCAACCAACACCGCGGAGGCAGGGGAGGAGGAAGACGAATGAGCATGAACCGGAAGACGCTGGAGCGCGACTTTGCGACGCCCACGACCTCTCCCTGGAAGACGTTCGTGCTTGAGGCACACCCGAACGGGCACTCCGCCGGAGAGTTCCTTACCGATGTGTTCGGCCGTTCCGCGGTGAGCACGACAGATGACGTCCACTTGCATACGGTCCGGCTGGACTCCGGAAGCTCGGTTGTCGTCGACAGCCTCGACGGCCGATTCTGGTCGTTCCATTCGACAGCTCAGGCGCAGGAGATGTCACGGTTTCTCCGCGCCAGGGTCACGGCGCGTCCGGACCTCGACCAGGTGTGGCTGCCATCGGCCCATCTCCGGAACCTCTACCCAGGCGTCCGACCGAAGTTCGTGAAGACGGACTTCCGAGGCTGGGACATGCTGAGCCCGGACTCAGTGCACGATCTTTCTCTGACCGCGCGCGGCACCAACATCGACCGGCTGTTGGACCTCATCGGACATGACAAGGGCTCTGAGCACGCGGTCTCGATCGATCGAATGGGCGTTGCGATTGTCGATCCCGAGTACGGCTACGTCGACGAGGCGGCGAACCGATTCGCGCAGTTCGTAGCCACCGGAGACTCCTTCGCCCTTCATCAACACGTCGTCTCGGACGTATTGGCTCGATACCGGTCGTTCGTCGAAGCGGCCGAGGCCAACGCCATTCGTTTCGACTCGTACGAACAGGGTGGAGGCACCGTGGGTGGGGCGCCAATCGAGATCGCCCTTTCCCGCCCGCTCCCCGCCCTCCGATCGTTCATGCATCAACTGCTGTCGTCTCGCGAGCCCTTCCGGCTGTGGGGCCTCGTGGACGGCGACGATGACTTCGTCGAATGCGACGTGGTTGACCTCCATGTCGGGCACCAACTCCGGATCGAAGCCAGCCCGCAGCTGATTCGCGTCCATCTTCGCAGCGGGTGTTGCGGGAATTCACTCGCTCGACTGGTTGCGAACCTGCAACACCACGTCGACGGTGCGCTTCAACTGGTGGACCCCGCGCTCAACGATCTGATGACTTTGGATCGTCGGCTCGTGCCAGCCGGTTGAACTACGCGCGATCTCAACGAGTGTCGGCCGAGCCCACGGAGTCAACCCTCAGTCTCGCCCGACGGGTCGGTCGTAGTCGTTGGGCCGGCATCCATGGCGAGCGTCTGGCTCGACTCGTCGCCTTGCTCCACCGGGTGAAGAGGCGCGTCCTCGATCGATACGAGGTACGAGAGCCTGGTGTCGTTGCCGAGCGCCGGCCGGGCTGTGAGCTCAATCTGATCATCGGTGCCGCCCGTCCTTGTCAGCGTGGAGGCCAGAAGGACGGTGGTGATCGGCGCGAGCACCACCGTCTGGTCGCCAACCTGGAGGGTGTAGTCGCCGCCGAGGTGGAGTTGGATCGGCCCGTCCGGGATCTCCGGCGCGCCGGACGTCGGGAAGCTGAGCGGCTGCTCGACCCATCGGCTGCGAATCGTCTCGCCGCGGACCAGTCGAGCGGCACGATGGATGGCGGCGATCGCTTCGCTCTCGAGACTCTCGAACTCCGGCGTGACGAGGTGCGCGGCGGCGTGCTCTTGGAGGTCAGCAAGCGCCTCGATCAGATCAGCGAGCGCGTCGGTGATCGGTGCCTCGGGCTCGGGTATGACGATCGGCTCGGCGACAGGAGGACCATATGGCGGTAGGAACTGCAGCCGATTTGGCTGCCGGAACGCTGCGAGGAATCGAATGCAGGGACGAAGACCGGCTGGCGGTTCGCCGGCGAGGGGACCGAGACTGAGGGCGAGACGCATCGGCACTCCGGCATCGGTGGTCGGCTCGCTGTCGCCGACGACCTCGAGCGTGAACGCATCGTGGGGCGCGGTGCCGTGGATCCGCCATCCACCCGTCATGCCGCGCGTGACCGGCTGCATGTCAAGAGTGGTCTCAGCGACGTCAAGTCCGTTGGGGTCGATCAAGCGCATGCGCAGCTTGTAGGGCCGAGCGCCTGAAGGAACACCCGGGCCGAATCGGATCAGCGCCACCTCCTCACTGAGGCCGGCGGCGATAGGCAAGCCGATCTCGGCATCGCTCACGGCTGGGGCCTCGACGGTTGCCGGAGTGCCGTATCGGAGCATCCGATCCCACGCCTCGGCAGCAGCACCTTCGAGGCGATCACTGTGCACGGTGAACGTAACTGGGATTGGACGGTCCTCGGTCGCTTGCAGGTAGCGGGCATGAATGTCGAAGGTGATCACCGAGTTGGCTGAGCCGAGAGACCAACTCGCCACCAGCGTGGGCGGAATGAGCCGATTCGCCGGTGCGTGCGTCCGGGTTACGTGGAAGTCGTAGTGGTAGTGCGGGTCATCTCGGTTGAGGAGTTCATGCACGGCCGCCAAAGGGTCGATGAGATCTTCGGGACCCAACACCCGCTCGCTGGCGGCCGGTGTTAGGCCACTCAGCCCACGGAGGCGCTCGATGGTCGCCTCGAGGCGAGCTCGACCGTCGCCCACGTAGTAGTCGACGACGTCCTGGTACTTCGCTGCTAGGCCTTCGAGCTGTCCGAGGTCGAACCAGTCGTGGTGGAAGTCGACGTCGGCACAGACCTCGTCGAGCCACGCGCAGTCGCCGGGCGTCGGGTTCAGCGGCAGGGTCAGATACCAGTCGCGAACCGTCACGTTCGGGTTGTCGGCGACTCGCCGCAGCGAGCGCTGAATCTGCGATCGTTGGCTTGACGTCAGTGCGGCGGCGAACGACTTGATCTGAAACACGTCAACCCGCCCGTCGCCGACCGGTACGAAGACGTCGATCCCGCCATCACCGCGTCCCGGCCGCAGGCGGGTCGAAGTCGGGTGTTCGCGGCCGAGCAGCACGCCAACGATCTGCTCAACACGCGTCGGCCCCAGCACCGACCAAGGAACCTGGGTCATCGTCTTGAGTATGGACCCCGCAGACGACACCCGGGCGCAAAGGAGCGCCGGAGGCGACAACTTGCGCGCGCAAGGGTAGAAATCCGGTAGAAGTGGGGGGATTTCCACAGACAGAAACCCCTGCTGAGCAGGGGTTTCGTGGTGGGCGAGGGGGGACTTGAACCCCCACGAGGTTGCCCTCACTGGCACCTGAAGCCAGCGCGTCTGCCAATTCCGCCACTCGCCCGAGTGGAGAGCGAAAGCGTAACCCCTCGCCGCCAGGCGCCCAACACGGTTCGGTCCACACGACAGAGAGGGGCGACCGCGCTGCCAGCGCCAGGCGTGACCGCGCCGTTAGCCTGGCGGGCCGATGGGCCTGCAGGGACTGGAACGGCGTCTGGAGCGTATGGTCGACGGCGTGTTCCGCCGCTCACGCAACTCCATCCGGCCGATCGAGCTCGGTCGCCGCCTGATCCGCGAGATGGACGACCACCGCTCGGTCGACGTCAAGGGCCAGCGGATCGTGCCGAACGACTTCGTCGTGCTGCTCTCGGCCGACGACCACGCTGGGTTCGCCGACATCGACGACGCCCTTCGCACCGAGCTGGTCGAGGCCTGCCGCGAGTACGCCCGCGAGGAGGGCTACCACTTCATGGGGCCGGTCAGCGTCGAGCTGCGCGTCGACAACACGCTCAAGCCCGGCCGCTTCGGGATCGCCTCGCAGCTCCGGCAACCCGAACCGGGCAAGCGGCCCGGCACGATCGTGATGCCCTCGGGCGATCGAATCGAGCTCGGCGAGGAGAAGAACCTGATCGGGCGCCTCGCCGACTGCGTGGTCGTCATCTCCGACGGCAACACCAGCCGCCATCACGCCGAGGTCCACCGGGCCGGCAGTGGCTTCGTGATCAACGACCTGGGCTCGACCAACGGCACGTTCGTCAACGGCGAGCGCCTGGTCGCCGATCATCGTCTCGCCGACGGCGACATCATCACGGTCGGGTCGGTCAGCCTCCGCTTCGAGGCTTCGTGACGTCACCCCGAGGGGTGCGCCGACCGCGTACCATCGACGCGCCATGACCGACCAGGTACTCGACATCTTGAAGCTCGTGCTGCTCGCACTGCTGTACCTGTTCTTCGCCCGCGTGCTGTGGGCGGTCTGGAGCGAGGTACGTCAACCGGCCAACGCGCGCAGCGACTACCAGCCGCCACAACCGCACCAGCCGCAGCCACCGTCGCAGCAGCCGGCGGGGGGCGAGCATGCAGCCGCGCACGCCGTCGCGGTCGCGTCGGCGGGTGAGGCCGAGCAACGGCGACGCGGCCGCCGGCAGCCGAAGCCGGGCAAAGGCCGCGGCGGCATCCCGGCCCGCCTCGTCGTGCTCGAACCGAAAGACCGCCGCGGCACCGCCTACGCCATCACCGCCAAGGTCACGATCGGCCGCGACGACGGCAACACGATCCAGATCACCGACGACTCCTACATCTCGGGCCACCACGCCACGATCTCGCTCGCCGACGGCTACGTGGTGGTCGACGACATCGAGTCCCGCAACGGCACCTTCCTGAACGGCGCCCGCATCGACATGCAGCGCTCGGTCTCGACGGGCGACCGGATCCAGGTCGGCTACACCGTGCTGGAGGCCCAGTGAGCGCCGACACGGCCACTTGGTGCCGCACGGCCAGCGCCCCGTCAGGCTCGGCCGACCCGCGGAGCGAGCGCTGATGGCCGTACTGCGCTGGGGCAGCGCGTCGCACGAGGGCCAGCTGCGCGCCCAGAACGAGGACCACGCCCACGCAGGCGAGGGGTTGTTCGTCGTCGCCGACGGCATGGGCGGGCACCTCGCCGGCGAGATCGCCAGCGAGATGGCCGTGACCCGCCTCGACGAGCGGATGCCAATGACCGCCGACAACACGCTGGACGACCTGGTCGCCGCCATCGGCGAAGCGAACGTCGAGATCTACAACGGCTCGGTCGAGAACCCCGACCAGGCGGGCATGGGCACGACGGTCACCGCGATCGCCGTCGTCGCCGACCCGCACGACGGCGAGGTGTTCGGCGTCGCCAACGTCGGCGACTCGCGCAGCTACGTGCTCCGCCACGGCCGGCTGCGGCAGATCACCGTCGACCACAGCTTCGTCCAGGAGCTCGTGGCCGAAGGTGCGATCACCCGCGACGAGGCCCGCACCCACCCGCGCCGCAACATCGTGACGCGGGCCCTCGGCATCGAGCCAGCGGTGCGCGTCGACTCGTGGTCGATGCCGATCATCCGTGGCGACCGGTTCGTGTTGTGCAGCGACGGCCTCGTCGACGAGGTCACCGACGACGCCATCACCGCCGTGCTGAAGGCGCACGCCGACGATCCGGAGGCCGCCGCACAGGCGCTCGTGGACGCCGCCAACGACGCCGGCGGGCGCGACAACATCACGGTCGTCGTGGTCGACGTGCTCGAGGGCGACGATCCGCCCGACCCGACCCAGGAGTTCGACGTCATCCCGCTGTGGGCCGACGACGACCAGGACACCACCGGCGAGCACCGCATCGTCGCCGACCCGCTCGACGAAGGCGAGCGCCTCGACGAAGGCGAGCGCCTCGACGACGATGACGGCGACGGCGACGACCTCGAGCTCGACGAGCCTCCGGCCGCCGTCGACGACCTGACGACGGCCATCGCCGCGACGCCGACGGCCGCCGCGAGCGATGCCACCGCCGAGCCGGCACCGAAGCGGCGACGTGGCGCCGCCCTGGCGCGGTTCGTCATCGCGCTGGGTGTCGCGGCCGTGCTGATCCTCGGTGCCGCGATCCTCTCGGCGTGGGCGCGCAGCGGTTACTTCGTCGCGTTCGACGACGACGGGACCGTCGGCATCTACCAGGGCAAGTCGGTGCTGTGGTTCGAGCCGACCCGCGAGGCGACCGGCTCGTTCAGCCGCGACGAACTCGACGAACCGTCGGTCGATCTCGTGCTCGCCGAACCCGACTTCGAGTCGCAGGCCAGCGCCGAGCGCTTCGTCGCCGAGCGGCTGACACGGCCCACCACGACGACGAGCACGACGACCACCACGACCGTGGCGACGACCACGACCGTGGCCACGACCACCACGACCACGGTGGCGACCACGACCACAACCACGCCGCCGACGACCACCACACCGCCGACCACCACGCCGCCCACCACCGCGGGGCCCTGAGTGACGAACGAGGCGATGCCGGTCCCGGCCCGCCTGGTGAAGGCCCGGCGCTCGACTGAGCTGACCCTGATCGCGATGGCGGCTGCGATCACCGGTGTCGCCTACACACTCGCGTCCCTTGGCGCCAACGCGGTGATCCCCGCCCGCATCGGTCCGTTCCTCGCCCTGCTCCTGGTGCTGATCGGAGTCGCCCACCTCGCAGTGCGCCTGCTCGCCCGCGGCGCCGACGGCACGATGCTGCCGCTCGCCGTGCTCCTCCACGGTCTCGGCTACGTGATGATCACGCGCCTCGACGACGAGCTCGCCGGCCTGCAATCGCTGTGGAGCCTCGTCGCCATCGCGGCGTTCGTCGCCACGCTGCTCTTCGTCCAGCGCGCCACCGATCTCGCCCGCTACAAGTGGACACTGTTCTTCGCCGGCGCCGTCCTCCTGTTGCTGCCGATGGTCCCCGGTCTGGGCGTCAACATCAACGGCGCCCGCATCTGGGTCAGCGTCGGCCCGCTCAACTTCCAACCGGGCGAGTTCGCCAAGCTCGCGCTCGCGGTCTTCTTCGCGGCCTACCTCGCCGAGCGGCGCGAGCTGATCGCCGCGTCCACGTGGAAGATCGGCCCGCTGCGCCTGCCCGAGCTGCAGTACATCGCACCGATCATCGTCGCGTGGGGCTTCTCGGTGATGGTGATGGTCGGCGAACGCGACCTCGGCTCGTCGCTGCTGTTCTTCACGCTGTTCGTCGTGATGATGTGGGTCGCGACCGAGCGCTCGAGCTACCTGGTCATCGGGTTCGTGCTGTTCGGCGCCGCCGCGTTCGCGTCGTGGCGGCTGTTCGGCCACGTCGAGACCCGCGTCGACATCTGGCTCGACCCGTGGGCCGACGAGTACGGCAAGGGCTTCCAGATCGTCCAGGCGCTCTACGGCTTCGGCGACGGCGGCATCACCGGCACCGGCCTGGGCCGTGGCAGCCCGGACAAGGTGCCCGAGGCGCAGAACGACTTCATCTTCGCCGCGCTCGGCGAGGAGATCGGCCTGATCGGCGCGACGAGCGTGCTGATGGCGTACCTGCTGCTCATCGGCGCCGGGCTGAGGATCGCCTTGCGCACCGACCGCACGTTCGAGAAGCTGCTTGCGGTCGGCCTCACGACCATCGTCGGCGTGCAGGCGTTCATCATCATCGGCGGCGTCGTCAAGGTCGTCCCGCTGACCGGCATCACCCTGCCGTTCGTCAGCTACGGCGGCTCGTCGCTGCTGTCCAACTACATCCTGCTGGCGCTGCTGCTGCGGCTGTCGGACGCCGGCGCGATCCGCCTCGGCGAGCGCGCCGACGACCCGACGCCGCGCGAACGGTGGGCGGCCTGGCAGCTCCGCCGCCGGAGCCGCCAGTCAGGCCTGACCGACACCGAGATGCACGAGGTCGTCTCATGAACGAGATCCGTCTCATGAGTGGGATCTGTCCGGCGACGGGGGAGATCGGCCGTTCTCTCGTTCCTCGACTCGTCGCACGATGCAACGGCAGGCGCCGAGGGAAGCGCCAGCGACGAGGCGCACAGCGGCGCGACAGCGAAGCCGCGCGGAGCTGGAGCCCGCCATCATGAATAGGGCGATCAGGCAGCTCGCCGCGGCGCTCATCGCGCTGTACGTGCTCTTGTTCGCGGCGCTCAACTACTGGCAGGTCAACCGCACCGAGGAGCTGGCGGCCGAGCCGGGCAACACCCGTGCGCTGGTCCGACTGTTCGACACGCCGCGGGGCCCGATCGTCAGCGGGGACGGTGTCGTGCTGGCCCGCTCGATCCAGTCGCCCGGCGACAGCGACGTCAAGTTCCAGCGCCAGTACCCGACCGGCGACCTCTTCGCCCAGGTGGTCGGCTACCACACGTTCGGCCTCGGCAGCACCCAGCTCGAGCGCACCAAGAACGACGTCCTCACCGGTGACACGTTCACCCAGCAGGTCCGCGCGTTCGAGGACATCTTCGGCAGCCGCGACAACTCGGGCGAGCTGCGCCTGACGCTGCGCCACGACATGCAGAACGTCGCCAAGTTCCTGCTCGGCCCGCGGGAGGGCTCGATCGTGATGATGGAGGTCGACACCGGCGCCGTGACGGCGATGTGGAGCTACCCGAGCTTCGACCCGAATCGAGTCGCCGACCCGGACTACGACACCGCGTTCGACTACGTGACCGAGCTGCAGGAGGACGACCGCGATCCGCTACTTGCCAACGCCTACCAGCAGCGGTACATGCCCGGGTCGACGTTCAAGGTGCTGACGACCGGCGCCGCCCTCGACGCCGGCGTGATCGACCTCGACAGCTTCTGGGAAGACGAGCGCGAGTTCCTCCCACCGCAGACCAGCGACCCGATCCAGAACTACGCCGGCTCGATCTGCGGCGGCGACCTGACCGAGGTGTTCCGACGGTCGTGCAACACCCCGTTCGCACGCACCGCCCTCGAGCTCGGGGCCGACCGCTTCCAGGAGGGCATCGCGCGCTGGGGGGTCGGCGAGGAGATCCCGATCGACCTGCCGGGTGCCGCGGCGAGCACGATCGGCGACTTCACCGACATCGACGACAACCTCCCGTTGCTCGCGATCCGCGGGTTCGGGCAGAACGACGACCAGATGGTGCCGGTCCACATGGCGATGGTCGCCGCTGCGGTCGCCAACGACGGGGCGATGATGGCGCCGTTCGTCGTCGACGCCGAGCTCGACAACGACGGCCGCATCATCGACCGGACGCAGCCCGAGGTGTGGCAGCGCCCGGTCAGCCGCCAGACCGCCGGCATCCTGCAGGACCTCATGGTGCAGGTCGCCGAGAACGGCACGGCCAGCTGCTGCATCGGCCTCGACGGTGGGATCAGCGTCGCCGCCAAGACCGGCACGGCCCAGCTCAACAACCCGGGCGAGCCCGAGCGCTCGCACGCCTGGATCGTCGCCTTCGCGCCGGTCGAGGAGCCGAAGTACGCGGTCGCCGTCATGCTGAAGGGCACCAACGCCGAGATCTCGGCCGGCACCGGTGGCCGCCTGGCCGGTCCGATCGCCAAGGCGATGCTCGACGAGGTCTTCAAGATCGACCCGCCCCCCGCCGCGACACCGGACCCGGCGCCCGAATCCGACACGTCCGGCGAGTCCGGGCCATGAGGCAACCGCCGCCACCTCGCCGCGCCGCCCCGGATTCTGTGGCAGTCATCAGCGTGCGCAGCGGCAGTGAGCAGCGTGCTCGCGGGCGGTTCGATCGCGCTCATGCGTTGACGGTGTTCCTCCGCCCGGCGTCGGTAACCTCGTGCAACGGTCTGCGGGCCGGCCACACGGCGACGCGGACCAGGTATTCCTCATGAGCAACAGCGGCGACGCCACGGTCATCAACGACCGTTACGAGATCCACAAACGAGTCGGACGCGGCGGGATGGCCGACGTCTTCATGGCACGTGACCTGCTGCTCGACCGGCAGGTCGCGATCAAGGTGCTGTTCCCCGAGTTCGCGGTCGACCCGAACTTCGTCGAGCGCTTCCGCCGCGAGGCACAGGCGGCCGCCAACCTGAGCCACCCGAACATCGTCAACGTCTACGACTGGGGCAAGTACGAGGGCACCTACTTCATCGCGATGGAGTACGTGCAGGGTCGGACGCTCGCCGAGATCCTCAAGACCAACAAGCAGCTGACCCCGAAGCAGGCCGCGGAGATCGCGTCCGAGGTCGCCGCAGCGCTCGGCTTCGCGCACGAGGCCGGCCTGGCGCACCGCGACATCAAGCCGGCGAACATCCTGATCGGCTCGAACGGTCAGGTGAAGGTCGCCGACTTCGGCATCGCGCGAGCAATGAACTCCGCCACCGAGTCCAACCTCACCCAGGCCGGCTCGGTGATGGGCACCGCGTCCTACTTCTCCCCCGAGCAGGCGCAAGGGGCGCAGCCCGACCCGCGCAGCGACCTCTACTCGCTCGGCATCGTGATGTACGAGATGGTGGCCGGCAGGCCGCCGTTCACCGGTGAGAACCCGGTCAGCATCGCCTACAAGCAGGTCCACGACCAGCCGACCCCGCTCAACAAGATCGTCGAGGGTGTGCCACGACCGCTCGAGGCGATCATCGCCAAGCTGCTGGCGAAGGACCCGAAGCTGCGCTATCCGAGCGCACACGCGCTACGCGACGACCTCAGGCGGTTCCGCAACGGCGAGCAGGTGCAGGCGCTCGTGGCGGCCGCCGCGCGCCCGACGCCGACGGGCGGCGTCCCCCGACCGACCGCACCGACGCAACCGGTCGACACCACCCCGCCGATCGCCGAGCGCGAGCCGGCGGCTCCCACCGCACACCCGCAGATCGCCGGCGCGCCGACGGCGGCGATGCCGACGCAACCCGGCCCCGACCTGACCGCCTACCCGCCCGGCGCCTCCGCCGACGCCACCTACTACCAGGACAACAACTCGCGGACCGGCTGGTACGCGCTGGCCGCGTTCGTCGCGCTGGTCGCCCTCGTCGCCGGCGGCGTGCTGCTCTACCAGGGCCTCACGCGCGAGTCCGAGACCACGTCACAGCTCACCCTCGACGACTACACCAACCAGCCGCTGCAGACCGTCGTCGGTGCGCTGCAGGCCCTCAACCTGCCGTTCGAGTCGATCGCCGAGGACAACCCGCTGGTGAACGAGGAGTTCGTGCACCGCACCGATCCACCGGCCGGCACCGTGGTTGCCGAGGGGCAGGTCATCCAGCTGTACTACCGCCCGACCGCGGCGCTCGTGGCGATCCCCAACGTGGAGGGGCGCACCCTCGAGGAAGCCCGCAACGTGCTCGGTAGCGCCGGATTCCAGATCGAGGAGGAGATCGAGCTCAGCGACATCGCCGCGGGCCTGGTCATCCGCACCGACCCGCCCGCGGACACCCGCGTCGAACAAGAGCGGGTCGTCACCGTCTTCATCTCGGGCGGGCCCGACCAGATCGCCGTGCCACCGACGGTGATCAACGACCCGGTCGAGGATGCCCGCGCACTGCTCGAATCCGACCAGTTCGGCCTGGTGGTCACGATCTCCGAACAGGTCGACGAGGCGATCCCGGCCGGCGTGGTGATCAGCACCAACCCGCCGCCGAACACCCTCGTCGACAAGGGCAGCACCATCGAGTTGATCGTCAGCGCCGGGCCGGGCCAGGTCCGCGTGCCGCCCCTCGTGGGGCTCTCCGAGGGCGAGGCCCGCAACCTGCTCGACGAGCGCGGGCTCGAGGTCGACGTCACGTACCAGGAGCTCGAACCGGGCGACCCGCAGGACGGCACGGTGCTCGAGCAGAGCGTGCCGCCGACCGACGACATCGACAAGGGCACGACGGTGCAGATCGTCGTCGGCCAGGCACGGGTGGCCGAGACGACGACGACCACGTCGACCACCACCACCACGACCGTGCCCCCGACGACCACCACCACGACCACCACGACGACCACCACGACGACGACCACCACCACCTCGTCGACCACCACGACGACCGAGGCCTAGCTGGACAACGCTTCGCCGGTCGCCGATGCCCGTGCGCACGCGTGCGGCGGGCCGAGCCCGGAGGGCTCGCAGCGTCGAAGCAGAGCGGAGACGGCGAGCACGGCAGGCGAAGCCGGCCATCTCGACAGCGGCGATCGCGACCCCGACACCGAGCAGGTGAGGAGCACGCCAGTTCTCTGACGAGAGCTGGTCGCAGCCGAGCTCCGGCAGGCGAGGGCTACCGGCCCGAGCCCGTGCGCAGCCCGAACGTCTAGGCCGAGCCCGTGCGCAGCCCGTTCAGCTCGTTCTGGCGAGAAAGTTACGGAGCAGGTCGTGGCCGCAGCCGGTCAGGATGCTCTCGGGATGGAACTGCACACCCTCGACGTCGACGTCACGGTGACGCACGCCCATGACCACCCCGTCGACCGATCGGGCCGTGACGTCGAGGACGTCGGGCACGGTGCCGGGGTCGAGCACCAGCGAGTGGTACCGCGTGGCGGTCAGCGGTGACGGCAGCCCGGCGAACACGCCGGCGCCGTCGTGCTCGATCGGCGACGTCTTGCCGTGCATGAGCTCGGGCGCAGCCACCACGTCGGCGCCGTAGACCTGGCCGATGGCCTGATGTCCGAGGCACACGCCGAGCACGGGTGTGCCGGCGCCGGCGAACGCGGTGACGGCCTCGCAGATGATGCCGGAGTGCTCGGGACGTCCTGGCCCGGGTGACAGCAGCACGCCGTCGGGCTCGAGCGCGAGCGCCTCGTCGACGGTGATCTCGTCGTTGCGGTGCACCACCGGATCGGCCCCGAGCTCACCCAGGTACTGCACCAGGTTGTACACGAACGAGTCATACGAATCGATCACGAGCACCCGCGCCACGAGCGGGAGCCTACGAAGAAGCTCGCCCCGCGCCGCAAGCAGTTGTCAGACCAGGAGAGGCGCCCGGCCACAGGCCGGCGCCAAACGAAGCGCGGTGGGGGTGGCATGGAGGGGGCGAATGGTCGGCCCCCTCCACCGTCGACCGATCCGGCTCTGCCGGTCGGTCGATCAGGATTGGGTCGGCCGCAGGCCGTCAACACAACAGGGAGGAACGGAGCCGAGCAAAGCGAGCGAGTGACGACCTAGACTCGCCCCGTGGCACCTCCCAAGCGCAAGACCGGTGGCGGGCGAACGACGCCGAAGGGCACTCGACCCGGCGAGCAGAAGTTCGCGAACCCCGAGGAGAACGTCGCCGGCGTGCACACGTCGTCGCGTTACACGCCGCCGGTCACCTCGGAGATGAAGGCGCCCAAGCAGTGGGTGCCCGTGCTGATGGTGGCGCTGTTCCTGGCCGGGATGGTGATCATCATCCTGCGGAACCTGGTCTTCACGGGCAACAACTGGCTGACGCTGGTCGGCCTCGGCTGCATCCTCGGCGGCCTCTACACCGCCACCAAGTGGCGCTAGCGACCCTGCGAACGCGCCGTCGGCCGGCCCCTGCGCCGGGTCCTCGATCCACAGTCTCGGCGTCGATTGTCCACACTCTGGGAATGACACAGCTGTAGTTCCGCACAGACTTATCCACAGAACTGTGGGAAACCTGCGGTCGGTCGGCCACGGTCAGTCGTAGAGCGGCGCCACCTCGGTCATGTCCTCCAGGCAGTGCTTCGGAGGCGGCGGATCCTCGTCGGGTGCCAACGTCAACTTCAGTTCCACACCACAGACATCGCACCGATACCTCACGTTCACCTTGCGGAGCTCACCGGGCTCGGCCGGCGGCACCGGTGGCGCCGACAGTGCCGTGAGCATCGCCATCCCCGTTTTCCACAGCACGACCATCATCAACAGGCCGGCGATGATCCAGATCACATTCCCCAGGGTGACGGCGAGGATCATGGGCCCACGCTACCGGGTTATCCCCAAGGGCTGTGGGCGAGCGCGCGACCGGTTCGAGCCGCCGCGATCAGCGCCGCGAACCACCTGTTCAGAGGCGTTCGAGCACCGTGGCGTTGGCCAGGCCACCGCCCTCGCACATCGTCTGTAAACCGAACCGGCCGCCGGAGCGCTCGAGCTCGTTGACGAGCGTCGTCATCAGACGGGCGCCGCTGGCACCGAGCGGGTGCCCCAGTGCGATCGCACCGCCGTTCGGGTTGACCTTCGACATGTCGGGGTGGTGCTCGCGTTGCCACGCCAGCACGACCGCTGCGAACGCCTCGTTGATCTCGACCACGTCCATCTGGTCGAGGGTGAGACCCGCGCGGTCGAGCACCTTCGAGGTGGCCGGGATCGGCGCGGTGAGCATCAGCCGTGGATCGGTGCCGGCGAGCGCGAAGTCGACGAAACGGGCCCGCGGCGTGAGACCGAGCGCGTCGGCCTTCTCCTCGCTCATGATGAGGAGCGCTGCCGAGCCGTCGGTGATCTGCGACGAGTTGCCGGCGGTCACGCGGCCACCGTCCTCCTCGGCGACGAACGCCGGCTTCAGCTTGGCGAGCGTCTCGACGTCGGTCGCCCGGAGTCCCTCGTCGCGGGTCACGAGCTGCTCGTCGGTGCCGACCACCGGGACGATCTCGCGCTCGAAGCGCCCCTCGTCGCTGGCCATCGCTGCGAGGTGTTGTGAACGGGCGCCGTACTCGTCCATCGCGTCGCGGCAGATCGACCACTGTTCGGCGATCAACTCGGCCGAGATGCCCTGTGGCACGAGCCCGCCCTGGTCGGCGTAGCGGGCGCTGACTTTCGGTCCGAATGGATAGCCGTACTTGCCGTCGGCCATCGACGAGCCCATCGGCACGCGCGTCATGACCTCGACCCCGCCGGCAACGACGACGTCGTAGGCGCCGGCCATCACGCCCTGCGCAGCGAAGTGCGCCGCCTGCTGGCTCGAGCCGCACTGGCGGTCGACCGTGGTGCCCGGCACGGCCTCGGGCCAACCGGCGGCGAGGACCGCGTTGCGGGCCACGTTGGCCGCCTGCTCGCCGACCTGCATCACGCAGCCGAACACGACGTCGTCGACCACTCCGGGATCGAGGTCGTTGCGTTCCTGGATCGCGCGGAGCGTCTCGGCCGCGAGATCGACGGGATGCCAGCCGCTGAGCTTGCCGTTGCGACGGCCGAGCGGCGTGCGAACGGCGTCGACGATCACGGCGGTGTGCATCCGGCGAGTCTGCTCGCCGCCACCGGGATCCGCAGAGTCGGACGCCTCTGGCGACCGTGACGCCGGTCACGCGAGAATCGGAGACCATGACAGCGCGTTCGACCGCATCCGAGATCGACGCCCGCGTCGCGGGCCTGACGATCCCCAAGCAGTTCCTGCAACTCGCCGAGCAACACCCCGACGCAACGCTGTTGAAGTCGATGACCGCCGACGGCGGGTGGAACACGTTCACGGTCAGCGACGTCCGCAGCCTCGCCGCACGGGTCGCCGCCGGGCTCGCCGCCAACGACGTCACGCCCGGCGAGCGGGTCCTGCTGATGATGCGCAACCGGCCCGACTTCCACTGGTTCGACCTCGGCGCCCAGTTCGTGCGGGCGACACCCGTGTCGATCTACAACTCCTCCTCGCCCGAGGAGATCCAGTATCTCGCCCATCACGCCGAGGCCGAGGTCGCCGTGCTCGAGGACGACTCGTTCCTCGAGCGGGTCCTCAAGGTGCGCGACGAGCTACCCCACCTCCAGCAGATCTACGTGATCCACCCGCCCGAGGGTCCACTCCCCGACGGCGTGTTCGCGGCTGCCGACCTGCTCGGCCACGGCGAGGCCGACCTCGATGCACTCGGCGACGCCACGAGCCCCGACGACCTCGCCACGCTGATCTACACCTCGGGCACCACCGGGCCGCCCAAGGGCGTCATGTTGAGCCAGTACAACATCGTGTTCACCGTCGAGCTGCTGCTCGAGTGCTTCGAGCGCACGCACGAGGAGGCGCAGGGGTGGCGGGTCGTGTCCTACCTGCCGATGGCGCACATCGCCGAGCGGGCGACCAGCCACTACGGGACGCTCGTCTTCGGCTACGAGGTCGCCTGCTGCCCCGATCCGAACGAGCTGATGCCCTACTTGAAGGAGGTCCAACCGCAGCTCCTGTTCGGCGTTCCCCGGGTGTTCGAGAAGATCTACGCCGGCGTCAACGCCGCGCTCGCCGCCGACCCCGAGAAGCAGCAGCAGTTCAACGACGGCGTCGCAGCGGCGATCGAGATCAACCGCGCCAAGTTCGACGGCACCGCCACCCAGGAGCAGCTCGACACGCTCTCGTTCCTCGATGCTGTGGCCTTCGAGGCCGTGCGGGGGTTGGTCGGCCTCGACGCGATCGAGCTGGCCATCACCGGCGCGGCGCCGCTCCCGGCCGAGATCCTCGAGTGGTTCAACGCGATCGGCGTGCCGCTCTCGGAGATCTACGGCATGTCCGAGTCGACCGGTCCGATGACGTGGACACCGCTGCGCAACAAGCCGGGCTACGTCGGACAGGCGATCCCCGGCATGGAGGTCGCGATCGCCGAGGACGGCGAGGTCATCGCCCGCGGCGGCAACGTGTTCCAGGGCTACCTCAAGCAGCCCGAGAAGACCGCCGAGACGATCATCGACGGCTGGTTGCACTCCGGCGACATCGGTGAGCTCGACGACGAGGGCTATCTCAAGATCGTCGACCGCAAGAAGGAGCTGATCATCACCTCCGGCGGCAAGAACATCAGCCCCGCCAACCTCGAGGCGGCGCTCAAGATGATCCCGCTGATCGGCCAGGCCTGCGCGATCGGCGACCAGCGCAAGTTCTGCTCCGCGTTGCTCGTGCTCGACCCCGAGGCCGCTCCGATCTGGGCGGCGGCCAACGGCAAGGAGGGCATGTCGCTGCTCGAGCTCGCCGAGGACCCGGACGTCCGCGCCGTGATCCAAGCCGGCGTCGACGAGGCGAACCAGCAGTTCGCGCAGGTCGAGCAGATCAAGAAGTTCGTGCTGCTCGGCGAGGAGTGGCTCCCCGACTCCGACCTGCTCACTCCGACGTCCAAGCTCAAGCGGCGCGGCATCCACGCCCGGTACGCCGACGAGATCGAATCCATGTACGCGTAGACCGGGCTGCGCACGTGGCGGCGAGCCCTGCGGGCTCGTCGCTGATGTAGCGGCCGCCCTCCCGGAGCTGCGGGGCGACCAGTTCTCGCAGAGGACTGGCGCGCTCCTCGCCTCCCTGCCCGAGGCTGGCGGCCGGTTCGGCGAGATGACTGGCTGCGCCTGCCGAAGCTCGCCACCTCCGCAACGGCGCCCTCGGCGCCGCCGCTTCGGCGCTCGCCCACCGCACGTCGACCACAAGCGATCGGGCTGCGCACGGGCTCGGGCCGATGGCCCTCCGCCTGCCGCGGGGAGACCTGCCGTGGTCAGGCGGTGATCGAGGCGGCGGGCTCGCCGCGGCGGCGGGCCGGGAGGGGCTTCTTGGCCGGCTTGGGCACGGCGTCGGGTCCGAGCAGCGAGCTGTTGGTCGAGAACACGCCGGGGCTCGCCTCACGCCGGATCGAATGCGTCGGACGGAACGCCGACCGCCGGATGTCGACGAGCAGGTTGCGGGTGGCCGCGGCGAGGGTACGAACGGCGAGGATCGGGTGGCGCCAGAGCCACAGATGGCGGCGGGCGCCACGGCAGGGGTAGGTGAGCTGGCCCAGCAGGTGGTTCGGCAGCTGCGGCGACACGCCGTAGCGGGCGGGGCGACGTCCGGTCGTGTGCTTCGGCATGAAGAACGTGCCGAACAGCAGGTCCCACCACGGCAGGGCCGCGCCGTAGTTGTGGCCGACGGCATCGTCCTCGCTGGAGTGGTGCCAGTGGTGGAACTCGGGATTGGCGGCGACCTTGTCCAGGTAGCGCCACCGGAACCGGACGTTGGCGTGGAAGAACAGTCCGAGGATGATCTGGAACACGGCGAACACGCCGGCCAGCTCGGCATCGAACCCGGCGCCGATCAGGAAGAAGAACGCCGGCGCGATCACGACGCCGTCGAACGGGTGGATGCGGAACCCGCTGACCCAGTCCATGTGCTCGGGCGAGTGGTGCACCGAGTGGAACCGCCACATGAACGGCACCTCATGGGCGAACCGGTGCGTCCAGTACGAGACGAAGTCGAACATCAGGAAGCCCACGAACGGCAGCGCGGCGGCGGGGATCAGGCCCACCAGCGGCGACAGCGCGAGGCCGGGCAGCCAGAACAGGCTGAGCCCGCCGATGACGACGAGCGCGACGATGCCGACGACGTTGAGCAACGGGCCGAGCAGCGCGTAGCTGATGTCGGTCCCGACCAGCGGCCGCCGGATGCGCTGGCCCTTCTGGCGTGGGTACATCTTCTCGAACGGCACGATCAGGACGAACAGCACGATGACGCCGGTGAAGATCGCGCTGTCGATGAGGAACGCCAGTCCGATCGCGGCGGCCATCAGCGTCAGTCGTGCGACCCGGGCGAGGCGCTGCCGCGACGGCGGCTTCGAAGGACCGTGTGGCGCCGGCGGTGGCGGCGGTGGCGGGGGCGGGGGGAAGGCGTCGAACCGTGGCGGCGGCAGCGTGCTCACTGTGGTCGGGGTGTCCATGCCCATCCTGTCGAGGCCGGTGCCCGAACCGGTTCACTCGGTGGGCGTCAGCGGCGATCTCGTCGAGCGGTGACCGATGGCCCGTGCGCGTGACGGACCGCCCGCAGTCGTCAGCCGAGGTCGAGCCGGCGGCCGTCGAGCGGGTCGAGCAGGACGTAGCGGTCGAGGTGGAGTCGCACGCGATCGCCGTCCTGCGGCATCGGGCCGGCGGACCCGGCCAACGTGACCGTCATCGGTCGCCCACCGACGCGACACCAGAGCAGCGTCGAGCCCCCACGACGGTGCACACGATCGACGTCGACCTCGATCGTCCCGTTGGGATCCAGCTGCCACCACTCGGGGCGCACGACCATCTGCAACCGACGGTGAGCGTGACGGCGCAGCGCGGGCTGCCAGGCGCGCTGCTTGAACCCACCGTGCTCGAGCCACGATCCGTCGCGGTCGGTCGTGACCGTCACCTCGAGCACATCGGCGTCACCGGTCAGGAACGCGGCCGCCGCCGTCTGCGGATCGTCGTACACGTCGAGCGGTGCGCCGACCTGCGTGATCCGGCCGCGCTCGATCACGGCGATCCGGTCGGTCATCGTCATCGCGTCGACCGGGTCGTTCGTGGCGACGAGCGCCGTCACGCCGAACCCGCGCTGGATCATCAGCAGCTCACGACGCAGGTGCATGGTCCGCTCGGCGTCGAGATGGGCGAAGGGCTCGTCGAGGAGGAGCACGGCCGGGCTGCGGACCATCGCCCGCGCCACCTGCACCATCTGGACCTCGCCGGCGGAGAGCTCGTCCGGGGAACGTTCGAGGATCGTCTCGATGTGCAGCGCTCGCGCCTCGGCACCGACGCGCCGGCGGATCTCCTCGAGCGCGGCGTGGCGCATCTCGAGCGGGAACGAGATGTTCCGGCGTGCGTTCCGGTGCGGGTAGAGCGCGGCTTGTTGGAACACCATCGCGATGTTGCGTTCACCCGGCTGCGTGGCGGTGACGTCGGTGTGGTCGAACAGCACGGCGCCACGTGCCAGCTGGTCGAGCCCTGCCACCGCCCGCAGCAACGTCGTCTTGCCGCTCCCCGAGCTCCCGACGATGCCGACGACCGTGCCCGCCTCGGCGACCAGGTCGGCGCCGCGCAGCAGCTCGCTGCCGCCTTTCTCGACGGTGACGTCCCGGAGCTCGACCTGGGTCATCTCGCTGCCCTCGCCGCCGAGCGTAGAGCGGCCCCGCGACGAGCGCTCAGCGCGGGGCCAGCGCCCGTACGACGAGCTCGACGAGCACGTCGGCGTCGCGGCTCGTCACGTCTTCGTCGGCGAACATCCGCTTCGAGACGAAGGGGCCTTCGACCATGTGCATCGCCAGGTCGACGTCGATGCTCGGATCGACCTCGCCACGCGCCATCGCCCGCTGGAGCACGACGCGCAGCGGCGCATGGCGCTGCTCCTTGACGTTGCGGAACGTGGCGGCGAACTCGGGGTCGGTGATCGACCGCTTGAGGATCGAGACGAACAGCTGGCGGATCTTCGGGTTGCCGGCGACCGCCATGAAGGTGTTCAGCATCTCGCGCAGGTCGTCGCGCAGCGAGCCGGTGTCGGGCGCATCGACCTCCTCGATCAGATCGTCGACGGCGACCAACAGCAGCTCGTCGCCGGTCCGGAAGTGCCGGTAGAGCGTCGACTTCGCGACACCGGACCGGCGGCTGACCTCGTCGATCGTGAACCCGTCGAGGCCGTGCAGCATCACGATCTCCTGGGTCGCCAACAGCATCTTGGCGCGTGCGGTCTCGCTGAGCGGTCGGGCCATATCGCACCATCACCGTATCGGAATACCCCGGCCAGGTGCCCAGTCCTGTTGTGACGGATGCCACATATCGATACGGCTCCGTTGCGTTACTCGGCGATCTGGAGTAGAACAGCCCGAACCGCCATCACCCACCCACAGGAGTACCACCCCCATGTACCGCTCCCTCGCACGCTGGTGCTACCAACACCGCTGGCTCGTCGTCGCGATCTGGGTCGCCGCGATCGTCGGCGCCAACGCCGTCGGCGCCGCCGTCGGCTCCGCCTTCAACGGCGAGTTCGAGACCCCCGCCTCCGAGAGCACGCGCGGCTTCGAGACCGTCGAGGAGTACTTCCCCGGCGCCGGCAGCTCGTTCGGCGGCTCGATCGTGTTCCAGTCCGAGGACGGTGTCGATCGCGCCGAGGTCGAGGCCGAGATGACCCGGGTCTTCGAGGAGGTCGACGAGCTCGACGGCGTCACCGTCGTCAGCCCGTACACCGAGCTCGGCGCGCAGCAGATCTCCGAGGACGGCACGATCGCGTTCGCGCAGGTCAACCTGGCGAACGACGTCGACCAGACCGAGTCGGGCGAGATCGGCGTCGAGATCAACGAGCTCGCCGCGGAGGTCGAGTCGGAGATCGCGGGGTTGCGGATCGAGGTCGGCGGCCAGGCGCTCGCCGAGTTCGAGCCGCCCGAATCCGAGCTCATCGGCCTCGCGTTCGCGATCGTCGTGCTGATCGTTGCGTTCGGTTCGGTGCTGGCGATGGGCCTCCCGATCGGCATCGCGCTCGCCGGGGTCGGCACGGGCATCGGCCTCGTGACACTGCTGACGAACGCCTTCACCATCCCCGACTTCGCACCTCTGATCGGCATCATGATCGGGCTCGGCGTCGGCATCGACTACGCGCTCTTCATCGTCACCCGATACCGCGAGCTGACCCGGACCGGCTCCACCCCCGAGCAGGCGGTGCTCGGGGCGATGGACACCGCCGGGCGCGCGGTCATGTTCGCCGGCATCACGGTGGTGCTCTCGCTGCTCGGCATGTTGCTGATCGGCTTGCAGTTCGTGGCCGGGCTCGGCATCGCCGCGGCCACGACGGTCGCCGTCACACTGGTCGCCTCGATGACGTTGCTGCCTGCGATGATCTCGCTGACCACGTCGCGCATCGAGGTCACCCGTTGGCGCGGCCTGATCGCCGCGGGCTTCGTGGCCATCGCGCTGCTCGGCATCGGTCTCGGCATCCCAGTGCTCGGTGCGATCGGTGGCATCTTCGCGGCGGCGACGATCGTCGCCAGCTTCGCCGTGAAGCCGCTCCGCGAGATCGTGCCACCGCGGCGCGAGCGGCCGCTGCGCGACACCATCGCCTACAGGTGGAGCCATCAGATCCAGGCCCGGCCGTGGACGTACGTGCTGCTCGGCGGCGGTGTGCTGCTCGCGCTCAGCGCCCCCGTGCTCGGGTTGCGGCTCGGCTTCTCCGACGAGGGCAACTTCAGCGAGGAGACCACCACCCGGCAGGCCTACGAGCTCGTCGCCGAGGGCTTCGGCCCTGGCTTCAACGGCCCGTTCCTGCTCGCCGCCGAGGTCGACGACCCGGGCGACGCCGCCACGCTGGAGGCGCTCAGCTCGGCGATCGCCGCCGACCCGGGCATCAACCGGGTCTCGCCGCCGTTCCCGAGCAACCAGGACGACCCCGCGACCTCCGAGGCGTTCCTGCTGCAGATCATCCCCGAGACGGCGCCGCAGGACGCCGACACCGAGCGCACCGTGCTCCGCCTGCGCGACGACGTGATCCCGCCGATCGTCGACGGCACCGGTGTCGAGGCCAACCTGACCGGTGCGGTGCCCGCCAACATCGACTTCAGCGACTTCCTCGGCGGCCGGATCATCATCTTCTACACCGCCGTGCTCGGCGTGTCGTTCCTGCTGTTGATGATGGTGTTCCGCTCGCTGCTCGTGCCGCTCAAGGCCGTGATCATGAACATGCTGTCGATCTCGGCGGCCTACGGCGTCGTGGTCGCGATCTTCCAGTGGGGCTGGTTCGGCGGCCTGACCGGCATCGAGGCGGCTCCGATCGAGCCGTTCATCCCGATGATGCTGTTCGCGATCGTGTTCGGCCTCTCGATGGACTACGAGGTCTTCCTGCTCTCGCGCATCAAGGAGGAGTACGACCGCACCGGTGACGCCGTCAACTCCGTCGCAGACGGTCTCGCTGCAACAGCGCGGGTCATCAGCGCCGCGGCCGCGATCATGGTGGTGGTCTTCGGCTCGTTCCTGCTCGAGGACGACCGCATCGTGAAGCTGTTCGGCACCGGCCTCGCGCTGGCTGTGCTCCTCGACGCAACGCTCGTCCGCATGCTGCTCGTGCCGGCCACGATGGAGCTGCTGGGCAGCCGCAACTGGTGGATCCCCGGTTGGCTCGATCGCCGTCTGCCGCGCCTCAACGTCGAGGGCCCGGCGCTCGACCAGCTGCACGCTCCCCCCTCGGAGTCCCCGCCCGACCGCTCCGACGACGAACCCGACGAGGTGCGAGAACCGGTGCCGGTCTCGTAGCCACCCGGCTCAGCCGGCACCGTCGTCGACGAGCTCGTCGTCGGCGACGGTGCCCAGCACCGAGTTCAGTGCGGTCACCGCGGCGATCTGGTCGTCGGTCAGTCGCGCCGCAAAGCGCTCCTGCACCGATCGCCGGAACGTGATGTTCATCTCGCGCCAGAGCGCCCGCCCGCGCGGCGTCAGCTCGACGTCGACGGCGCGGTGGTCGTCGGGGTCGACGTTGCGGTGCCGCGCGACCCAGCCCTCCTCCTCCAGCCGATCGAGGCGCCGGCTCAGGCTCGACGGCGGGATCCGCATGGCGGCCGCCACGTCGATCGGGCGGGCCAGTCCGCCGAGGTCGCGCAGCGCCGCCAGCACCTCGAACGAGCCGAGCGGCACCGCCCACTCCGACCGGACGTCGTCGTCGATCGCGCGAGCGACGTCGCTGACGATCGACTGAAGCTCGCGCCAGGCCGTCAACCGTGTGGCGTCGAGGCGCGGCATCGGTGCGTCAGGCCGTCGCCTTGAGCGCGTCCGCGAACGCGTCGACCGCCTCGTCGATCTCGGCCGCGGTCACCACGAGCGGGGGCATCCAGCGGATGATGTTGCCGTCGGTGCCGGTGCTCATCAGGATGAGGTGGCCGTCGTGGAGACAGTGCTCGAGCACCGGCGGCACGCGCTCGGCGTGGTCGAAGCTGGAGGCCACCATCAGCCCGGGCCCGCGGACCTGACGGAGCTCGGGGAAGCGCTCCTTCAGCTCGCTGAGGCCGTCGCGGAGCTGGTTGCCGCGGGCCCGCACGTTGTCGAGGAAGCCCGGCTCGCTCATCACCTCGATCGTGGCCAGCGCCGCCGCGCACCCGATCGGGTTGCCGCCGTACGTACCGCCGTGGCTGCCGGTCGGCCACAGGTCGTCGAGCTCGCGCCGGGTACCCAGGGCGGCGAACGGGAACCCCGATGCGATGCCCTTGGCCATGCAGATGATGTCGGGCTCGACCTCGAACCGGTCGACGGCGAACCACTCGCCCGTGCGACCGAAGCCGCTCTGCACCTCGTCGGCGACGAAGAGGATGCCGTGCTCGCGGCATCGCTCGGCGATGCCCTCGACGAATGCCTGCGGCGCCGGGATGTAGCCGCCTTCGCCGAGCACCGGCTCCATCACGACGGCCGCTGTCTCGCCCGGCGCGGTCTGCGTCACGAGCAACCGGTCGAACGAGCGGAGCGAGGCGTTGATCGTCGTTTCCTGGTCCGATGCCAGCGGGTCGGGGAAGGGCGCCACGAACACGCCGCTCGGCAGCGGGGCGTATCCCGCCCGGTACGACGTCTTCGACGTCGTCATCGCCATCGCGAGATGGGTACGGCCGTGGAACGAACCCTGGAAGACGATCACGTTCGGTCGCCCGGTCGCCCGCTTCGCGAGCTTGACCGCGGCCTCGGTGATCTCGGCGCCGGAGCTGGCGAAGAAGAACGTGTCGATGGGCCCGGGCGTGATGTCGGCGAGCTTCGCCGCGAGGGGCTCGAGCCGGTCGTGGGTCATGGTGTTGACCTGGCCGTGGATCAACCGCTCGGCCTGCTCGGAGATGGCGGCGGTGACCTTCGGATGGCAGTGACCGGTCGAGTTCACGGCGATGCCCGCGGCGAAGTCGAGGTAGTCGTGTCCATCGACCGTGGTGACCCGACACCCGCGACCGGTGGCGATCTGGAGGTCGGTCACCTTGAACCACACGTTCGAGAGGTGCGACATACCGCGAGCCTATGCACACTCCGGCCGGGACGGCCCACCTCCGGCGGTCGGCCGCAGCGGAGACCCTGAACCAATCTTGACGCAGCGGATCGCCGCCACCGGCCGATGAAGATGCCGTGCGAATCACCAAAGCGGGAATTGGTGTCCTCGCCGCCATGGCGAGCGCGGGGACGATGACCATCACGATGACCGGCGGGACGGCCGGCGCGTCGATCGGACCGGATGTCGTCGTCTCGGAGATCATGATCAACCCGCGCGACGTCTACGACTCGCGCGGGGAATGGATCGAGCTCACCAACCGCGGCGACGAGTCCGACGACCTCGAGGGCTGGACGATCACCGACGGCAAGCGCGACCGGGTCACGCTGCCGGCGCTGACGATCGCACCCGGCGAGCGGGTGGTGCTGACGCGAACCGCCGACGCCTACACCAACGGCGGCGCCGAACCGGACTGGGTCTACGGAAACGCCCTCGTGCTGCTCAACCGCGGCGACCGGATCATCCTGAGCGACGAGGACGGCAAGGAGATCGACCGCGTCGACTGGCATCCGGGCAGCGGCATCGAGGTGCCGTCCGGCCGCTCGCTGGCGATGCGGGACATCCTCCTCGACAACGATGCGGTGTCGACCTGGTGCCCGTCGACCACGATCATGACGCGGGGCGACCTCGGTAGCCCGGGCGCCCCCAACGAGTGCGGTGAGCCGGCGGAGCCCCTCGTGATCACCGAGATCCTGCAGAACCCCCGGCGGACCTCCGACTACGCCGGCGAGTTCTTCGAGGTGTTCAACGACGGCGATCAGCCCGTCGACATGGCGGGCTGGACGGTCAAGGACGACGACGGCGACCGGTTCACCGTCGACGCACCGCTCGTGGTCGCTCCCGGCGGCTACGCGGTGTTCGGCATCGCCACCGAGGGCAATGGCGCCGTCGGCGTCGACTACGCCTACGGGCGGGCGATGCGTCTGCACAACGACTTCGACGAACTGGTGATCGCCGACACGCGCGGGATCCAGGTCGATCGCGTCCGGTGGGACAACGGACGATCGTTCCCCGACCCCAACGGGGCGTCGATGTCGCTGATCGATCCGGGCGAGGACAACCTGCAGGCGTCGAACTGGTGCACGGCGACCACACCGTGGGCGTACGGCGACCTCGGCACACCTGGTGAGCCCACCTGGTGCACCGCGCCCGGCGCCTCGCCGATCGTGATCACCGAGGTCATGTTCGACCCGGAGACGCCGACGGGTGAGCGGGCTGCCGAGTGGTTCGAGCTGGCCAACCTCGGCGACCGGAGCGTCGATCTGGACGGCTGGACCGTCACCGCCGGCGACTGGAAGGTCCACACGATCGACTCGCTCAAGATCGAGCCCGGCGAGTTCGCCGTGCTGGCAGCGTCCGACGACACGGAACGCAACGGCGACGTGACCCCCCAATACGTCTACGGCACCGAACCGGACCTGCCGCTCTACAACCGATCGAGCCGCATCGTCCTCACCGACCGCGACGGTGCCATCGTCGATCGGGTCGACTGGAGCGCCGACCGACTGTTCCCGATCCCGTCGGGGCACTCGATCACGCTCGGCTTCCCATCGGCCGACAACGCACTCGGGCCGAACTGGTGCGCATCGACCGCCCGCTGGGCCGGGGGCGACTTCGGCTCCCCGGGCACGCTCGGCACCTGCGAGGCACCGCCAGCACCGCCGGCCGTCTCGATCGTCGAGATCATGCGCAATCCGGCCGCAGTCAGCGACAGCGACGGCGAGTGGTTCGAGCTCCGCAACGCCACCCCCGACGACGTCGACCTCCGCGGCTGGTCAGTCGGCGACGGCGACTCCGACCTGCACGTCATCGAGACCTCGGTCGTGCTGCCTGCGGGCGGCTACGCCGTGCTCGGCCGATCCGCCGACGCGAGCCGCAACGGCGGCGCCGTGATCGACTACGCCTACGCCGACTCGGTCGCGCTCACGAACGACGCGGACACGCTCTCGGTGAGCGATCAGTACGGTCAGCCCGTCGACACGGTCCGCTGGGACCGTGCCTGGCTGCGCCCGAACGGTGCGTCGGTGGCCAATGTGCCCGACGGCTGGTGCGTCTCCGGTCCCCAGTACGGGCTCGGCGACCTCGGCACCCCGGGTGCGCCGAACGACTGCACGCCGCTCGAGCATCGCGACGTGGTGATCAGCGAACTGCACGTCGATCCCCGTGGGGCGAGCGACACGGTCGGCGAGTGGATCGAGCTGACCAACCACGCCGACCAACCGATCGACATCAACGGCTGGCACCTGCGCGACGACGATGCAGGCCGGCACACGATCGATCGGGGTGACCCCTGGGTCCTGCAGCCCGGTGACACCGCGGTCCTGGGCCGCGACCTCGACCCGGCCATCAACGGCGACGTCCCGGTCGACTACTCGTTCGGCGCCGACTTCCCGCTCACCAACAGCGAGGACGAGGTCACGTTGCTCGACGCCGAGCTCGTGTGGGTCGATCGCGTGACATGGACGGTGGACCGGCCGCTGCCCTTCACCTCCGGGTCGTCGGCATCGCTGCGCGAGCTCTCGGCCGACAACAGCGTGGCCGCCAACTGGTGCACGTCGGTCACCGAGTACGGGTCACGCGGCGACCACGGGACGCCCGGTGCCGCCAACACGTGTGTCGTGCCACCACCGCCGTCGACCACGGTGCCGTCGACGACGGTGCCGCCGACCACCGTGCCGCCCACCACCGTGCCGACCACCAGCGTGCCGCCCACGACGGCACCGACGGGTGAGGCCAAGGTGCGCGTGACCGCGATGTGCGCCGCCGTCGACGGCGAGCACGAGGGTCGCTACAAGTTCCGGGTCCGCCACGAGTCGGGTCCCGGACCCCTCGGCTACCGGCTGCAGATCGCCGGGAACGTGCTGCACACCGGCACGATCGACGTCGCCGAGGTCCAGTTCGTGTGGCTGCCGATCCCGTCACGCGGCGTCAAGGTGATCCCCGACGGCGACTGGACCAACCGCTACCGCGGCACGGCCTCGACGAACTCGAAGGCGTGCGCCCCGACGACGCCGGCGACCAGCACGACGACGACCACCGTCCCGCCGACCACCACTGCGCCGCCGACCAGCAGCGTGCCGCCGGACCGGCCCGAGACGTCGGGATTCGGGCTGCTCGCCCTGGCCGACGCGGCCTGCAAGACCGGCCTCAAGCTGACGGGCAGCAGCATCTCGGTCGCCGGAGGGATCCGGTCGAACGGCGACGTGCTGGTGCAGGGCTCGGACGTGGTCGTCGACGGTCCGATCTCGCACGGTGGGAAGGCGAACATCGGCCATCGCGTCGGCTCCACCGGCGTGGTCCAGGACGGCGCGCTCGTGCTGCCGACCCTGCCGTGGACGTTCGAGGCACTCGCCGGGCGCGCGACGAGTCGCCACGCCGGCGACTGGACCGTCAGCGGCGGGACCGTCGAGCCCGGCATCCACCTCGTCGACGGCGATGTCACGATCAGCGGTTCGGCGCCCGACCTGACGGGCGTCACGATCGTGGCGACGGGCAAGGTCACGATCTCGGGCGGTGTCACGATGTCGCCCTTCGAGCCCGGCCTGCCGAGCGTGTTCACCACCCAGGGGTCGTGCGACGACACGGCGATCGGGGTCTCGGGCAGCAGCGTGTCGTGGAGCGGCGCGCTGATCGCACCGAACGGCAAGGTGCAGGTGAACGGCTCGTCGCTGCACGGCGACCATGTGCTGGCGGCGACCATCCAGCTGTCGGGCTCCCGGATCGAGCTCGGCTGAGCCCGGCATCGACCGGTCAGACCTCGAGCGCCAGCGCCTCGCCGAACCCGATGCCCGCCAGCAGATGATTGCGGAACGGCACCACCCGGCGCAGCACGTCCGCGCCACGAACCCCGAGTTCGAGTCCATCGGACTCAAGCGGCGAGCGCCAGCGCCTCACGAACCCGATGCCCGCCAGCAGATGATTGCGGAACGGCACCACCCGGCGCAGCACGTCCGCGCCACGAACCCCGAGTTC
>NZ_JASJCS010000059.1 GCF_030065885.1 Ilumatobacter sp. | reverse complement strand
ATCATCGACGAGGCCCACGAGCGCAGCCTCAACATCGACTTCCTGCTCGGATACGTCAAGCGGTTGCTCCCCGAGCGGCCCGACCTGCGGGTGATCGTCACCTCGGCCACGATCGACACCGACCGGTTCGCCCGCCACTTCGCCGACGACGACGGCGAACCGGCACCGGTGTTCGTCGTCGAGGGCCGGACCTACCCGGTGGAGGTCCGCTACCGGGCGTTCGGGGCCGACAACGAGGACGATCCGAACGACCGGCGCGACCAGGTGCGCGCAGTGATCGATGCGATCGACGAGCTGGAGGCGGAGGGCGATGGGGACGTGCTCGTGTTCCTCAGCGGCGAACGCGAGATCCATGACATCGCGGATGCGTTGCGGCTGGAGCAGCGCTCGGGGCTCGAGGTGCTCCCGCTGTACGCACGGTTGTCGGCGGCCGAGCAGCACCGGATCTTCCGGTCCCACCGGGGGCGCCGGGTCGTGCTCTCGACGAACGTCGCCGAGACGTCGATCACGGTGCCGGGGGTCCGGTACGTCGTCGACGCAGGAACCGCCAGGATCTCGCGCTACAGCCGCCGGCTCAAGGTGCAGCGTCTCCCGATCGAGCCCGTGTCGCAGGCGTCCGCGGATCAGCGCGCCGGGCGCTGTGGCCGGGTGGCCCCCGGCGTCTGCATCCGGCTCTACCCGGAGACCGGCTATGCGGAGCGAAGCGAGTTCACCGAGCCCGAGATCCTTCGGACGAACCTCGCGTCCGTCATCCTGCAGATGACGGCCATCGGGCTGGGCGACGTCGACCGGTTTCCGTTCGTCGAGCCCCCCGACTCGGCCTCGATCCGCGACGGGTACCTGCTGCTCGACGAGCTCGGCGCGCTGGTGCCGGGTCGGATCGGCGCACCGCGGCAGCTGACGCCGATCGGCCGTCGCCTGGCGCGGCTCCCGATCGATCCGCGCCTGGGGCGCATGATCCTCGAAGCGGAGGAGCAGGGGTGCGTCCGCGAGGTGCTGGTCATCGCCGCCGCGCTGTCGATCCAGGACGTCCGCGAGCGACCGAAGGAGTCCCCCGAACGTGCGGCCGAGCTGCATCGGCGCTTCGATGTCGAGGGGTCGGATCTCCTGTCGATCGTCGCACTGTGGGACTACCTGCGCGAGCAGCAGCGCTCGATGTCGGGCAACCGGTTCCGCCGTCTGTGCCGCGACGAGCACCTCAACTACCTGCGCGTCCGCGAGTGGCGCGACCTGTACAGCCAGCTGCGTCAGGTCGCCGGCCAGATGAAGATCCGTCCGGGGGCCGACGAGGCTCACCCCGACCATGTGCATCGTGCGGTGCTCGCCGGGCTGCTGTCACACGTCGGCCAGCGCGACGGGGACGGTCGGGAGTTCCGCGGCGCCCGCGAGGCACGTTTCGTGATCGCGCCGGGCTCGACGCTCACGCGTCGCCCCCCGAGGTGGGTGATGGCTGCCGAGCTGGTCGAGACCAATCGGCTCTGGGCCCGGCGCGTCGCGGCGATCCAGCCGGAATGGGCCGAGTCACTCGCCGAACACCTGGTCAAGCGGTCGTATGGCGACCCGTGGTGGGATGCCCGGAGCGGGCGAGCCGTCATCGGCGAGTCGGTCACGTTGTACGGCCTGCCGATCGTGAGCAACCGCACGATCGCGCTCGGCAGGGTCGACGCTCGACTGGCGCGTGAGATGTTCATCCGGCACGCCCTCGTGGCCGGGGATTGGGACGCGCGCCACGAGTTCATGGGACGCAACGCCCGATTCGTCGAGCGGGTCCGGCTGCTCGAGGCGCGTGTCCGCCGGGCCGACCTGCTGGACGACGAGGCGCTCGTCGAGTTCTACGACGAGCGCCTCGGGGCGGACGTCGTGTCGGCGCGTCACTTCGCGACGTGGTGGAAGCAGGTGCGGCGTGACGACGCCGAGTTGCTCGACCTCACGCCGGCCGTGCTCGCCGATCGGCGGGGCATCGACCTCGCCGACTACCCCGACTCGTGGCGGATCAGCGACGCGACGTTCCCGGTCACGTACCGCTTCGAGCCGGGGACCGCCCTCGACGGCGCGACCGTTCAGGTGCCCCTGACGGCGCTGAACCAGATCGACGACCGGGGATTCGACTGGTTGATCCCTGGGTACCGCGACGAGCTCGCCGCACTCATGGTGCGTTCGCTGCCGAAGGAGGTCAGGCGCCATCTCATCCCGATGAACGACACGACGACGGCGGCCCTGCAGCGCATCGGCCCGCCGACCGGGGCGTTCGTCGACGCGCTGGCATCCGCGCTGTCCGAGGTGAGCGGCCACCCGGTGAGCAGCCGCGACTTCGATCCCGATCGCCTCCCACCACACCTGCGACTGCACATCGTGGTCGTCGATCACGACGGCGTGGTGGTCGATGCAGGCGATGACCTCGACGCGATCCGGGCCCGCCAGGCCGGCACGACGCGCTCGGCGCTGGCCGCAGCGACGCCGGTCGACGAACGGCGCGACATCGTGCGGTGGGACATCGGCCGGCTCGATCGGGTGGTCGAGCGGCGCGCCGACGGCGGCCACGTCGTCCGTGCGTACCCGACGCTGCTCGACCGCGGCGACAGCGTGTCGCTGCGAGTGGTCGACAACGAGGCCCTGCAGCAACGTGCGATGCGAGGTGGCGTTCGGCGTCTGCTGCTGATGGCGGCGGCGCCGACGACCTCGCGTGTCGAACGGTCGCTCGACCAGCAGGCGCAACTGGCGGTGGCGACCGCCGGCGTGCGGCTCGACGAACTGGCCGGCGACTGCATCGAAGCCGCGGTCGATGCCGTCATGGCGCGACGCGAGCTCCCCTGGGACGAAGGTGCGTTCGGCGAGCTCGAGCGCCTGGTGCGCACCGACACGCCCCAGCTCGCCGCCGACGCGCTGGCGGCAGCGGCCGACATCCTCGCCGCAGCCGAGCGCGTGCGGCGCCGCACCGCCTCGTTGACGGCCGATGCGCTGCGCCCGACGGTCGCCGACGCCGAGACCCACCTCGAACGCCTCGTCGCACCAGGGTTCGTGTGCCGGTCCGGCACCGACCGGTTGCCCGACGTGCACCGGTACGTGCGGGGCATCGAGCACCGGCTCGACCATCTCGCGGGCGACGTGCACCGCGACCGGCGCCGCATGGCGGATGTCCGCCCGATCGAGCGGGAGTACGCGATGGCCGTCGAGGGCCTCGACCGGGTCGGCGACGACGTGCGCGACCTCGCCTGGCTGCTCGAGGAGCTCAGGATGAGCGTGTTCGCCCAACCGCTGGGCGTCCACGGACCGGTCAGCGCGAAGCGGATCCGCCGCGAGCTCGCGCGGGTCGTCGGCTGACCCGTCGGCTCCCCGACGATCCCTCTATCGTCCGGAGATGCCGCACCACGAGCATGCCGTCGACTCACGGCGTGCCTGGTTGACCGTCGTCGCTGCGTTCGCGAGCTCGGCGGTCACCCTCGGGACGGCCTACAGCTTCGGCGCGTTCTTCGAGTCGATGAGCGAGGAGTTCGGGTCGGACGCGGGCGAGACCGCCGTGATCTTCGGCGTCACGACCTGGAGCTTCTTCTGGCTCAGCGTCGTCACCGGCCGGCTGACCGACCGCTTCGGGCCCCGCGTCGTGCTGGTGATCGGCGCGGTCAGCCTGTGCGCCGGCCTCCTGCTGACCAGCCGTGTCGACTCCATCGGCGCGGGGTACGTCACCTACGGCGCAGGCGTCGGGCTGGCCGCGGCGTGCGGCTACGTGCCGATGGTCGCGACCGTCGGTGGCTGGTTCCTGCGCCGTCGGGCGGTCGCCGTGGGGCTCGCGGTGGCCGGGATCGGTGCGGGCACCATGGTGCTGTCTCCGTTGTCGGCGGCGCTCATCGAACGGTACGGCTGGCGCGACACCTACGTGGTGTTCGGCATCGGCGGCGCTGCCGTGCTGCTCGCGTGCATCCCGCTCATGGACCGCCCACCCGGCGACGGCGGACCGCAACCCTCACGGTTCGGTGACGCACTCCGCAGCGCGGTCTTCCGCCGCATCCATCTCTCCGGCACGATGCTCGGCCTCGCGCTCTTCGTCCCGTTCGTCTTCGTCGGGCAGTACGCGAAGGACAACGGCGTCGGTTCGGTGCAGGCGGCGGTGCTGGTCGGCGTGTTGGGAGGCTCGAGCGTGCTGTCGCGGGTCGGCTTCGGCAGTCTGGTCCGCCGGTTCGGCTCGTTCCGCCTCTACCGAACCTGCTTCGCCATCCATCTCCTCAGCTTCTGCGTCTGGTTGGTCGCCGGTGACTCCTACCTGGTGCTGACCGCGTTCGTCCTCGTGCTCGGCGTGGGATACGGCGGGTTCGTGGCGCTGGGGCCGATCGTGATCTCCGACCGGATGGGTGTGATCGGGCTGGGTTCGATCCTCGGTCTGCTCTACACCGGTCCCGGTCTCGGCGGCCTGATCGGGCCACCCGTTGCCGGTTGGCTGATCGAGTCGACCGACGGGTACCGCTGGGCGATCGCGGGATGCGTGGCGGCGTCGCTGGCCGCCCTGTTGCTGCTCGCCGGCCTACCGGTCGACGAACGAGGGAGGATGATCAGGGCACCCGACGCACAGGGGTGACGCCTCGCCGTCAGCCACTCCGGACGTAGGCGAGGATCCGCTCGACGACCTCGTCCTCGTCGTCGGTCAGGGTGATCAGGTCGTGATACCCGTAGCCCTCGGCGAGCGACTCGAGCAGCGGCCACACGGGGCGGTGACGCGTCCAGTAGTCGACGCCGAGCAACACCATCGGCGCGGCCGGCCCGAAGCTCGCGTAGTGGTTCTGCGCGGCGTCCTGGAAGATCTCCTGGATGGTGCCGGCGCTGCCGGGGGCGAACACGACGCCGTGGGTCGCGACGGCCAGCAGTCCCTCCTCGCGGACGCTGTTGGCGAAGTACTTGGCGACCCTGGTGGCGAGTGCGGCAGGCGGCTCGTGGCCGTACATCCAGGTCGGGATGCCGACCGACTCGAAGCGTGCCGGATCGCCGAGCGGCCACCGGCGGCGGACCTCGAACGCTCGATGCAGCCAATCGCGGTCGGCGTACTCGCGATGCGGTGGGGCGCCTGGTGGCCGTGGCGCGAGCACGCCGAGTGCCCGCCCGAGCTCGTCGTCGTCGAAGTGGGCCATCCAGGCGCCGAGGTGGGTCGCCTCCATCGCGCCGGGTCCGCCTCCTGACAGCATGAGCCGGTCCTGGCGCGTCAGGTGCCGAGCGATGCGAGCGACGGTCGCGTACAGCGGGTCGGCCCGCTCGAGGCCGTGGCCGCCCATGATCGCGACCGGTCGCCGATCGGCGAGGAACTCGTGGAGCGCCTCGCTGATCGAGTGGTCGTGGAGCCGGCGGGCGAGGCTCTCGTCGATCCGATCGGGGTACTGCCGGCCGGTCGTCTCCCAGTGGCGGTACACGAGCGCGTCGTAGGTGGCGTCGTACCCGTCGGCCCGGACGGGGTCGAAGCCGGCGAACAGCTCGGCGGGGGTGTAGAGCTCGGCACGGTGAGCGGTGTAGGGCCGCTCGCCGTCGTCGCGGATGACGGTGGCGCCCGTGGTGGTGAGGAAGCCCGCCTGGGCGGGCGTCAGCACGCACGACAGGAACAGGCAGCCGTCGAAGCGGCCGGACTCGAAGCCGTCGACGTCGCGGAGATCGAGCGCCTGGAACGCAGCCGGCGGCCGATCGTCGCCCCGGCCGATCCACGCCCGGCAATCATCGATGGAGTCGATCTCGAGCATCGGCCACACCGTACCGACCCGGCCGGACCCAGGGCCGATGGGCGGGAGTAGCGTCGGGACGCATGTCAGCGATGTCCGGCCGCACGGTGCCGACCGTCGTCGTCGCACGCACGTCGGTGCCGGGCCGCGAACGCGAGTTCGAGCGATGGCTCCGGCGCCTCGCCGCGGCGGCCCGTGCCGCGCCGGGCCACCTCGGCGCCGATGTCCAGCCGCCGAACGACGTGCACCCCGGCGAGTGGGTGATCGTCTACCAGTTCGAGGACGCGACGTCGCGTGAGCGCTGGCTCGAATCGCCCGAGCGTCGTCGACTGCTCGACGAAGGCGCCGAGCTCGTCGACGGTGAGGCACGTGAGCAGGTCCTCGCGCTCGCCAGCGAGCAGGAATCGGTGACTGCGGTTGCGTCGTTCCGTGTGAAGCCCGGGCACGACCATCTGCTCGCCGACTTCCACACGCAGCTCGTCGATCGCCTGACCACGTTCCCCGGCTTCTTGCGCAGCGAGCTGTTCGAGCCGGTCCGGGGTGTACAGGACGAGACGGTCGTCGTGTTCTCGTTCGACACTCGCGCCCATCTCGACGCGTGGCTGGAGTCGGACATCCGGCGGGAGATGCTGGACGGCATCGACGAGTACGTCGACGCCCGCACGCTCAACGTGGTCGGCGGCTTCGGGGGCTGGTTCGGCGGACCGGGCGCCGTCGAGGTGAAGCGGTGGAAGCAGGCGACGGTCGTGTTGCTGGCGCTGTACCCGACCGCCCTCTTCTTGACGTTCCTCAGCCGCCAGTTCTGGCCCGACGTCTGGTGGGTGCTCGGCGTGCTGATCGGCAACGTGTTCGGGGTGATCATCCTCTCGTGGGCGCTCATGCCGTGGCTCACGCGCCTGCTCGCCGGCTGGCTCCGTCGTTGACGGCCCCGCCCGTGGCTGTTCAGCCCCGCAACCGCTCGACCACCTCGGCGAACTCGCGCACGGTGTCCGCGATGATGTCGGCGACCGGTCGCACGGCGTCGATGCGGCCGGCGACCTGCCCGCCGAGGGGGATCGCCGCCTCCATGTCGCCGCCGAAGTAGAGCGCCTGCGCGTCGCCGAACTGCCCGAAGACGTTGTCGGGGGAGTCGGCCAGGCGTGTCGTGCGCTCGGTGCGCAGTGCGCGCAGCGCCGGTGAGTGGCGCTGGTTGAGGAACAGGGTGTCGGTCTCGGTGGCGTCGACGATCGCCTGCTTCCAGTTGGTGTGGACCGGCGACTCGGCCGCCGACACCATCCGCGTACCCATCTGCACGCCCTCGGCGCCGAGCGCGAACGCGGCGGCCATGGTGGCGCCGTCGGTGATGCCGCCGGCGGCGATGATCGGCACGTCGACGCGCTCGCGCACCAGGGGCAGCAGCACCATCGTCGACACCGGCGTCGGGCTCTTGAACCCGCCGCCCTCGCCGCCCTCGACCACCAGTCCGTCGACGCCGGCGTCGACCGCCTTGAGCGCCGCTGCCAGCGTCGGCACGACGTGGTAGACGGTCAGGCCGGCATCCTTGAGCACCGAGGTGTACTTGGTCGGCGAGCCGGCCGACGTGGTGACGAACTGGACGTCCTGGTCGATCACGAACTCGGCGATCGCGGGGTCGCGGACGAACGCCTGGGCGATGTTGACACCGAACGGTCGGTCGGTGAGCTCGCGCATCTTGGCGATCTCGCCCTTGACCGCGTCGAGCTCGCCCGATGACGTCTCGATGATCCCGCACGCCCCCGCCTCGCACACCGCCGACGCCAGCTGCGAGCGAGCGATCCACCCCATCGGAGCCTGCACGATCGGAATCGCCACCCCCAGATCCCGCGAGACGCGATTGTCGAACGCAGTGGGCAGATCAGTCATGCAGCGAAGCTAGCGAGCGAGAAGGAACGCGCCCGATGCGAACCGGCGCGCTCGCGCCGAGAACGTGTCCGCTCCAGGGCGGGCTCGGCCCGCCCGGTCCCCACTCGCTCGCCACCGACTGCGCCCCATTCGGACCGAACGGAGCGAGGCGAAGCCGAGCGAGTGAGGCCGAGGAGTCAGCCCTTCACCGAGCCGGCGAGGATGCCCCGGACGAAGTAGCGCTGGAGGGCGAAGAACACCACCAGCGGCACGAACGCCTGGACGAAGGCTGCTGCGGGCAGCACGTGCTCGTTCCGTCCGAAGTCACCGGCCAGGTTGGCGATCAGGATCGTCGTCGGGATCGCGTCGGGGTTCGTGCCGACCATCGTGTTCGCGATCAGGAAGTCGTTCCAGGTCCACAGGAACTGGAAGATCGCGAACGCGGCGAGCACCGGCACCGACAGCGGCAGCACGAGTCGCCAGAAGATCGTGAAGTGGTCCGCACCGTCGATGCGGGCCGCCTCGAACACGTCCCGGGGAAGCCCGGAGATGTAGTTGTGGAGCAGGAAGATCGCGAACGGCATCGCGAAGCCGGTGTGGGTCAGCCACACCGAGGCAGCGGTGCCGTTGAGGTCCCAGTCGGGGACGATCGTGATCGTCTTGTCCAGGATCGGCAGCGTGTAGTGCGCGCCGCCGACGTACATCTGGAGCAGCGGGATCAGGGCCACCTGCAGCGGGATCGCGAGGAGCGACACCGTTGCGATGAACAGTCCCTTCCGGCCCTTGAAGTCGATCCAGGCGAACCCGTACGCGGCGAACGCCGCGACCGCGATCGGGATGATCGTGGCCGGGACGGCGATCGCCATCGAGTTCAGCAGCGAATCACCGAGGCTGGTGCTGGCGCTGGCCGTGAAGATCTCGTCGTAGTTGTCGAGCGTGAGATCGTCCGGGCGGAAGTCCCACCAGCCGGTGGCCCGCTGTGCGTCGCGGTTGCGCCAGCTGTTCACGAACAGGCCGATGGTCGGCAGGCTCCACACCAGCACGATCAGCCACAGCGCTGCGGTCGGGATGCCCCTGAGCACCTTGTAGATGCGGTCGACGATGCCGTTGCCACCCACCATGTCGGGGAGGGCGTCGACGTCGCGTCGTTCGGAGGTCAGAACGCTCATCTCAGATCTCCCTCTGCATGCGGCGGATGTTGAAGACCATGACCGGCAGGACCGAGACCAGGATCAGTACGGCGAGCGAGGCGCCGCGACCGATGTTGTTGAACTGGAACGCCTGCTGGAACATGTCGTTGGCGAGGACCTGGCTTCCGAAGTTGCCGTTGGTCATCACCTTCACGATGTCGTAGACCTTCATGACCAGCACGATCAGCGTCGTGACCACGACGCCGATCGTCGTGCCGATCTGCGGCAGGGTGACCCGCCAGAAGATCTGCGACGGCGTGGCGCCGTCGACTCGGGCCGCCTCGAGCAACTCGTCGGGCACGGCCTTGATCGCGGCCGAGAGGATGACCATCGAGAACCCGGTCTGGATCCAGATCAGCACGACCATCAACCAGAAGTTGTTGTACGGACCGTCCTGGACGAAGTTGATCGCTTGACCGCCGATCACCTCCCCGGTCTCCTCGTCGACGCGATGACCGCCGACGCCGGTACCGACGATCGCCCAGTACCGGATCAGGAACCAGCCGAGCAGCACGGCGACGACGCCGGGCATGAGCGCCCTGCCGTAGTTCTGGCTCACGAACGCTCGTGCGACCAGCGTCAGCGCGCCGACGAAGGCCAACGTGATGAGCAGGCCGACCACGACGCGGACGGCGTCGTCGCTGAGCCCGTTCCACACGACGTTCAACAGGATCACGGCGACCGGCGTCGCCACCAGCGCGATCGCGGCCCTGGGCCACTCGCGGTCCGAGGCGTAGTGCACGACGGCCACCAGCCCGCCGATGATGACCAGTGCGCTGAGCGCCGTCGCCTGGACGTCCTGCCCGGTCGACAATCGGCCGATGCCGACCCAGAGGGCGTTCATCACCCCGGTCTGCTCCTTGCTGGTGTCGCGGGCGACGTACATGAAGCGCCAGATCACCGAGGCACCGACCAGCGAGATCGCCATCGGCATGAAGATGATCGACTTGGCCACCCGCTCGAACTTGGCGTTGTCGGCGAGCACTGCGACCGCCAGGCCGAGGCCGGTCGAGAAGCTGGTCACCACGATCACCCACCAGAGGTTGTTGATGATCGTCCCTCGCAGCGCCGTGAAGGCACCGAAGGCGACGAACAGCCCGCCGAGCACGAGCGGTCCCATGCTGGGGCTGCCGAGCTCGACGACCTTGCCCGTGAGCTGGCGACCGCGGGTACCGAGGTACGCGAAGATCGCGAGGAGGCCGACGCCGATCAGGAACGGCCAGCTGGTGAACATGTTCGTCCAGTTGGACGTGTCCCAGCTGACGGGATCGGTGAACGTCGCCTCGTAGTTGTCGAAGCCGACCCCTTCCTCGCCCTTGTCGTCGAGGAACGACAGGTAGATCGTCCGGATCGCCGGCACGACGAGCGTGGCGAAGATGAACAGCAGAGCCGGGGCGAGGAAGATGACCCCACGCGAGCGCTGGTCGATCAGGCCGCGACGCTGCAGGTTCGGGTTGGTGTGCATCGCGAGCCGCAACCCGATCAGGGCGGCGGGCACGACCGCAGCGACGATCGCCCAGCCGACGTTGCCGTCGCCGAGGTCGGGCTGGCCGAACGCGCCGATCACCCAACCGAGTGCACCACCGACGAGGCCCCCGCCGATCGGCGGTTTGCCGCGCAGCAGCGACGCTCCGACGCCGAGACCGCCGAAGATGGCGATCCAGATGACGAGACCGCCGATCGAGACCTCCGGACGGTTCTCAGCACGCAGCAGGAGCCCGACCACGAGGCCGAGGCCGCCGAAGCCGCCGACGCCGATCGCGATGCGCCGCGTCGGGTCGTCGTTCTTGGCGAGGAGCAGTCCGAGCACGGCGGTGGCCGCCGCCGCGACGATCGGGAACCAGACCCAGGACCCGAACTCCGCGAGCGCGTTGTCCCCTTCTCCGGATCCCTCGATCAGCCGGTTGCCGCTGATGATCGCACCGATGACGAAGCCGGCGGCTCCGTAGACGATCGCATTGAAGCGATCCCAGTGTTCGCGCACCTGGTTGAAGACGAGATTCGCCCCGATCCAGATGACGGCGCTGCCGCCGACGGCGATCACCACGGTGATCAAGGTGCTGACGACCTTGCTCACGATGTCACCCACGTCGTGTACCCCCTCTGTTGTGTTGCCGACCTCGTCCCCGGTTGTCGCCCGGGCCCGAGGTCAGATCGTTTGCCCGAAAACCGCATCGGGGCACTGGCACCGTAGTGCCAGTGCCCCGAACGTGTCACCAGAGTCGGTGACGAAGGTTGTTGTTGATGATGACGACCCCGATCAGGTCGGCCAGGACGCTTCGATCGCGTCCGCAGCTTCCTGTGCGGTGACGTCGCCGTTGACCAGCGAGGTGCCCTGTGTCCAGAACGTACCGGCGCCGACATCGGCCGGCATCAGGTCGGAGGCGTCGAAGCGGACGATCTCGGCGCTTGCCAGGATCTCCAGGAACGACTGCTCGAGCGGCTGGAACACCGACGGGTCGACGCTCGGGTTGGCCGACAGGTAGCCGGAGAGGGCGGTACCGCCGCCCTTCAGCCCTGCCTGGGCGATCTGACGTGCCTCGGCGAACTCGGCCGACGACATGTGCGCAGCGAGTTCGTGGACCTCGGGACGCTCGTTGAACGCCGCGACCAGCACGCCTGCACCGAGCACCGGCTTGTCACCGTTGATGTCGGGGAAGTAGAAGACGTCGACCGCGCCCTCGGAGCCGTCCGCGAACGCCGTGCCCTCGGGGATGAAGGCCGAGTAGAACGACGCCTGGCGGTGCATGAAGCAGTCGCCGTCGACGAGCGGCTGGCCGTTGTCCTGGAACGCCGTCGCGGCGATCGTGCCGGAGCTGGCGAACACGTTGTCCTCGGTCCAGAGGTCGACGACGGTCTGCATCGTCTCGACGATCCGCGGATCGTTGAACGGGATGTCGTGGTTGACCCACTGGTCGTAGACGTCGGGACCGTGCTGGCGGAGGACCATGTCCTCGACCCAGTCGGTGTAGGTCCAACCGGTTGCCTGACCGGACTCGATGCCGACGCACAGAGGCTTCGGGCCACCGGCGGCTGCCATCGTCTCGACCAAGGCCGTGAACTCGTCGAACGTCGTCGGTACCTCGTAGCCGTTGGCCTCGAAGGCGGACGGCTGGTACCACACCAGCGACTTCAGGTCGGCCTTGGCGGGCACGCCGTACTGCACGCCGTCGACGATGCCGAACGCGTTCCACGATTCGGGCCAGTTGGCGTTGGATGCAGCGACCGCTTCATCGTTGAGCGGCACGACGAAGCCCTCACGGGCGAAGTCGGCGAGCTTGCCGGGCTGCGGGAACACCGAGAGGTCGGGCGGGTTGCCACCCTGCACCTGCGTGTTGATGTTGGCCTCCCAGTCGGCGTCGCCGATGTACGTGACCTCGAAGCCGTTCGCGTCGCCCCACTCGCCGAGGACCTGCTGCAGCGCACCGGCCTCGGACTCGTCACGCTCGGGACCGGTGACCAGGATCTCGCCGCCGGCTTCGGCGGGCGGATCGGTGGCCTCTGGTTCGTCAGGTGCGTCCGTCGTCTCGGTGTCGTCCTCCGCTGCTGTGTCAGACGTCGCTTCGTCGTCGTCATCGTCGCCACAGGCAGCTGCTACGACCGCGAAGGCCAGCAGCGGTGCCAGCAGCTTGAGCCGGCGTGATCTCATAGTTTCTCCCCTTGAGCTGGGCGGCGGGGGCCGCCCGATCTGGTTTGTTCACCCGTGGGCAGACGCCCACGTGCTTCTCACCTTGTCATGAAAACGCTTACAGGTCAAGCTGCCCGGCCACCCGGACGACGTGCCGCGCGCGGCACGAAACGGGGCGTCGACGCCGCGTATTCTGCGTACTCCGGGTACCTCTCGTGCAGGCGCCGCTCCTCCCACCGCGACTTCGCCTGGAAGAACACCGCGATCACAGCGGCAAGGGCGAGCGTCGCCCACCGCCCGCTCCGGATCGTGAGACCGAGGACGACGAGCAGCACACCGCTGTAGATCGGGTGTCGAGCGTGGCGGTAGAGGCCGTCGCGGCAGAGGCGGTCCGGGCGCGGTTCGGGCGTCGGTGTCAGGGCGGAGCCGAGCGAGCGGGCCGCAACGAGGCCGACGGTGGCGCCGGCGGCGACCGTGGCCCAGCCGAGCGCGCCGAGCCAGGTCGGCGTCGGCCAGTCCGATCCGTCGGGGACGAGCACCAGCGTGGCGAGCAGACCGAACTGCGTCGCGACGAGGAGCCAGCCGACCGCGCCGGGCGACATCAACCCGCCACCGGCGTCGATTCGGAGGGCTGGGCGGGCTCTGCGGGTTCGGCGCTCTCGACCGCCGGGAAGAAGTCGCCGAGGATCGCTTCGGTGCGCGCCCGCGAACGTTCGAGCCGACCACGCTGGCCGGCGGTGAGGTCGTCGCGGGCGAGCTCGGCGTCGACCTGGCGAACGACCCAGCCGGCATCCTTGTCGACCCAGGTCGGGTGGACCACCGGCCGGCCGACGGTGACGGCGCCGCCCGCTCCGACCGCCAGCTCGACCGTCACGACGACCGCGTCCTGCGTCGCTGCGGGCCAGCTGCTGTTGGTCGGGAGGTTCGACAAGATGTTGCCGAGCCCGAACACCACCCACGTGCCGTTGACCTGTTCGATCGGTTGCACGACGTGGGCGTGGTGGCCGACGATCAGGTCGAGCGTTCCGCCGGCCGTGAGCTCCTCGGCGATCCGGCGCTGCCACGACGTCACGCCGTGCACCCGCTCCGCGCCCCAATGCAGGCTCACCACGACGACGTGGGCGCCTCGCTCGCGGGCTGATGCGGCGTCGGCCAGGATGCGGTCGACGTCGATCAGGGCGGACCGCCACTCCTCGCCGTCAGGGAGCGAGAGGCCGTTGTAGCTCCAGGTGTACGACAGGTGCGAGACGCCGACGCCGCCGACGTCGACGACCTGCGGCTCGATCTCGGCGGGTGTGCGCGCCATGCCCGACTGCCCGATGCCGCGCGAGCCGAGGACCTCGACGGTCCGGTCGATGCCCTCGGGGCCACGATCGGCGGTGTGGTTGCTGGCGGTCGAGCAGCGGTCGTAGCCGGCGTCGGCGATCGCGTCGGCGATCTCGGCGGGCACGCCGTAGAACGGGAACGTCGTGAACTCCTCGCCCTCGGGAGCGATCGGGGTCTCGAGGTGGCACACGGCGACGTCGACCGGCTCGAGCAGCGGCGCCAGCTCGGCGAGCATCGGGCCGAAGTCGTGGCCGTCGCGGCCGGCGTCGGCGGCGTTCCTGGCCGCCCGTCGCCACAGCGGGCTGTGGGGCAGCGTGTCGCCGGTGAACGCCATCGTGATCGACCGAGGCCAGGGCGGCAGCGTCGTGGTGGTCGCGGTGACCGTCGTGGTCGCGGTGACCCCTGTGGTCGTGCTCGTCGCGGCCGTGGTCGCGCTGGTGGTCGTCGTCGTCGACGACTCGACAAGCGTGCTCGGCGGGTCGGCTCGCTTCGAGGCTGCGCCGAGCGCGGCTGGTTGCGGAGTCGTGGTCGTCGCCACCCGCGTCGGAGCGGCACCGGCGACCGGGCCGGCGCGCCGATCGTCGCCGGCGCACCCGGCCGCCACGAGGGCCAGGGTCGTGGCGAGCACGGCGCGCCGCATTCGACCAGCCTCGCGCGGCGCGGCCATCCGCCGCTCGTTACGGTGGCGGGATGTCGCTCGACAGCACCGCATCCGATCTGGTCGACCGGGTCTGGGACGGCATCGTCCCGGTCCTGCACGACTACATCGCGATCCCGAACGTCAGCGAGGCCTTCGACCCCGACTGGCGTGACCACGGCCACATGCACCGCGCCGTCGAGCTGATCCGCGCCTGGTGCGAGGCGCGGCCGATCGAGGGTGCCGAGGTCGAGGTGCACGAGCTGCCCGGGCGATCGCCGGTGATCCTGGTCGAGGTGCCGGCGACCGGGGGAGCCGCCGGCGACGACACCGTGCTGCTGTACGGCCATCTCGACAAGCAGCCCGAGATGGAGGGGTGGCGGCCGGATCTCGGCCCGTGGACGCCCGTCCTCGAGGGTGATCGGTTGTACGGCCGGGGTGGCGCCGACGATGGGTACGCGGCGTTCGCGAGCCTCACGGCGATCGAGGCGGTTCGCAGCGCAGGGGGCGACCACGCGCGCTGCGTCGTCCTGATCGAGGCGAGCGAGGAGTCGGGCTCCCCCGATCTCCCGGCGTACGTCGAGGCGCTCGCGGACCGGATCGGGTCGCCGAGCCTCGTCGTCTGCCTCGATTCGGGTTGCATCGACTACCAACGCCTCTGGGTGACCACGTCGCTGCGCGGCATGGTGATGGCGACGCTGACGGTCGACATCGTCGACGAGGGCCTGCACTCGGGCGACGTGTCCGGCATGGTGCCGTCGACGTTCCGGATCGCACGAGCGCTGCTGTCGCGCGTCGAGGACGAATCGACGGGCAGGGTGCTGCTGCCGTCGTGCGACGTCGAGATCCCCGCCGATCGGGTCGCCCAGGCCGAGGCGACCGCGGCCGAGATCGGTGCGATCGCCGACCACTACCCGTTCGTCGAAGACGCCGGACCGACGTCGCCCGAGCCGGCCGATCAGCTGCTCGCTCGCACGTGGCGGGCCGCCCTCAGCGTGGTGGGCGCCGACGGCCTCCCACCGACGAAGCGGGCCGGCAACGTGCTCCGGCCGTCGACCTCGCTGAAGCTGTCGCTGCGGATCCCGCCGACCGCCGACCACGAGGCCGCTGCGCAGGAGTTGCGCGAGGCGCTCACGACCGACCCGCCGTACGGTGCGCGAGTCACTGTCGACGACGTCGACTCGGGGCCCGGCTGGAACGCCCCGGCCGCGGCCCCGTGGCTCGACGCCGCACTCGAGCAGGCGTCCGAGCGGGCGTTCGGACGGCCGGCGCGGCTGTTCGGCGAGGGCGGCTCGATCCCGTTCATGGGGATGCTCGGCGCCCGCTTCCCGGATGCGCAGTTCGTCATCACGGGCGTGCTCGGCCCCGATGCGAACGCCCACGGCCCGAACGAGTACCTCCACGTGCCGACCGCACGCCGCCTCACACTCGCCGTCGCCGAGCTGCTCGACGCGCACGCGCGCCGGGTATGAGCGTCCGGGCTGCCCGCTCGACGAGAGGAGCCGTCGGGCTGCTCGCCGCCGGCCTGGTGGCTGCGTGCGCTGCGCAGGCCGCCGACCCGGTCTCGTCGGGCGTCCCGACACCGCCGACGTCGAGACCGTCGCCCTCTGCGACGACGACGAGCCCCGCCGGCACCACGCCCACGACGACCACCACGACCCCCACCACGAGCACGATCGGCAGCACCAGTACGACCACCACCACCACGACCACGTCGACGACGAGCACCACAACGACATCTACGACATCTACGACCACGACGACCACGACGACGTCGACCACGCTGCCGGCGGGCACCGAGGCGTATGCGCTCGACGCCGAGGTGGAGATCGGGCGATCGGTCGAGGGGCGGCCGATCACGGTGATCCGCCGCGGCACCCCCGGGGGCACCCGCGTGCTGGCGGTCGGCGTGATCCACGGCAACGAGGACGCCGGCGCGGCCATCATCGACCGGCTCGCCGTCGACCCGGTCCCCGACGGCGTCGAGCTGTGGCTCGTGCGCTCGATGAACCCCGACGGGCAGGCCCGCCAGATCCGCCAGAACGCCAACGCCGTCGACCTCAACCGCAACTTCCCGCACAACTGGGGCGAGCTCGGGGTGCCCGGCGACTGGCAGTACGGGGGCGCCGGACCGGCGAGCGAACCCGAGACGCAGGCGATCGTGGCACTCGGCGACCTCGTTCGGCCGGACCTGATCCTCTGGTACCACCAGGACCTGTTCCGCATCAACCCGGCGTCGGGCCGCGACGGCCAGGTCCGAGCCCGCTACGCAGAGATCTCCGGCCTCCCGCTCGTCGAGGTGAGCGGTGGCACCTACACCGGCACGGCGTCACAGTGGTCGCGCACCGTCGCTCCGACCGACGGCATCGGCTTCACCGTCGAGCTCGGCGAGTCACTCGACGAGGCGCTCGTCGGCGCCCACGTCGCGGCGGTCCACGCGGTTGCGGTGGAGTTCTTCTGATCGCGCCGGGGCCCGCGCCGCAGCCGGCGAGGCCGAGCCGGCTGGGTGACGGTCCGGGACGCCCCACCGCCACGGTCGGCCCGGCCGGCTGACGCATCTCGTGCGCCGAGATGCGACGTGGTCGAACGCCAGCGGTCGAACCGGTCGACGCCGGCGACGTGGTCGGGCTTCATCGGTCGAACCAGTCGCCGGATGGGATCGGGGTCAGCGTGAGACCGCCGCCGTACTCGTAGGCCCACACGCCCGTGCCGCGGCTCGTCGTGAGGCGGACGCGCCGGTACAGGCCGGCCACGGTTCCCTCTTCCTCGTCGAGCACGACCAGGGCCTCGGCGATCCGTTCGGCCCGCAGCTCGTAGGTCCGCCCGAGGACCGTCCCGCCTCCTCCGAACACCGCGGCGGGATAGTCGAGCCCGGTGTCGAAGAGCTCGCCGCCGGCCGAGTCGTCGATGCCGTGATCCGCGATGAAGGGCTCGAGCAGCCGCCACCGGACGTCTCCGGGCCGCAGCGTGCCGTAGACGAAGAGGTGGCGGATCGGCTCGCCGGTCACTTCGCAGTCGCGACGTCGGCGTCGAGCTCCTGCTGGACCGACGGTGCGGCCAGCCCGACGACCGCGCCCTGCGTCGGGACCGGGTCGTTCCGGCAGATGAAGCTGAGCTGGCCGTCGAACACCCGCGCCATCGGGAAGAAGAGGCCCCCCTCGGTGGACGCCGCGATCGACTCGCCGGCCGGCGCCGAGCGGACCCGCCACCCCTGGCGGACGCGCTCGTCGATCGTGCCGTACTCGAGCCCGTCGATACCGATGATCCGCCCGAGCAGCTCTTCGGGGAGCGCGCCGCGGCGGCGCTTCTCGGACGGTGCGAGCTGGAATGTCTCGCGGCGGCCGAACACACGGGCGAACCGGCTGGATGCGAGTGCGTTGACCTCGTCGTTCGACGTCAGCGCCAGGATCCGCCCGATGCCACGCAGGTCGAGCTCGTGCGTGGCCTCCTCCGTGAGGACGCTCACCCGGCGGGCAGGTAGGCCGAGCGCCACCGAGCGGGTCACGTTGTACGGGTCGGTGTCGACGAGCAGCGCCCGGACGCCCAGGTCGTCGAGCGCCTTGGCGAACCCGCGTGCGGCGGAATGGGCGCCCACGATGAGCACGCCGTTGGCGCGCTGGTCGGCGAGGCCGAGGCGGCGGGCGGTCGGCCCGGCGAGGAAGCCGTACACGAGGATCGTGCCGATGATGACGAGGAAGACGACCGGCACGATCAGCTCGGCGCCGCGCACGCCCTCCTCCTCGAGTCGCAGCGCGAAGATCGCCGAGACCGCGGCGGCGACGATGCCGCGCGGCGCCATCACCATCAGGAACAGCCGCTCCCGCCAGGTCAGCGAGGTGCGGATCGTCGAGACGATGACGCTGAGCGGGCGGGCGACGAACACCAGGAGGGCGAGGAACGCGAGCGCGGGGAGCGCGACGTCCTGCAGCTGGTCGGTCTCGATGCGGGCGGCGAGCAGGATGAACAGCGCCGAGATCAGCAGCGTGCGGAGGCTCTCGTTGAACTCCAGCAGCTGGCGGACGGCGGCCGAGTCGCGGCGCGCCAGCCAGATGCCCATCACGGTGACGGTCAGCAGGCCCGCCTCCTCCTGCACCCAGTTGCTCAGCACGAACGCCACGACGACGGCCGCCACCGCCATCGGATTGCCGAGGTAGTCGGGGATCAGGAACCGCCGCATCGCGTGATCGAGCACCCAGGCCGACACGAACCCGATCCCGAAACCGGCGACGAGCGTCAGCCCGATCACGCCCAGGACCTCGATCAACGCCTCACCGAGCTCGTTGGTGAGCGCCGCCTCGAACGCCACCAGCGCGGCCGTGGCGCCGATCGGGTCGATCAGGATGCCCTCGGCGCGCAGCATCGGCCCGGTGCGGCCGCTCGGCCGCACGAACCGCAGCAGCGGCCCGACCACGGTCGGCCCGGTGACGACGAGCACCGCGGCCATCACCGCTGCGGCGCCGCGGCTGATGTCGAACAGCTGCTCGGCTCCCCACACCCCGACGAAGAACGTGATGATCGCACCGAGCGTGATCAGCCGCCGGACGACGGTGCCGGTCGCTCGCAGCTCGCGTGGTGGGAGATCGAGGCCGCCCTCGAACAGGATCAGCGCGACCGACAGCGAGACGATCGGGAACAGCGTGCCGCCGAGGAACTCGTCGGGATCGACGACGCCGGCGACCGGGCCGAGCACGAGACCGGCGAGGAGCAGCAGGATGATCGACGGGATCTGCGTGCGCCACGCGATCCACTGTGCGGCCATGCCGACGCCGACGATGATGGCCAGCGTCGGCCCGAGCGTGGTTTCGGAAGCGGCGAGGAGCATCGGAACGTCGAAGGCGAGCTCAGCTGGTTGCCGAACTCGCCGCGCGAGGGTGTGTTCTAGCCGATTTTCCGCAGTCGCACACCGGTCCGGCGGGTGATCGGTGTGCGAGCGTCGTCAGCGGGCCGGCGCGGCGGCCGCGTCGGCCCCGTCGAGCGCCGAGGCGAGCGCCGAGGCCTCGTCGTCGATGCTGATGTGCTCGTCCATCGTGAACAGCGAGATGCCCCCCGCTTGCCGACCACGAGGCCGAGGAACACACCCCACGTCACCTCGCTCGAGAGCGCACTGCCGACCTCGTCGGCCGGTACTCGGACGCCGGCGTTCGCGAGCGCGAAGATCGGGACCACGATGAACGCCGAGTACCTGTGGAGCCGATGCTCGAGCCACTTGACGACCGACACGGTCGAGCGAACCTGGTTCGGGCGATGACTCCCTGGGTGTCATGAGGCCCGAGCGCCGCTTCGGGGACGTCCGACGCCTGGGCTACGCTGCCGCCGAACGAGCCCACACCACGAGGCGAGGAGGTACAGGCCTCCGAGGAGCTGCCCACGTCGATGCCCCAGTCCTGGAACATCCCGGAACGAGGCGTGGAGATGCCGGAGCGGCGCCACGGGTGGCGGTCGCAGATCATCTTGGGCCTGCTGCTCCTCGGCTTGTGGCTGCTCTTCAGCGGCCATTACGACGTCTTCCACATCTCCGCCGGCGTCCTCAGCGTGGCGTTCGTCCTGACGCTCAATCGCAGCCTGTTCAAGGTGCGTCTCTACCCGGGTGACGTGCATCGCCCGCTCCGGCTGCTGGCGCTGGCCGGCTACCTGCCCTGGCTGATGAAGGAGATCCTCATTGCCGCGCTCCAGGTGGCCCGCATCGTGCTGACCCGGCGGATGCCCGTGGATCCGTCCCTCGTCGAGTTCCATGCCGAGCTGCCCAACGCCGCGGCGCAAACCGTCCTCGCCAACTCGATCACGCTCACACCTGGGACCGTGACGATCGACGTAGCGCACGGCGTCTTCCTCGTCCACGCCATCACGGACCCCTCGAGCGAGAACCTCGTCGAGGGCGTCATGCCGGCGCGTGTGGTCCGCCTCTTCGAGGGCGACGAGAGCGGTGCGGTCACGGACGTGAGCATCCACCGCTGGGTGGAGGAGTAACAGTGGAGCAAGCCTTCGTCGTCGTCACCGTCGGCCTGGCCGTCATCATCGTGATCCCGGCGTACCGCGTGATCGTGGGGCCCACGTTGTTCGACCGGCTGCTGGGGGCCGGAACCATCGCCACGAAGACGGTGGTGCTCATCTGCCTCGTCGGTGTCATGTTCGAGCGGCTCGACATGTTCGTCGACATCGCCGTGGGCTACGCGATCCTCAACTTCATCGGGAACCTGGCGATCGCCAAGTACTTCATGGTGCCCAAGCCCGACGGGCACCTGCCGGTGGAGTCGCCGTAGACGTGTTCGACGTCTTCGCCCTGATCCTCGCGATCGCCGGCGCCTTCTTCCTCCTCGTCGGCAGCATCGGGGTGGTCCGCCTGCCCGACTTCTACACCCGCACCCATGCGGTCGGCAAGAGCGACACCCTCGGTCTCGTGCTCGCCATCCTCGGCATCGCCGTCCACGGAGGCCTGTCCCTCACCGACGTGAAACTGATCGCCGTGGTGGTGTTCGTTGCGCTCACGAACCCGGTGGGCACCCACGCCCTCGTCCGCTCCGCCCACTTCAGCGGACTCCGTCCGTGGTTCAAGGGCCAGCCGATGCCCGAGGACCCCACCGAGGATCACCATCACGACGGCGCGGACGGCGGCGCTGTGGCCGAGCCCGAGGAGGACGGGCGGTGAGCGTCCCCCTCGAGATCGTGTTGTTCGTGTTCCTCATCGTCGCCGCCATCGTCGCGATCGAGGCCCGCGACCTCCTCACGGCGGTGGTCACGCTCACCGTGTTCTCGTTCCTCACTGCGCTCGTCGAGGTGGTCATGGGGGCCGTGGACGTCGGCTTCACCGAAGCCGTGGTGGCCGCCGGCATCACGGGCGTGCTCTTCGTGGTCGCCGTCCATCACACCGAACGAGACAGCGCGGACTGATGCGGCACCTGACCCTCGTCGTGCTCCTCGCCTTCGCCGGGCTCCTGCTCTACGGCATCGGGCACCTGCCCGAGCGCGGCGCCCCCGAGTCGCCTCCGAACGCCGCCGAGAGCGCCGTCGGCAGCCCGAACGCCGCCGCTTACTACATCGAGAACGCCTACATCGACGCCGAGACCCCGAACATGGTCACGGTCACGCTGGCCGACTATCGCGGATTCGACACCCTCGGCGAGACCGTCGTCGTCTTCACCGCCGGCATGGCGTGTGCCCTCATCCTGCGCAGGAGCAAGCAATGAGGGAGTACTACGACGACCGGATCGTCGCCCTCTCGGCCCGGTTGGTGACCCCCTTCATCCAGCTGTTCGCCCTCTACGTGGTGTTCCACGGTCACTACAGCCCCGGCGGCGGATTCCAGGGTGGGGCGATGCTCGCGGCCTCGTTCCTCCTCATCCGGCTCAGCATCGGCACTGCGGCGGCCCAGTCCCAGTTCCAGCGGAGCTGGGGGATGCCGGTGAGCTCCATCGGCATCCTCGTCTTCCTGGGAACGGGGCTCATCGTGATGTTCCTCGGGTTCAACTTCCTCGACCACGCGGGCCTGCCGTTCGGCCTGCCCGATCCCGAGCTACGCAACGCCGGGATCCTCGCGATCGAGCTCGGTGTGGCGATCGCAGTGACGGCCACCCTCATCTCGATCTACGACGATCTCGTCGGCGAGCCGCGGGGGCCGCTCGCGGGCCTCGACGAGGCCACCGAGGTCGCCGAGGCCGACCAGGTGGAGGGCGCCGAGTCGGACGCGGAGTCCGGCGATGGCTGAGTTCTGGGACGGCGGCTACGCCTACTACGCCACCGCGTTGCTGCTCGTGATCGGGCTCTACGCGATCCTCGTCAAGCGCAACCTCGTCAAGAAGCTCATCGGCCTCAACATCATGCAGGCCGCCATCATCCTCACGTGGGTGGCTTCGGCGACGCGGCCCGACGCCACCGTCCCCGTGCTCGACACGCACGGAGAGCACGGCGAGCACGGCGAGCAGGTCGTCGACCCGGCCGAGTACCTCAACCCGCTGCCGCACACCCTCATGCTCACCGCCATCGTGGTCGGGGTGGCGACGACCGGCGTCGCGTTCGCTCTCCTGATCTCCATCTACCGTCGTTACGGCACCCTCGACGAGGCCGAGCTGCTCGAGCAGATGCGGGGTGAGCCCGGATGACCCGGCACCTGCCGGTGTTGATCCCGCTCATCCTCCTCACCGCGACGCTCCTGGCGTCCCTCGTCGGCCTCGTCCGGTACACCTGGGCGTACCGGTTGGCGCTCGTCGCGGTCGCAGCCGACGCGGGTGTGGCGCTGTGGGGGCTCGCCGAGGTGGTCGACGGCGGGACCATGACCTACCGGCTCGGCGGTTGGCTGCCGCCGATCGGCATCGAGTTCGTGCTCGACCCGCTGAGTGCCTTCTTCAGCGCGGTCATCGCGTCGGTCGCCCTCGTCGTGATGGTGGGCGCCCGCTCGATGGTCGTGGAGGAGCTGCCCCGCAAGGAGGTGCCATTCTTCGTGACCGCGCTCCTCATGCTCGCCGGGTTCCAGGGCATCATCGTGACTGGCGATCTCTTCAACCTCTTCGTGTTCATGGAGATCGCCGCCCTCGCGGGCTACTCACTCGTCGCCGTGGGGGAGCCGGCATCGCCGCTCGCATCGTTCCGCTACCTGCTCGTCGGCGCCACGGGCGCGTCGCTCTATCTGCTCGGCCTCTGGTTCGTCTACAACCTGACCGGGTCGCTGAACATGCGGGACGTGGCGGCGATCCTCCCCGGCAGCTGGGACAATCCTGCGCTCGCCATCGGGCTGAGCCTGATGATCGTGGGCGTCGGGGTGAAGATGGCGCTGTTCCCGCTCCACGGCTGGCTGCCCGATGCGTACACACAGGCGCCGTCTGCCACCACGGCGCTCATGGCGCCCATCGGTACGAAGGTCGGCGCCTACGCACTCATCCGACTGCTCGTCTTCGTCTTCGGCGGCACGCTCGTCACCGACGAGTTGCCCGTCGCCGACGTGGTGATGTGGCTGTCGGCGATCGGGATCATCTACGGCTCGGTCCTCGCCATCGCCCAGCGGGAGCTGAAGCGGATGCTCGCTTACTCGAGCGTCGCCCAGGTGGGCTTCATCGGCCTCGGGGTCGGTCTCGCCAACCCGGTGGCCCTCATCGGGGCGGTGCTCCACGTGGTCAACCACGCCGTCATGAAGGGTGCCCTCTTCCTCGTCGCCGGGATCATGCGGGCCCGGCTCGGCCACTCGGACATCGGCCGGATCGACGCGGCCGTGGCGCGGCGGCTGCCGTGGACGATGGCGGCGTTCACCGTGGGGGCGCTCTCCATGATCGGGATCCCGCCGACCGCCGGGTTCTTCAGCAAGTGGTACCTCGCCTCGGGTGCGGTGGACCGGGGACTGTGGATCATGGTGCTCGTGATCATGGCGTCGAGCCTGCTCAACGCCGTGTACTTCTTCCGGGTGCTCGAGCGGGCGTACCTGCGGCGCGACGATGACGAGCCCGTCGATGCCGTGGTCCGTCACGAGGCGCGTCCGGCCATGCTCGTCCCGGCGCTCGTGCTCGCCGCGGGCATCCTCGTGCTCGGTGTCTTCAACGCCGTGCTCGTGAACGGCGTGCTCGACCGCATCCCGCCGGCGGGGTGGTGATGGCATGACCTACGACAGCGCCGTCCCCCTCCTGGCCGTGCTCGTGTCGCTCGCCGCCGTTCCCCTCGTGCTCGTGTCGTCTCGGTCGCCGCGTCTCCGGGAGTCGTGGACCATCGGGGCCGCGCTCGTGAAGTTCGGCCTCGTGATCTCGCTGCTGCCCCGCGTCCTCGACGGGCGGATCCCGGAGACCCGGATCGGCGAGCTCGTGCCGGGGTTCGACCTCGCACTGCGCGTCGACCCGCTCGGTATGGTCTTCGCCCTGGTCGCCTCGACGCTGTGGGTGCTCACGTCGTTCTACTCGATCGGCTACGTGCGTGCCGCCGAGGAGCGCAACCAGACCCGCTACTTCGCTGCGTTCGCCTTGTGCCTCTCGTCGACGATCGGCGTGGCGTTCAGCGCCAACCTCATCACCTTCATCGTCTTCTACGAGATCCTCACGATCGCCACGTACCCGCTCGTGATCCACAAGGAGACGCCCGAGGCGATCAGGGCGGGCCGCAAGTACCTCGCCTACACCCTCACGGCCGGGGTGGCCCTGCTCGCCGGGGCCGTCTGGCTGTCGCGGACCGCCGGCACCCTCGACTTCACCGCCGGCGGGGTGTTCGGCGGCGTCGACGCCGGGTCCGGCACGGTGCGGGGCCTCTTCGCCCTCCTCGTCGGCGGCGTCGCCGTGAAGGCGGCGATCGTGCCACTCCACGCCTGGCTCCCTGCCGCCATGGTGGCGCCCACGCCGGTGAGCGCCCTGCTCCACGCCGTCGCCGTGGTCAAGTCGGGTGTGTTCGGCGTGCTCCGAGTGACCGGGTTCGTGTTCGGCCCGACGGTGATGGAGGACCACGGCCTCGCGCTCCCGCTCGCCATCGTCGCCGGCGCGACCATCGTGCTCGGATCACTCGCCGCCCTCGCCCAGGACAACCTCAAGCGTCGCCTCGCCTACTCGACGATCGGTCACCTCTCGTACATCGTGCTCGCCGCGGCATTGGTCCATCCCGACGCCTTCGTCGGCGGGATCCTCCACATCACGACACACGCGACCATGAAGATCACGCTGTTCTTCGTGGCCGGCGCCATCTACGTCCACGCCCACCGCGACCGGGTGAGCGAGCTCGACGGCATCGGCCGGGAGATGCCATGGACGATGGGCGCGTTCGCCCTCGCGAGCATCGGCCTCGCCGGGCTGCCGCCGGTCAACGGTTTCGAGAGCAAGTGGTTCATCGGTGCCGGTGCCGCTGCCAGCGGCCAGGAGCTCGCCCTCGTGGTGCTGCTCCTGAGCGGCGTGCTCAACGCCGCCTACCTGCTCCCGATCGTGCACCGCGCCTTCCTGCGGCCCTCCACGCAGCACCACGGCCTGGGCGAGGCACCGGCCCTCGTGCGGGTGCCGCTCATGGTCACCGCCGCGACCTCGCTGGTGTTCGGGGTGTTCCCGAACGCGCTCGTGCGCTTCTACGACCTCGCCCGCATGTCCGCCGATGCCGTGTTCGGAGGTGTGGGATGAAGCGCTGGCAGTGGGCCCTCCTCGCCGCCCTCGTCGCCGGGTCGCTCGTGGCCGAGCAGCTCGTGCACCACGAGCACCACTACTGGTTCACCGACATCCCCGGGTTCTTCGTCGTCTACGGGTTCATCGGGTGTGTGGCGATCATCTTCCTCTCCAAGTGGTACGGGAAGTTCGGGGTGCAGCGCACCGAGGACTACTACGAGGTGCACGGCGACGCCGACCCGCACGACGTCCGCACCGGCGTCGCCGATCCCGGCCTCGCCGGTGACACCGCTCGCGACGGCGGAGCAGACCGATGAGCGCCCCTCCGGCCTTCGTGATGTACGCCGGTGCCCTGCTCCTCCAGCTGCTGCCGCGGCGATGGCGCAGCGCCGCCGCCGTGGTGGTCCCGGTCGTCACCCTCGTGTACCTCTGGCTGCTCGCGGAGGGGTCGACCCTGTCGTTCGAGACCCTCGGGAACGAGTTCGAGCCGCTGGCCGTCGACAGCCTCAGCAGGGTGTTCGGTGCGATCTTCGCCATCGCCGCGGCAGCCGGCGGCCTCTACGCCTGGCACATCGACGACACCGGCCAGCAGGTCGCGGCCCTCGTCTACGGCGGCAGCGCGATCGGGATCGCGTTCTCGGGCGACCTGTTCAGCCTGCTCATCTTCACCGAGATCATGGCCGTCTTCAGCACCTACCTGATCTGGGCGCGGCGCACCGAGGGAACCCGGCGGGCAGGAACCCGCTACCTGCTCGTCCACCTCACCGGTGGGTCGTTCCTCATGGCCGGGATGCTGATGTACGTCGGCGAGACCGGGAGCCTCGCGGTGACCGCCCTGGACACGTCATCGGCCGGCGCCTGGGTGATGCTCATCGGTGTGGCGGTCAACGCTGCGATCCCGCCGTTGCACGCCTGGCTGCCCGACGCCTACCCGAAGGCCACCGTCACCGGAGCCGTGTTCCTCAGCGCCTTCACCACGAAGTCGAGCGTCTACGTGCTCCTGCGCATGTTCGTCGGGTGGGACGTGCTCATCTACGCCGGCGTGGTCATGGCGCTCTACGGCGTCGTCTACGCCGTGCTCGCCAACGACATCCGGGAGATCCTCGGGTACCACATCATCAGCCAGGTCGGCTACATGGTGGCGGGGGCCGGCATCGGCACCGAGTTGGCGGTGAACGGGGCCACCGCCCACGCCTTCAGCCACATCCTCTACAAGGGCCTGTTGTTCATGGGGGCCGGCGCAGTGCTCCACACCACCGGTCGCAGCGCGCTCACCGAGCTCGGCGGGTTCTACGGGCGCCAGCGCGCCGTGTTCTGGCTCTACATGATCGGCGCCTTCTCGATCTCCGGGTTCCCGCTCTTCAACGGGTTCATCTCCAAGTCGATGGTCATCGAGGCCGCCGGCGAGGCCCACCACGAGACCGTGATGCTGCTCCTGCTGCTCGCCTCGATCGGCACCTTCCTCCACACCGGGCTCAAGCTGCCGTACTGGACGTGGTTCGGCGACGACCGCGGCATCCGGCCCCGCCCCACGCCGCGGAACATGTACGCCGGCATGGGCGTCGTCGCCGCCCTGTGCGTCCTCTTCGGCGTCGCTCCGGGCCTGCTCTATCGCTACCTGCCGTTCCCGGTGGACTACCACCCCTACAACGGGGCGCATCTCGTGGAGACGATCCAGCTCGGCGCGCTCACGTTCGTGGCCTTCTGGATCCTGCGGGCCAAGCTGGCCGGCGAGTCGAAGCTCGCGCTCGACACCGACTGGTTCTACCGCCGGCCCGCCCATGCCGCTCGCCGACTCGCCGCGGCAGGAGCTGCCGGATTCGCCACCCTCGAGCGCTGGAGCGACGGCGCCGCGAGCGGCGCGGCCCGACTGCTGCGCAATCCGGCGCCGGGTCTACAGCGGTTCCTCGGCAGTGCCGGCCCCGAGCGGCCGGGGGTCGCCTACGACGCCGACGATGCCCGCCCGCCGCTCGCCGTGGCGCTCGTGTTCGTTCTCGCCGGTGTGGTGCTGATCGGCGTGATCGGGATCATCGCGGTCCTGTAGGTCGCGGGCCCCGGAGGGGGTGAGGCGGCGTCCACTTCCCTGGCCCGGGCGCCGTGGCACGACCCCTCGCGTCGCCAGAGGTCGTCTGAGTTGTCGGACCACGGCGACTCGGCCCGCACGATCGCCACCAGCGCAACGGTGGCCACCGGGATGCCCCCACCCCGTCGTTGCCCTCGCCGCCGCCGTGGAGGCCGGTGAAGATGGGTGCCGGGACGACCTCGCCGCCAACTGCGGCAGTGATGGGAGCGCAGCCTGCCGAGGGCTCGACCGTTCGAACGAGCGGTGGGGGCTCTCGGAGGCGACGACGAACCACCAGTCTCGCACCAGCGCGGCGGCTCGTGTCGCCCTGGTACGTTCCGCCCATGCCCACCCGGATCCAGCGTGTGACCTTCCCCGGCAGCGCCGGCGACGAGCTCTCGGCGCGGCTCGACCTGCCCGCCGGCCCGCCACGTGCGTTCGCTCTCTTCGCCCACTGCTTCACGTGCAGCAAGGACCTCCGTGCCGCGTCTCGGCTGGCGGCCGTGCTCACCGATCTCGGCTACGGGCTCCTGCGGTTCGACTTCACCGGGCTCGGCGCCAGCGACGGCGAGTTCGCGAACACGAACTTTTCGTCGAACGTCGACGACCTGCTCGCGGCGGCGGCGTGGCTCCGCGAGCACCATGCTGCGCCGCAGCTCCTCGTCGGCCACTCCCTGGGCGGCGCCGCGGTCATCGCCGCCACCGCCGAGCTGCCCGAGGTGCGGGCGATCGCCACCATCGGGGCGCCATCGGACGCCGGCCATGTCGCGCAGCTGTTCGACGGCTGCCTCGAACGCATCGAGCGCGCCGGTGCAGCCGAAGTCGAGCTGCACGGCCGCCGGTTCACGATCACGCGGCAGTTCATCGACGACCTGCGGGCGGGCGGCGTGACCGACGCAGCGGCAGCGTTCAAGGGGGCGCTGCTCGTCCTGCACTCGCCGATCGACAACACGGTGGGGGTCGGCCACGCGGCCGAGATCTTCCAGGCCGCTCGCCATCCCAAGAGCTTCGTCACGCTCGATGATGCCGACCACCTGCTGACCCGGACGTCGGATGCCGAGTACACCGCGTCGATGATCGGCACGTGGGCGGCGAGGTATCTGGTCGACGAGAGCGGCGCCGCGGAGGTGCCGAAGCCGACCGCGCAGGTGGTGGTGGCCGAGACGACGCAGGGGCCCTTCCTCAACCACGTGGTGTCGGGCCGGCATCGATTCCTGGCCGACGAGCCCGAGTCGATCGGCGGGTTCGACGCGGGACCGGGACCCTACGACTTCCTCGCGACGGCGCTCGGGGCCTGCACGTCGATGACGCTGCGCATGTACGCCGAGCGCAAGCAGATGCCGCTCGACCGCGTCACCGTCGAGGTGTCGCACGACAAGGTGCATCCCGACGATGCCGATCGGGCGGCCGAGGCAGCCGGGCCGCGCATCGATCGCTTCACCCGCGTCCTGGTCGTCGAGGGCGACCTCGACGACGAGCAGCGCCAGAGCCTGCTGCGAATCGCCGACCGCTGCCCCGTGCACCGTACGCTCGAGCAGTCGTCGGACATCGTCACGCAGTTGCAGACGGACTGAGCGCCGGGGACCTTCCGATCTCGATCGCATCGAGCAAGGGGTTCCGCCGCCGCCCGTCCCAACCCATCACGAGTGTCGTCGTGCGCTCGGGACGGACCTGCGGGATCAGCACCACGTCCGGCCCGCAGACCGTCGTCATCGACTCGGTGAACGTCGAGACGCCGAGCCCGGCTGCCACGAGGCTCGCCGCGATCAGGCGACTCGACGCATGCTGGATCTCGACCCGCCGCGTGTGGCCATCGGTCACGAGGTCGACGATCTCGTCGTAGAGACCCGGATTCCGGTCGCGGGGGAAGAGGATCAGCCTCTCGCCCGCCAGCTCCCGGAGGGCGAGTTCGCTGCGGCCGCCGAGCGGGTGGTCGATCGCAACCCCGACGCACGAGCGCTCCGACGTCACCTCGACGTGGTCCAGCTCACGTGGGATCCGGGGGCCGGCGAGGAAGAACCCGACGTCGAGCTCGCCGTCGACGAGGCGCTCGATCTGCTCGGTCGACGGGAGCTCCACGAGATCGAGCCGCCACGACGGCTGGTCCGCCTGGAACCGGCGCAGGAGCCCCGGTAGCGGGCCGGACAGGGCAGGGCCGGTGAAGCCGACCCGGAGCCGACCTGCCCGCCCCGCTGCCACGTCGAGGGTGCGTCGGGCAGCCTGGTCGGTCGCGGCGAGCAACTCGCGAGCGCGCATGGCGAGCTCGGCACCGGCGGGCGTCAGCGAGACCGATCGTGTCGTGCGGTCAACGAGCTGGCAGTCGAGCGAGCGCTCGAGCTGCTGGATCGTGCGGCTCAGTGCCGACTGAGCGAGATGGAGACGAGTCGCAGCCCGGCCGAAGTGCAGCTCGTCGGCGAGCGCGGTGAGGGCGGCGAGATGGCGGAGGTCGAACTGATGCTCCATGGCGATCAATCTATGAGCAATTGATGTTGCGAGCCGATTCATCGGATGCGATGGTCGCAGCATGACCTCCTCCACCGCCATCACACCTCCAGCCGCGACGAACCTGACGGGCAAGATCGCCCTGGTGACGGGCGGCAGTCGCAACATCGGGTGCGAGACGGCAGCCGAGCTCGCCCGGCAGGGCGCCGATGTCGTCGTCACCTACCACTCGAGCGCCGCGGCGGCCGCCGAGGTGGTCGACGAGCTCGAACGATCCGGACGCCGAGCCGCCGCGATCCAGGTCGATCTCACCGGCACCGGCGCACTCGATCGCTTCGTCGACGACGTGCGCGCCCAGCTCGCGGCGTGGGATGCCGAGGGCCTCGACATCCTCGTCAACAACGCCGGGACGCTGCGCATCGCGACGTTCGACGCCGTCACCGAGGACGATCTCGACGCCATCTTCGAGACCAACTACAAGAGCCTCTTCTTCCTGACGCAGCGCCTCGCCGATGTGATCAACGACGGTGGCCGCATCGTCAACCTGGGGTCGGGCACCGCCGAGATCGCATTCGCGCCGCTCGTGTCGTACGGCCCCGTCAAGGCGGCGCTGCACAGCCTGACCAAGTACCTCGCAGCGCACTTCGGTCCTCGCGGGATCACGGTCAACGCGGTTGCGCCCGGTGGTCTCGACGACGACTTCAACGCGCTGCTGTTCGACGAGATCTTCCCGCCCGCCCGCGACTACATCAGGTCGAACACGGCCGTGGGGCGAATCGGCATGCCCGCCGACATCGGCGGTGTGATCGGGTTCCTCGCCACCGACGCAGCGTCGTTCGTCAGCGGCGCCGTGCTGCCGATCGACGGCGGGTACCGCCTCTGACCGTGGCGCCGGCTGCGCCGGCTCCTCGGAGCGCCGCGCGTCAGGTTGTGCGCGGCCGATCGTCGGTCGCGTCGTGTCGCGCCGGCTGCGTCGACCATGCCGACGGATCGACCACCGGAGCGAGATCGGTCTGCAAGTGGTCGAGGGCGAGCAGGGTCGGAGCGCCCACCGGCGGCGTACGGTCGAAGCGTGACCGGACCCTCGCACCCGGCCGTCATCGACGTGCTGATGCACCGTCACGGGCGCACCTTCGCGGCCGAGGCGGGCATCCGCGTGGAGCGCAACGTTCCCTCGGTGCTCTTCCAACTGTTGTGCCTGTCCTTGCTGGTCAGCGCTCGGATCCGCGGGGAGGTCGCGCTCGAGGCGGCCAGGGCGCTCGTCGCTGCCGGTTGGGGCACGCCCGAGCGCATGGCGGCAGCCGCCTGGGCGGAACGGGTGCGCGTCCTGGACGCGGCCGGCTACGCCCGCTACGACGAGAGCACGTCGCGCTACCTCGGCCGCACCGCCGATCTCGTGGTCGAGCGCTGTCGCGGCGACTTGCGCCGCCTCCGAGCCGAGGCGACCGGATCGATCGCCGCGCTGCAGAGCGGTCTGACCGGGTTCCCCGGCATCGGCCGGGTCGGCGCCGCGTTCTTCCTGCGCGAGGTGCAGATCGCCTGGGAGGAGCTCGTCCCCTTCGTCGACGAACGGGCCCGCGCTGGCGCGGTGTCCCTCGGACTGCCGAGCGAGCCGCACGAGCTGCTCGCGGTGGCCGGCGCCACCCCGTTCGCCGTGTTCGTTGCGGCCCTCGTCCGGACCGACCTCGCCCGCGACGGCGACGACATCATCGCGGTGGCGGCCCGAGCGTCGAGCAGCTGAGGTCGTGGCCGCCCGCAGGTCGTCGCCCGCGTGACCCGGCGCAGAGCTCTCTCAGCTGGTCGTCGCGAGCGGCCGTGCGGCGCCGCGATCGCCGAGGCGGTGCAGCGCGGCGTTGAGCTCGGCGCCGACGAGGCTGATCAGCGCGTGCAGGCTGAGCCAGCTCATCAGGGCGAGGATGCCGGCGAACGTGCCGTACACGTCCTCGGCGTTGTCGAGCGTGTTGGCCATGACGTTCGCGCCGACGAACTGGAGCACCGTGTAGAGCGCACCGGTGAAGACCGCACCCGGCCACACCATCGCCCATGTCACCGACTTCGAGGTCAGGAACCGGTACATCGTCGCGACGACGACCACGTTGAGCGCGAACCCGCCGAGTGTGATCAGGATCTGCCCGGTGCGCGGTAGCCCGGCCTGGCCGACGACTGCGGCGAGCGTCACGGCGCCGACCTGGGCGAGACCGATGACGAGGACGCCGATCAGCGCCCTCGCCCGTTGGATCGCGCCGCTCGCCCGGTCGTCGACGGCGATCTCCCACGTGTCGTCGAGGGCGAGCTGGAGCCCGACGAACGCCTTGAGCGAGCCCCACACGGCGATCGCGAGGCCGATGATCAGGGCCCACCAGCTGCCGCTGATCCGACCCGAGTTCGCTTGGATCTGATCGCCGATCACGGGAATCTGGCTGATGGCCGAGTCGACGATGTCCTCTTGGAGGTCCGGTCGGTCCTGCAGCACGAATCCGAGGATGGTCGTCGCGGCCATCAGCAGCGGGAAGAGGGTCAGCACCCCGTAGTAGGCGAGCACCGCTGCATTGCGGCCGGTCAGGTGACGCCGGAACCCGTCCAACGTCTCGACGACGACGTCGACGGGCGCCGAGCGCTGCCGCAGTTCGACCACCTTCGGATGTGTCGTCCAGGGCATCACAGGCTCCAGTCGATCGTCGGTTGGCCGTGGGCCGCGAGCGCGTCGTTCGCACGGCTGAACGGCTTGGAGCCGAAGAAGCCGTTGTGGGCCGACAGCGGCGACGGGTGCGGGGACTCGATGATCGTGTGGCGCTCGCCGTCGACGAGCGACTTCTTCCTGCGTGCGTAGCCGCCCCAGAGGATGAACACGACGTGGTCCGGCTTCGCGTCGACCGTGCGGATCACCTCGTCGGTGAACGTCTCCCACCCCTTGCCCTGGTGCGAACCGGCCTGACCGGCGCGAACGGTCAGGGTGGCGTTGAGCAGCAAGACGCCCTGGCGCGCCCACGGCTCGAGGTCGCCGTGGTCGGGGATCGAGACACCGACGTCGTCGGCGAGCTCCTGGTGGATGTTGGCGAGCGACGGCGGCACGCGGACGCCCCGCCGGACCGAGAAGCAGAGACCGTGCGCCTGCTTCGGGCCGTGGTAGGGATCCTGACCGAGGATCAGCACGCGGGTGTCGGCGTACGGCGTCAGGTGCAGCGCGGCGAAGACGTCCTCGTGCGGCGGGTACACCGTGGCCCGACGTCGCTCGTCGGCGACGAAGCCGATCAGCTGCTTCCAGTACGCCTTCTCGAACTCGCCGCGGAGCAGCGGATTCCAGTCGGTCGTCACGGCGTGCTCCGCGGCGGTCGTGTCCGTCGACGTGGTCGACGTGGTCGACGCGGTCGACGCGGTCGACGCGGTCGACGCGGTGTCCGGCGGGTCGTCACGGGCATCGTGCCTATCATGCCCGGCGTGTTCGGTCATCTCCCGCGATCGCGGCTCGCGACGCTGCCGACACCGTTGGAGCGGGGCCCGCAGATGCCCGGCGACCTGCGGCTCTGGGTCAAGCGCGACGACCTGACGGGCCTCGGTCTGGGCGGCAACAAGGCGCGCAAGCTCGAGTTCCTCTGCGGCGCGGCGGTGGCGGAGGGCGCACATTCGCTGATCACGGTCGGGGCGTCGCAGTCGAACCACTGCCGCATGACCGCCGCCGCCGGAGCGATGCTCGGGCTCGAGGTGCACCTCGTGCTGTCGGGTGATCGTCCCGAGACGCCGAGCGGCAACCAGTTGCTCTCGACGTTGTTCGGTGCTCAGCTGCACTTCACCGGTGCCGAGGAGAGCCACTGGGGCGAGCTCGAGATCGCCCGCGAGGCGCTGGCCGAGGAGCTGACGGCCGCCGGCGCTGGGCCCTACTCGATCCCGATCGGCGGTTCGACGGCTGTCGGTGCGGTCGGTTACGCGGTGGCGTTCGCCGAGCTGATGGAGCAGTGCCACGAGCTCGGCGTCCGGCCCGCTGCGATCGTGCACGCCTCGTCGAGCGGTGGAACGCACGCAGGGCTCGTCGCCGGCCGTGCGCTGTGGCGGTCACGTGGTCACGAGGTGCCCGAGGTTCTCGCGATCGGCGTCGCACAAGGCGTCAACATGGGTCGCCCCGACGTCGCCGAGCTCGCCCGCGACGTCGTCGAGCTGGCCGGCGCCGATCGAGCGATCGTGGAACGAGCCGATGTCCGCGTCGACCCGGACTGGATGGGCGAGGACTACGGCGTCCCGACCAGGTCCGGCGACGCAGCGATTCGATGGGCCGCCCGGCACGGAGGTTGGGTGCTCGACCGGACCTACAGCGGGAAGGGCTTCGCAGGACTGGTCGGCAACGCCGAGCGCGCGCGGTGGCCGGAGGGGAGCGATGTGGTCTTCATCCACACCGGTGGCCAGCCGGCGCTGTTCGCTCCGGGCGGCGCCCCTGGCCTGGCTCGGCGCGGGCAGTAGCGTTCGGCACCGATGAACGAGATCCTCGACGTCGACCTCCTGGCCTTCGAGCAGGGAACCGACGCCCAGCGGTCGGCGGTGGTCGACGGCGTGATGCAGAGCCTCCGCACCGGCTTCGTCTACACCAGCCACGATCTCAGCGACGACCTGCTCGACGAGGCCTACGGCATGCTCGAGCAGTTCTTC
>NZ_JASJCS010000191.1 GCF_030065885.1 Ilumatobacter sp. | reverse complement strand
ACGTGGTGTGCCCCGGCCCGACCGATACGCCACTGCTCGCCGAGATCGTCGGCGCCGACGACGACGGCGAGCGCGTGATCGGAGCGATGGCGAGCGCCGTGCCGATGAAGCGGGTCGGCCAGCCGGCCGAGATCGCGCCCGCCGTCGTCTACTTCGCCTCCGAGGCGGCCGGGTTCACCACCGGCCAGACGTTGTCGGTGTCGGGTGGCCTCACGATGGCCTGATCCCAGGAGCGCCGATGGAGCCCAGACCACCGTGCCGGCCCGAGACCGCCCCTGCGGCCGATCTGGAGTCGATCGCGGCGTGACCGACGCCGACGCCGCCGTGACCGCGCTCGCCCGCCACCAGGTCGACGCGCTCGGCGCCGAGTTCGCCCCGGTCTTCGATCGCTTCAGGACGGAGCACGGGCTCGACCTCGCCGAGGCGTGCGACGCCATCGCGGTCGCAGCGGGCCGTCGGTTCCTCGCCGGCGAGCTCGCCTACGACGTCGCCGACGCGCTCCTCAACGCGGTCTGGGTGCGGATCACCGACGCGATGGTCGACGAGGGCGACGGGTTCCGGTTCCCCGAGCTCGCGTACGCCGTGTACGACGCCTTCGACGCCGGCGAGTACGACCACGGCGACGGGCTCGACCCCGTTGCTGCGCACACCGTGCCGCTGCTGCGCGAGGCGCTCGCAGAGGGCGGCTGATCCGCGCCGTCCGTTGCGATGCCGGGCGACCGGCCGTCAGGTGGACTGCGTCGCCGCCGCGTGGACGACGTCGGCGAGCTGCTCGGCGAGCTGACCTCCGAGGCCCGAGTCGGCCTCGATCACGAGGAACGCGCCGTACCCGTCGTCGAGGTCGAGCCACGGCACCGACCCGTAGGCGCCGCCGTCGCTGATGACGCCGGTCTCGCGGTCGATCCACCAGCCCATGCCGTAGCCGGTCGCAGCGCCGGCCGAGCCGTCGTACGCGTCGGCGATGCGATCGGCGTGCATCCGGTCGACCGACTCCTCGGAGAGGACGCGGCCGCCGTCGCACATGCCGCCACGGAGGTGCATCAGCAGCAGCTTGCCGTAGTCGCCGGTGGTGACGTACGCGCCGCCTTCCATGTTCGGGTTCGCCGTGTCGATGAGCGTCGACGGGTCGGCGTCGAACGCGGTCGGGTAGTCGAACCCGCTCGTGCCGACCTGGGTGAAGTGGTTGTTGTAGCCGAGCGCCTCGAGCCCGCACGGCTGGACGTAGATCTCGTCGATCAGCTCGGCCCACGATCTGCCGGCCGCGACTTCTGCCAGCGCACCCGCCACCTGCCACTGCGCACCGCCGTACCGGAACTCGGTGTCGGGCGGGATGACGTCGGCATCGTCGTCGGGCGTCGCGAAGATCGACTCGGCGCACTCCTGGATCGTCCCGGCGGTGAGGAACTGGCACAGGTACGGCCCGTAGGTCGGGTCCGGGCCGAGCCCGACGAGGCCCGAGCTGTTCGAGACCAGCTGCGCCGGCGTGATCTCGGGGTTGCCGGCACCCCAGTCGACGACGTCGGCGATCGGCGCGTCGACGTCGAGCAGCCCGTCGTCGTGGAGCCGCATCAGCACGCCCGCCGTGATCATCTTGCTGGAGGACGCGACGAGGGAGATCCGGTCCTCGGTGAACTCGCCCCAGTGCTCGTGGTGGATCACGCCGTCCTCACGGTCGACCACGATCAACCCCGCACCGTCGAGGCCCTCGGCATCGACGAAGGCCTGCACGATCGGCGACACCGCCGAGAAGTCGTAGCGCTCGGCCACCGCGGTCGTCGGAGCGGCGGCCGTCGTCGCCGGTGCCGCCTCGGTGGTCGCAGGGCTCGCCGGCGCCGCCGTGGCCGCGACCGTCGTCTCGGTGCTCGTCGTGTCGGTGTTCGTCGACTCCGTGCTCGTCGACTCGGTCTCGGCGGTCCCGGCGCCCGGCGCGTCATCGCCGGCGCACGCACTGAGGACGATCACGATCGACGCGGCGATCGCCGCCGGTTTCGGATGCATGGCAGGACTGTAGGCCGCACCCCGGGGTCGGGCCTCGCGGTCCCGGCCGAAAGTAGCGAGGTACCGTCGGTGCCGTGACGTTCGACGAGTACCTCGATGGCGTCCCCGAGCCGCAGCGAACGACGCTCGACCATCTGCGGCGCACGCTGCGCTCGATCCTGCCCGATGCCGAGGAGGGACTGTCCTACGGCGTGCCGGCGTTCAAGGTCGCCGGCACGCCGGTCGCCGGCTTCGCCGCCTTCACGGGGCACTGCGGCTACTACCCGCACTCCGGGGCAGTGCTCTCGGAGCTGGCCGACGAGCTCGACGGGTACCGGTGGTCGAAGGGCACCCTGCGGTTCCCGATCGACGAGCCCCTGCCCGAGCCGTTGGTGCGTCGCCTCGTCGAGGCGCGACTCGCCGAGATCGACCCGACCTGAACGCGCGCCCCAGCGGATGCGCTCGGACCACGCCGGCCCAGCGCCCGATCCGGCCGGATCGTCCCGTCGGCCGGCGTCACCCACCGCTCCACCGCGGCGCGACCTCGCGGAGGTGTCAGTCGTCGCGATCGGTGCTGACCCCGGCGAGGCGTGCCGTGAGCCGGTCGAGCTTCGCCTCGACCCGATGGATGTCGGTCTCGGCGTTGACGGCGACCATGAGCGCCTCGCGGTCACGGGCCCGGTCGCGCTCGGCCGCCCGTCGCTGCGTCAGGAGGATGAGCGGGCCCTGCAGGGCGGCGACCGTCGCCAGGACCGCGCTGATCACCGCCAACATCACGACCGGGTACGGCTCGAACGGGCGCGCCGCGACGTTCACGGCGATCCAGACGCCGAGGAAGCTCCCGACGAGCCCTGCGAACCACCACGACGCGACCCGCTCGGCGATCGCGGTGGCGATCGCCTCGGCGCGACCGACCTCGGCGTCCTCGTACATGCTCAGCTCGTGCCCGCACGCCGGGCACCGTGCGACCACGGCGTCGTCGTGTTCGGCGCCCGTCTCGTGCGACATCCCCACACGCGACAGCGTGCCAGATGGGCCGCGCCTCAGGCGTCGGGACCCTCCCCTCGCACGCGTTCGACGTCGTCGATGGCGTCGCGGAGCTTCTCCAACCAGTCGTCGGTGTTGCGGCCGACGAGGCGGACGCACCAGGCGAGGGCATCACTCCGGGATCGTGCGACGCCCGCTGCGATCAGGGTGTCGAGCACCTGACGCTCGGGCTGCCGGAGGCGCGTCATCGCCGGGACCGCCAGGTGCGTGAAGAGGGCCGATCGGTCGCCGACCCGGACGCCCCACGAGACCTTGCGATCGAACCGCGCCTCGGCCTCGCGGGCGATCGCGATCCGCTGATCGCGAGTGTCCTCCCGGAACGCCGACATGCGCCCGGCCGCTGCCTCGGCACGAGCGGAGTCGTCGGCGTCGTCGGCGAGCCCGGGTGCCTCGATCGCGATCGTCACGGTGATCTCCTCGCGGTCGACCTCGATCACGGGCGTGTCGACCGAGGTCCAGTCCGACGGCAGACGGCCCTCGAACCACGCGGCGATGTCGGCGGCGGAGGCGGTGGGCTGAGCGGTGTGCGACTTCATGTAATGAACATTACATCATTACGGCGAGCACGCAACCCCGGGCGCCGGCAACGGCCCCGAGGGCATGTGGTCACTATCGTGCCGCCATGCGAGCCGCTCTCCTGACAGGCAACGGGGGACCCGAGACGCTCGTCGTGCGCGACGACGTCGATCCGCCGACACCCGCCGTCGACGAGGTGCTGATCCGGGTCGCCGCCTGCGGCATGAACAACACCGACATCAACACGCGGGTCGGCTGGTACAGCCGCAGCGTCACGTCGGGGACGACGGGCGGCGGGTTCGACGAGGCGAGCACCGACGACGCGACCTGGGGTCGCGGCGGGTTGGCGTTCCCGCGCATCCAGGGGGCCGACGTCGTGGGTCGCATCATCGCGGTCGGTGCCGCCGCCGACGACGGCTTGATCGGCAGGCGCGTGCTCGTCGATCCGTGGATCCGGGATGCCGACGATCCGATGCGGCGCGAGTTGGCCGGGTATCTCGGCAGCGAGCGCGACGGCGGGTTCGCCGAGCTCTGCGCCGTGCCGGCCCGCAACGTCCATCCGATCGACTCGGCGCTGACCGATGCCGAGCTCGCAACGTTCGCCTGCTCGTGGTCGACGGCCGAGCACATGCTGCACCGCGTGCGACTCGACGCCGGCCAATCGATCGCCGTCACCGGCGCGTCCGGCGGCGTCGGGAGCGCGCTGGTGCAGCTCGCCAAGCGTCGGGGTGCGACCGTCACGGCGGTCGCCGGGGCATCGAAGCACGAGGCCGTTCGCGCGCTCGGCGCCGACCACCTCGTCGACCGCGCCGCGGACGACGCCCCGGCAGCTGCGGTCGCCCGAGCCGGCGAGCCGTTCGACGTGGTCGCCGACATCGTCGGCGGCGACGCGTTCGGCGGCTGGCTCGACGCCCTCCACCGCGGCGGCCGGTACGTCACCTCGGGTGCGATCGCCGGGCCCGTCGTCGATCTCGACCTCCGCACGCTCTACCTCAACGACCTCGAGCTCTACGGGGCGACGGTCTACGAACCGCAGGTCTTCGCGGACTTGGTCGGGTACGTCGAACGCGGAGAGGTGCGACCCGTGCTCGCCGGCACCTACCCGCTCGAGCAGATCCACGAAGCACAGGCTGCGTTCGAGCGCAAGCAGCACGTCGGCAACCTCGTCATCACGATCTGACCCGCCGGGCTGCCGCGCAGGTCGGGAGTTCGGTTGCGGGGACGCGGCTCGTCGCACGACGATGAGCCGATGGAAGACGCTGAACGCGGGCAGGTCGTCGCCGAGGCGGCCGTCGTCTACGACGAATTCTTCGTACCGGCACTGTTCGGGCAGTGGCCCGGGCACGTCCTCGACCGTGCGTCGGTGGCCGAGGGGCACGACGTGCTCGACGTCGGGTGCGGCACCGGCGTCCTGGCCCGAGCTGCGGCCGGCCGCGTCGGCACGAGCGGCACCGTCACCGGCGTCGACCCGAACCCGGGCATGTTGTCGGTCGCGAGGCGATCGGCCGAACCGGTCGAGTGGGTCGACGGAGCTGCCGAGGACCTCCCGTTCGACGACGCCGCGTTCGACCGGATCGTCAGCCAGTTCGCCTTGATGTTCTTCGACGACCGATCCGCCGGGCTCGCGTCGATGGCGCGAGCGCTGCGCACCGGCGGTTCGATCGCGATCGCCACCTGGAGCCCGCTCGATCGCGTTCCCGGGTATGCGGCGATGGTCGAGTTGCTCGACCGCATGTTCGGCAGCGACGCAGCGCTCGCATTGGCGGCACCGTTCGTGCTCGGCGACCACGCCGAGCTGACCGAGCTCGTCGGGGACCACTTCGAGCGGGTCGAGATCGTCGAGCAACCTGGTACCGCCCGGTTCGAGTCGATCGAGGCCTGGATGCACACCGACATCCGCGGCTGGACGCTGGCCGACATGATCGACGACGAGCAGTACGGCGAGTTGGTCGCCGCCGCGGAGCGGGACCTCGCCCGGTTCGTCGGGCGGGATGGCGCGGTCGAGTTCGACGCTCCCGCGGTGATCACGACGGCGATCGGCTGACCGCCGGCGGGCCTGGCCTCGACCCGCCGTTCGGCCCTTGCGGCGGAAGGGTCGCCGGGTGAGGATGAACGGCGATGAGCAGGACCGGGTTCTACGACGGCATCGACGCGACGCTGGAGACGATCCGCGCCGACGGGCTCTGGAAGCCCGAGCGCGTGATCACGTCGCCGCAGGGCGGCACGGTGTCGGTCGACGGCGTCGGCGACGTGCTGAACCTCTGCGCCAACAACTACCTCGGACTCGCCAACCACCCTGCGCTGTCGAGCGCCGCGGCCGCCACGATGGCAAGCCACGGCTACGGCCTGGCGTCGGTGCGGTTCATCTGTGGCACGCAGGACATCCACCGCGCGCTCGAGACCGACATCGCCGGCTACATCGGCACCGACGACTCGATCCTGTTCGCCGCGTGCTTCGACGCCAACGGCGCCGTCTTCGAACCGCTGCT
>NZ_JASJCS010000058.1 GCF_030065885.1 Ilumatobacter sp. | reverse complement strand
CTTGATGCCGTCGATCGAGCCGATGTTGATGACCCGCGCCGGGTCGTCGGCGGTGGCGGCGGCCTCCAGGAGCGGCAGGAGTCGTTGCGTGAGGAAGAACACGCCCTTGACGTTGGTGTCCATCACCTTGTCCCAGCCCTTCTCGGGGAACTCCTCCAGTGGCGCGCCCCAGGAGACGCCGGCGTTGTTCACCAGGATGTCCAGCCGGTCCTCGCGCTCGCGCAGTGCAGCGGTCAGCGCGTCGATGCCGTCGAGGTTCGACAGATCGGCCGGGAGCGAGATGCACTCGCCGCCGTAGCGCCCCGCCAACCGCGCAGCGGTCGCGTCGCACGCGTCGACCTTCCGCGAGCTGATGTAGACGCGGGCGCCGTTGGCGAGGAACCCGGCGGCGATCATCTCGCCGATGCCGCGCGATCCGCCGGTGACCAGGGCGACCTTGCCGTCGATGGAGAACAGTTCGTCGATCTTCACGCCTGGATGATGGCCGAAACCGATGCGACGCGACGATGCCGGATCGCTAGCATCGCAGGCCCCATGTCCACGGACGTGACGGCCGACCCGTTCCCCGACCTCGACGACGAGCGCGCCCGCTTGGCGTTCGCGCGCGCGTGTCGCGACCGGATGATCGAGCGACTCGAGCACGTCGATCCGCAATCCGCCGCCGACGAGATCACCGCCGAGTACGTCGAGATGACCGTCTGGGAGGCACTCGACTCGCTGCGCTCACCCGGTGCGGGCGAGTTCTTCGGCCGGATCGACGAGGCGTCACCCGACGGTGGGCCCGGCGACCGGTGGTACATCGGCCGCCGGCACATCGAGGACGATCGGCACGACCCGGTGGTCGTCGACTGGCGGGCACCGATCTCGGCGCCGTTCTACCGTGCGACGGCCGTCGACCCGCTCGGCGTGTCGTTCCGCCGGCGCTTCACGCTGGCCGACGGCGAGCTGACGGCCTACCTCGACGAGCACCTCGACGACCCCGAGGCCGCCGACGTCGCCGCCGGCATCCCCGACCCGGTGCTCGCTGAGATCGGCGCAGCGAGGTCGGGCGCGATGCGCGAGATCGTCGCCACGATCCAGGCCGAGCAGGACGTCGTGATCCGGTCGGGCATCGATCAGGCGCTCATCGTGCAGGGTGGCCCCGGCACCGGCAAGACGGCGGTGGCGCTGCACCGGGCCGCGTACCTGCTCTTCGAGCACCGCGCCCGGTTGGCCCGCGATGGTGTGTTGGTCGTGGGGCCCAACCAGGCGTTCCTCGACTACATCGCCAATGTGCTTCCCTCGCTCGGCGAGCGCAGCGTGCGGCAGTGCACGGCGTTCGAGCTGTGCATCCCGCGCGTCGAGATCACCGGCACCGATGACGTCGAGCGGGCGCGATGGAAGGGTTCGCAAGCACGCCTCGGCGAGCTCGAGCAGCGCGCCCTCGACGCGATCCAGCCACCCGACGGCGACGTCAGGGTGCCGATCGGTGCGCGGACGCACCACTTCCAGCGATCGCAGATCGCCGAGTGGATCGACGCGGCCAAGCTCGGCGTCGTGCCGATCAACGAGCGCCGGGAACGCCTGCGCGTGCTCGCCCAGCGAGAGCTCCGACGCCGCTGCAACGGCGACGATCGCTGGTCCGAGGCCGGGCCGCTGAGGGCGGTGCTCAACAAGTGCTGGCCGACGCAGAAGCCGATCGCGCTCGTCGACCGCTACCTGCCGGGCGCACGTGGCAAGCGGCGGGCGTGGACGGTGGCCGACCAGTACCTCGTCGACGAGGCGAACACGCTGCTCAACGGCACGCCCTTCACCTACGGCCACATCGTCGTCGACGAGGCGCAGGATCACTCGGCTGTCGCGCTCCGCGTGATCGGCCGGCGTTCACCTGCCGGCTCGATCACGTTGGTGGGTGACGTGGCGCAGTCGACGACGCCCGCCGGTCAGGAACGCTGGTCGGATGTGTTCGCCCACCTTGGCGCCGCTGGTGAGGTCGCCGATCTCACGATCGGATATCGCGTCCCCGAACCGATCCTCCGGGTCGCCAACCGCCTGCTGCCCGAGACGGGTGTCGATGCCACGGCGAGCCAGTCGGTGCGCGGCGAGGGTGACCCGCCGTCATGGCACCACGTCGAACCGGCCGACCTCGCCGACGCCGTCGCACGCACGATCGCGCAGGTCAAGCACCGCCACCGGCTCACCGGGCTCGTCGCGCCGCCGTCGATGCACGACGACCTCGGGGCCGCGCTGTCGGGGCACGGATTCGTGGCGGTCGACCACCTCCACGAGCTGGGACACGACGACGTGCCGATGTTCGGGCCCGAGACGGTGAAGGGCCTCGAGTTCGACGGCGTCGTTGTCGTCAACCCGCACGCCATTCTCGACGGGACGCCCCGCGGAGCTCGCCTGCTCTACGTCGCGATGACGCGCGCGGTCCAGGAGCTGGCGTTCGTCACCGACGCACCGGCGCCGCCGCTCATCGCGGGAGCGCGAGCATCGGCCGACGGGCATCACGGGTAGAACGGCGATCGATCGCGCCGCTCGGCCTCGCAGGCGTCGAGCCCCTCGGGGGCGATCGCGCGCGCCTCTCGGACTGTGCCCGACCGGGACGCGTCGATCGAGATCTCGATCGCGGCCCACGCGGGATCGTCGCTGGCGAAGCACCGCCGCCAGAGCTCCTGGAAGAACGGCAGGAAGTTCGTCTCGAGCCCCCATCCGTCGTCGGCGAGCTGGTCGGTGGCGGCCTCCATCTCGTCGGCGAGACCGTCGAGCCGCACTGCGAACACGCCGTCGCTGCACGCCGGCTCGCGGAGCGCCAGGAAGGAACGACTCGGATCCGGCTCGCGCAGCGAGTCGAGCAGCGACCGCTGCTCGTCGATGATCCCCGAGCAGTCCGAAGACCGCTCTCGCGTGGTGATCACCACGGCGCCGGCGAACAGCGCAGCCAAGATGCCGATGATCAGGGCGCGCTTGACGCCGATCTTCACCAGGCCGCCCACCCAGCGCAGGCCGTCTCTGATGCTCTCGGCGGTCGTCGCCACGCCAGCCACCTCTCACGCGCGCTGTCAGGGTATCCACGAGCTGCCGAGGGATCGGGCGTGCGCGGCGGTGCGGCTCGGCCCGATCGACGGTCAGGTCGTCTCGCCGATCTCGCGGAGTGCATCACCGATCGCCACCCGCAGCCGTCGGGCGGCGGCGGGGGAGAGGTGGCACACCAGCCCTGCGCCAGGGCGGCCGACCTCCTCGACCGTGAGGACGACGCGTGCCTCGGCGTCGCCGTAGTCGTCGCTGATGGCGACCGCCCAGGACAGCGGGACGACGTCGTTCCCCATGCCGGGCGGGAGGTCGGAGTCGGAGGCGGGGAGGTCGTCGATCGAGCGGCGCACGACGAAGAGTCTGGCGCCGCCGTGACCTAAACCCGATGAATCTGATCAGATTTATCTTGATAGTGACCGGTGCCTTCGGTATCGTCGCCCCGAAACCCGACCTCTCCGATCGGATTTCACCTCATGCCAATGCCGACCCCCTCCGCCCAGTCCGTCACGATGCGCCCGAGCCATCCCCTGACCGGTGAGCTCGCCGAGCTCAACGACCGTTTCGAGACGTCGACGCCCGCCGAGATCGTCGGCTGGGCCGCTGCGACGTTCGGCCGACGGCTCGTCCTCGCAGCGTCGTTCGCCGACACGCTCATGATCGACATCGCGACCCGCGTCGACCCGGACATCGAGGTCGTCTTCCTCGACACCGGGTACCACTTCGCCGAGACCTTGCAGACCGTGCGGCAGGCGATGGACCGCTACGCGTTGCACCTGACCGTGATGCGGCCGGCCGCAGCGGCGGCCGACCTCTGGGCCGACGGCCCCGACGCCTGCTGCGCGGCGCGCAAGGTCACGGTGCTCGACAGCTATCTCGCCGGCCGTGCGGACGCCTGGCTGAGCGGCCTCCGACGCGCCGACCACCCGGGCCGCCTCACCGCACCGACGGTCTCGATCGACGCGAGGGGTCTCGTCAAGATCAACCCGATCGCCCACCTGGGCGACGACGAGGTCGCGCGGTACGTCGCCCAGCACGACGTCATCGTCAACCCGCTGAAGGACGCCGGCTTCGCGTCGATCGGATGCTGGCCGTGCACCGAACCCTCCGTCGAGCGCCGCGCGGGCCGGTGGTCGGGCACGGCGAAGACCGAATGCGGGCTACACCGATGAGCGCGCCCGCTCTGGTGGCGCCGTACCCCGTCGTGCTCGACCTGCGGGGCCGTCGCGCCCTGGTGGTCGGTGCCGGCCCGGTCGGTGCCCACAAGGCGCGTGGGCTCGTGCGGGCGGGTGCGCACGTCACGGTCGTCGCTCCCGAGGCCGTGCCCGAGATCGCCGAGGACCCCGACATCCGCTGGCACGCGCGCCCATACCGGCGTGGCGAGGTCGCCTCGTACCGCATCGCGATCACGGCCACCGACGCAGCCGCTGTCAACGCGCAGGTGGCACGCGACGGCGAGGCCGCCAACGTGCTGGTCAACTCGGCCGACGACCCCGCGAACTGCTCGTTCATCCTTCCTGCGGTCGTCGCCCGTGGCGACCTCCAGATCTCGATCTCGACCAACGGGCGCAGCCCCGCGATGGCGAAGTGGATCCGCCGCCAACTCGAGGCGGCCTTCACCGAGACCCATGCCCGGGTGCTCGATCTGCTGAGCGAGGTGCGCGACGAGGCACGCGACCAGCGCGGCACGACCGAGGTGCCGGGATGGGACGAAGCGCTGCACGACGGACTGTTCACGATGGTCGCGGGCGGTCACCTCGACGCCGCTCGCGACGAGGTCCGTCGCGCGCTCGGCCTGGAAGGAGCACCGCGATGACCGTTCACCTCGTCGGCGCAGGACCCGGCGACCCCGACCTGCTCACCATGCGCGCGGTGACCCTCCTGTCGCAGGCCGACGTCGTCGTGCACGACCGTCTCGTCGACGGTCGCGTGCTGGCCTCGACTGCGCCGTGGGCGGAGTTGATCGACGTCGGCAAGGTGCCGGGTTCGCGCCGGAACAGCCAGTCGGAGATCAACGGCCTGCTGGTCGACCGCGGTCGCCGGTTCGACACGGTCGTTCGGCTGAAGGGCGGCGACCCGTTCGTGTTCGGGCGTGGTGGCGAGGAGGCCGAAGCGCTCGTCGCCGCCGGCGTCCCGGTCGAGGTCGTGCCCGGCATCAGTTCGAGCGTCGCCGCGCCCGCTGCGGCCGGCATCCCGGTGACGATGCGCGGTGTGGCCAGCGGTGTCAGCATCGTGACCGCCCATCAGGACCCCGCGACCGACCGGGCCTTGGACTGGACGGCGCTCGCCGGCGCCGGCACCACGCTCGTGATCCTGATGGGAGCGGCCCGGGCGGCGTCGATCGCCGAGCGCCTCATCGCGGGCGGGATGCGACCCGACACACCGGCGGCGGTGATCACCGCGGCCACCTGCCCCGACCAGACGCTCGAGCGGACACGACTCGACCGGCTCGGGGCGAGGCGGCTGCGCAACCCGTCGACGATCGTGATCGGCGAGGTGGCCGGCCGCAACGTGCTCGCCGCACTCGAGGCGCTCGACGCGGTCGATTCGGTCGTCGGGTTCGACGCAACCGAGCCACCGCCGGACGCAGTCGCGCAAGGAGCACCGTCGTGACGATCCTGGACGACCGGCCCGAGATCGACGTCCTGCCGCGCCGCGAGTGGGATCGCGACCAGGTCGCCGACATCGCCAAGTTCCGCGAGCAACTCGACCGGTACCGCTCGGGTGAGCTCGCCGAGGACGTCTTCCGGGTGTTCCGGCTGACCAACGGGATCTACGGACAGCGCCAGGGCGGCACGAACCAGATGGTGCGTGTGAAGGTGCCGTACGGCTCGATGACGCCGGCGCAGCTCGAGATGATGGCCTACATCGCCGAGCGGTACAGCCGGGGGTGGGGCCACATCACGACCCGGCAGAACCTGCAGTTCCACTTCGTGCAGCTCGACGAGATCCCCGACGTGATGGAGCACCTCGCCTCGGTCGGTCTGACCAGCCGCGAGGCGTGCGGCGACACGGTGCGCAACATCCAGGGGTGCCACCTCGCGGGCGCGTGCCCCCAGGAGGTGCTCGACATCACCCACTGGGCCGAGGCCACCTACCGGCACTTCGTCCGCAACCCGCTCGGGCAGCGCCTGCCGCGCAAGTTCAAGATCAACTTCTCGGGCTGTGCGACGGACTGCGGGCAGGCGATGTTCAACGACGCGGGCGTCGTCGCCGTGACGCGCACCGGGGTCAACGGCGAGCTCGAACGCGGCTTCCGCGTGTACCTCGCCGGAGGGCTCGGTGCGACTCCGCATCCGGCACTCGCGCTCGAGGAGTTCACCCCGCGCGAGGAGCTGTTGCCGACGATCGAGGCGATCCTGCGGGTGTTCAACGAGGCCGGTAACCGCGACAACAAGCTGCGGGCCCGGATGAAGTGGCTCGTCGACACGCTCGGCTTCGACGAGGTGCGCCGTCGCGTGTTGGCCGCCAGGAAGTTCCTGCCGGCGTCGGCCGACTGGCCGGGCGGGATCCCCGGGGAGGTGATCGAGCGGGGCGACGAGCCGGCAGGCGTCGCCGGGGGAGCCGAGGTGACGGCCATCGGCCAGGGACGGGTGACCCCGGTGAGTCTGGGCGGCTTGTCGCCCTACGTCCGCTGGCACCACGCCAACGTGGTCCGCGGCGCCGCCAACGGGACGGTCTCCGCGTACGCGTGGGCCGAGCTCGGCGACATCACGGCAGCACAGTTCCGGGCGCTGGCCGCGCTCCAGCGCGAGCTCTGCGTCGGCCTCCGTCTCACCAACCGCCAGAACGTCGTCGTCAGGGATCTCACCGACGACCAGCTGCCGGAGCTCTACGAACGGCTCGCCGCGATCGGGATGGCCGAACCCGGTGCCGAACTGGCGCGCGACGTCGTCGCCTGCCCGGGCGCGGACACGTGCAACCTCGCGGTGACCCAGAGCCGCGGGTTGGCCAAGGCGATCGGTGAGCGGCTGGAGGAGGAGGGCCTCGCCGAGGTCGGCGGCATCCGGATCAACATCTCGGGTTGCACGAACTCGTGCGGCCAGCACCACGCAGCGGACATCGGCTTCTTCGGGGCCGAACGGCGTGCGCACGGCCGCTCCGCCCCGGGCTACCAGATGCTGCTCGGCGGGTACGTCGGCGATGAACGGATCCACTTCGGCGACAAGGCGCTCCGGTTGCCGGCGAGGAATGCCGCCGAGGCGGCCGTGCGGGTGATCCGCCGCTTCGCGGGGGAGCGCGGTGCGGGCGAGACGTTTCGCGCCTGGTTGGATCGGGCCGGCGGCGTCGGGTCGATCGCGCCGACGCTCGGCGACCTCGACGCCTTCCCGGCGTACGAGGACGACCCGAGCTACTACACGGACTTCGGGGAGACCGGTCCGTACGTGGCCGACGTCGGCGAGAGCGAGTGCGCCACCTGACGGCGACCGGGTCGACGGGCCGCCGATCGAGCGGCCGCGGCCCCGCCTAGAGTCCGACGGATGCGGCGGCGTCTCTCGGTGTTGGTCTCGCTGTGCCTCGCTGTCACGGCGTGCTCGTCGTCGGACGACGACGCCGCGACCGAGCCGCCCGCCACGACAACCGGCGGCGACGACGAGCAGGCGAACGTCGAGGGATCAGCGCAGGAGGACGACCCGGACACGCGTGGCGCCGCCGACGAGATCGACGACGCCATCGGGGCCGAGACGGTCGCCGTCGACGACACCCCGCCGGCGCGCCCCGTCGGCCCCGCACTGCCCGGCTTGCTCGACACGACCGACGAGCCCTTCCCGGCCGACGACGCCGTCCGAACCGGCACGCTCGACAACGGACTCCGGTACTACGTGCGCGCCAACGACAACCCCGGCGGCAAGGCCGAGCTGCGACTGGCGATCAAGGCGGGTTCGGTCAACGAGCTCGGGCCGACCACCGGGCTCGCGCACTTCGCCGAGCACATGCTCTTCAACGGCACCGAGGCGTTTCCCAAGAACGAGCTGATCGCCACATTGCGGAGCTTCGGTGCGTCGTTCGGCGCCGACGTCAACGCCTACACCTCGTTCGACGAGACGGTGTACCAGCTGAACGTGCCGAACGACCCGCAGACGCTCGAGCTGGGGTTGACGGTGCTCCAGCAGTGGTTGTCGTTCGCCACGATCGACCCCGAGCAGGTCGAGGCCGAGCGCGGCGTCGTCCAGGACGAGTGGCGGGTCAGGACCCAGACCACCCGCGGCCGGCTGTTCTCGATCGCCGAGCAGATGTACCTCGCGGACACCCCCTACGGCGGGCGGTCGCCGATCGGTACCGAGGAGTCGATCATGAGCATGTCGACCGAGGAGCTCCGCACGTTCTACGACGCGTGGTATCGACCCGACAACGCCGCCGTGATCGTCGTCGGCGAGATCGACGTCGGCGAGATCGTCGCCGACATCGAGCGCCTCTTCGGCCCGGCAGAGCCACGTTCGGAGGCCCTGCCCGATCGCCCCGACGTGTCGTACCCGCTCGACGACGAGCCGGCGTTCGCGCTCCACGCCGATCCCGACCAGCAGACCGTCGACGTCGAGGTCACGCTGCCGCTCCCGGCGATCGACGGCAACGGGACGGCCGCTCGCCGAGCCTCGACGATCGACCGCATCATCTACGACGCCCTGATCCGTCGGCTCGAGCAGGACATCGCCGCCGGGCGAGCGCCGTTCGACGAGATCGTCCGCGGTGGTAACAGTTTCGTGGCCACCCTCGACGCTCCGGCGCTGTTCGCGATCACCGACGCCGAACGGGCGACCGACGCGCTGCAGGCCTTGCTCGACGAGTACGAGCGCGCCGGGCGGTTCGGGTTCGGCGACGACGAGGTCGACGTCGCCAAGCAAGCCCTGCAGTCGGGCTACGACACCGAGTTCGACGGCCGCGACAGCACCCAGGACGCGGTGTACGCAGACGACTACGTCGCGCACTTCCTGCGCGGGCGGCCGTACCCGTCGGTCGCCGACGAGTACGAGGTCCTGACCGCCGAGCTGGCCGCCATCACGCCGCAGGCCGTCGACGAACGCTTCCGGGCCCGGTGGCTCAACACCTGGCCGCACGTCATCATCTCGGCGCCCGAGGCCGTCGCCGAGCAGATGCCCGGCCAGGCCGAGGTCCTCGAGGCGATCACCGCCCTCCCGGCCCGCGACATCGAGCCACGGGCCGCCGAGCGCGAGCTGCCCGATGCGCTGATGGCCCGACCCGATCCGGTCGCCCCCGAGTCGGTCGTCCAGCTCGTCGACGACCCCACGAGCTTCTTCGACCCGATCGAGGTCGCGTTCCCCAACGGCCTCGCGGTGCGGGTGACCACCAACGAGATCATCGAGGGCCAGGTGTTCTTCCAGGCGAGGAGCCCGGGCGGTTCGTCGCTCGTCGCCGACGACGACGTCGTCGACGCGCTCTACGCCCCCGACGTCGTCACCTCGGGAGGCGTCGCCGACTTCAACCAGGCCGAGCTCGCCGAGATCGTCGCCAGCGAGGACGTCGAGATCGGGGCGTGGATCACGCCGTACCTCGAGAACTTCTCGGGGCGTGCGGCCACGGCGGACCTCGAGGTGCTGTTCCAGCTCATCCACCTGTACATGACGCAGCCGCGATTCGACCCCGTGGCGCTGGGGCAGGTGCAGCGTCAGGAGCAACCCGTGATCGACGACCCGACGTCCGACCCGGCTCGCACGGCCGACGACGCCTACGTCGACACCCGCTACCCCGGCGAGCTCCGGTACGCCACGCTGCCCGAACCGGGCGAGTTCGCAACGCTCGACCTCGACGGCGTCGAACGTGTCTGGACCGATCGCTTCGGCGACGCCGACGGCTGGGTGTTCGCATTCGCCGGCGACGTCGACGTCGACGACGTGATCGAGCTCTCGAGCGCGTATCTGGCGACGGTGCCGAGCGACGGGCGCTCCGAGACGTGGCTCGACGTCGAGGACCCACCGCCGGCGACCGTCGTCGAGACCACCCGGCGTGCCGGTACCGGCGACACCGCGTCGGTCACGCTGCTGTTCACCAGCCCGATCGACGACGTCGACGGGCGCCTTCGGGCGACCAAGGACGTCGTCACCGAGGTGCTCGACGCACGACTGACCGACGTGATCCGCGAAGAGCTCGGTGAGACCTACTCGCCGCGAGCCGTCACCTACATCACGACGGACCCCGACCCGGTCATCGAGACGTTCGTGCGGGTCACCGGCGCACCCGACCGCGTCGAGGCGATCGCCGATCTCGTCACGGCGGAGTTCGCCCAGCTCGGCGCCGAGGGGCCGAGCGGGCAGGAGTTCACGAATGCCTTCGCGCAGGTCGAGGAGTCGTACAACTTAGTCAACAACGGTCAGTTCATCCGCGAGATGCTCGACGACGCCGTGGCGCCCCGGCTCGACCTCGACGACTACCTCACCGAGTTCTTCGAGCTCCAGGACGTGACGGCCGACGCCGTCCGCCGATACGTCGGTGAGCACATCTCGCCCGACGAGTACATCCAGGTCGTCGTGTTGCCGCGCTGACCTGGCGCGCCGGCGCCGTCGCCGAGGACGCCGACTCCGCCGTCAGAGCTCGACCGTGCCCGAGATGCAGCGAGCGACGTGGCCGCCGATCCAGACCGTGCCGTCCTCATCGGCGTCGACGTGGACCCGCCCGTCGCGGCCGAGCGCGGTGCCCTGTCGAGCGACGTACGACCGCACCGACGGATCGCGCGACATCAACCATTGTGCGACGGAGGCGTTGAGGCTGCCCGTCACCGGATCCTCGGCAGCCCCGCTCGGGCCGGGGAAGAACGCCCGCACCTCCACGTCGTGGTCGTGTTCCGGACCGGCGCGGCCGACGATGCCCAGGTCGAACGGGTCGCCCGCGAAGTCGGGCTCGACCGCCAGCACGGCGTCGGCGTCGGCCAGCTCGGCCGCGACCCAGCCCGGGCCGTTGTCTGCCCACGCTGCGTCGATCACGCCGGTCCCGAGCACGCTCTCGATCCGCGCCCGCAGCTCGTCGTCGACGGGGCCGGACCGGAGCAGCGGTGGGGCGGCGAACGCGAGCCGATCGCCCTCCCGCCTCAGCCGGACGAGGCCGACCCCGCACTCCTGCACGATCAGGTCGCCGGCCGGGCGCCCGCCTCGCCCCAGCCACACCGAGCAGGTCCCGAGCGTCGGATGCCCGGCGAACGGCAGCTCGGCCGTCGGTGTGAAGATCCTCACCCGGTAGTCGGCCGCCGGGTCGGTGGGCGGCACGAGGAACGTCGTCTCCGACAGGTTGGTCCAGTTGGCGAACCGCTGCATCTCGTCCGTGCCGAGCCCCTCACCGTCGATGACGACCGCCAGCGGGTTCCCCCGGTACGGCACTGACGTGAACACGTCGACCTGCTCGAAACGTCGCTGCACGCCGACAACCTGTCACATCGACCGGGGCGGGCGCTGATCGGATCAGCGCATGTTCTTGGTGGCCACGTCGCGCTGGCTCACCTCGACGAGCTCACCGGCCCGCACCTCGTAGGAGACGACGTGCTCGACGGAGTGGCCGCCCGACCGAGCGCGTCCGCTGACCACGTCGAGCTCGGTGCCGTCGACCAGTGGCAACAGTGCGATGGCGCGGAAGCCGTCCTCGACGCCCGGCGAGGAACGCTTGTCCTCGCGCAGCAGCAGACCCGAGTCCCAGACCCAGACGTCGTCGACGCTGACGAACCTGCAGCGATGGCTGGTCCGCGATCTCGACACCAGGCCGCCCGGGCAGACGATCACGGTGCCCTCGACCCACGGCAGCACCCCGAGGCCGTCCCGCCCGAACCCGATCTCGAACGCGCGGGCGATGATCGCATCGTGGTCGCCACCGTCGATCGCCCGCTCGATCTGCGCCTGGCGCACCGCCTCGGCGAGGTTGTGGAGCTCGTCCGTGGACATCGAACGGACCGATTGCATGATCTGCTCAGGGCTCGGCACGCCCACAGGATGCTGGCTACAGTCCGAAACGCAACGCTTCGACCGAACGTCATCCAGATCTGGGGGTCTGCCATGAGAACACGAGCCGCCGTCCTGCGCGATTACAACACGCCGTGGAGCGTCGAGGAGATCGAGCTCGACCCGCCCAAGCGCGGCGAGGTGCTCGTCAAGATGGTGGCCTCGGGGATGTGCCACTCGGACGAACACGCCTACGACGGCCACATCGCCGGGCTCGTGCCACCTCCGCCGATGATCGGCGGTCACGAGGGTGCCGGCATCGTGCAGGAGGTCGGCGAAGGAGTCGACTGGCTCGAGCCGGGCGACCACGTGGTCTTCGGCTTCATCCCGGCGTGCGGTCGGTGCCCGTCCTGTGCCGACGGGCACTCCAACCTCTGCGACCTGCTCGCGACCTTCACCGAAGGAACCCAGGCCCTCGACGCGACGCACCGTCACCACACGCTCGACGGCAAGGATCTCGGCCTGATGTGCCTGATCGGCACGTTCGCCGAGCACACGGTGGTCAACGAGGCGAGTTGCATCAAGGTCGACAAGGACTGGCCGCTCGACAAGGGGTGCCTCCTCGGCTGCGGCGTCGTCACCGGCTGGGGGTCGGCCGTGTACACCGCCGAGGTCGAGCCCGGCGACTACGTCGCCGTGGTCGGTTGCGGCGGCATCGGGTCCAACGCGATCCAGGGCGCCAAGATGGCGGGCGCCCGCGTGATCGCCGCGATCGATCCGGTCGAGTTCAAGCGCGAGAAGGCGATGGAGTTCGGTGCGACGCACACGTTCGCCTCGATGGAGGAGGCGCAGGCGGCGCTCGGCGATGTCACCTGGGATCGCGGCTACGACAAGGTGATCATGACGATGGGCACCGGCGACGGCGACTCGCTCGGCGAGGGGTTCAACCTCGGCGGCAAGCGGGCCAAGATCGTCGTGACCAACCTGCACTCGACGACCGAGGGCAGCATCTCGGTGCCCGCGATCATGCTCACGATGATGGAGAAGCAGCTCCGCGGCTCGCTCTTCGGCTCGGCGAACATCCGCAAGGACATCCCGCGGCTGTTCGAGCTCTACCTCGCGGGCCAGCTCAACCTCGACGACCTGGTCACCAAGACCTACACGCTCGACGAGATCAACGACGGCTACGAGGCGATGCGGAACGGCGAGAACATCCGCGGCGTGATCGTCTACGACTGATTCCGATCGGGCTGGGCCGACCGGCGAAGCCGGCTCGGCTGCGCCTGCCGTGCTCGCTGCCTCCGCAACGGCGCTTCAGGCGTCGCGGCTTCGGCGCTCGCCCACCTCCGCGGTGCGGCGCGGTCGACTAATTCCGATCGGGCGGGGCCGACCGGCGAAGCCGGCTCGGCTGCGCCTGCCGTGCTCGCTGCCTCCGCTTCGCTCGCCTGCGCTCGTTCGGCGTGATGCGGTCGACCGGTGGGGTGGGCGGGACGGGGCGAAATCGGCCGGGCCGGATCGGCGGGGGGCTCGGCGAGCCGGTACGGTCGCCGGCGTGAACCCCCACGACATCGTCGATCGGCTCGCTTCGTCCGTCGTGGGGCGGCGCCGCGAGATCGACCTGGTCGTCGCCGCGTTGGCCGCAGACCGCCACGTGCTGCTCGAGGGCCCGCCGGGGACGGGGAAGTCCACGCTGCTGCGGTCGCTTGCACACGAGCTGGGCATCGGGTTCGAGTTCGTCGAGGGCAACGCCGAACTGACGCCGGCGAGGCTCGTCGGTCACTTCGACCCGGCGCGCGTGCTCGCCGAGGGCTACGAAGCCGACGTGTTCGTCGACGGTCCGCTCGTCGCTGCGCTCCGCCAGGGGTCGTTGCTGTACATCGAGGAGCTCAACCGGGTCCCCGAGGAGACGCTCAACGTGCTGGTGACCGTGATGAGCGAGCACGAGATCACGGTGCCTCGCCTCGGGCGCGTGCCGGCGGCGCCCGGATTCCGTCTCGTCGCCGCCATGAACCCGTTCGACGCGGTCGGCACCGCTCGGATCTCGTCGGCGATCTACGACCGTGTCTGCCGGCTCGCCGTCGACTACCAGGACGCCGACGACGAGGTCGCGATCACCACCCGTCACCGGGTCGACGTGCCGTCGGCATGGCGAGAGCAGGTCGTCGAACTCGTCCGTCGGACGCGCGATCACCCCGATGTCCGCATCGGCTCCTCGGTGCGAGGAGCGATCGACATGTGCGCGGTCGCCTCCTCGCTCGCCGATGTCCGCAAGGTCGACGTGACCGATCTGGCGGTCTCGCTCGACGCCGCGCTGGTTGCGCTGTCGGGTCGGATCCGTGTGCGCGAGGGTTCGACCCGCGACCCCGAGTCGATCATCACCGAGCTGTGGCGGCAGGTGTTCGAGTCGCCCGTCGAGGAGCCCCAAGCGGGAAAAGCGATCGCCCCGACGGGGGCGGCGACGGGCCGGTAGACCCACCGCCGACCGCCACCGGCGCCGATGCCGACGCAGCGATCGACGAGGCTCGCAGGCGAACGATCTCGCGACGCGAGATGGCCGGCTCAGCGGCGTTCGAGGAGGTGTCTCCCGACGTCGGCGAGCTCGACGCCGCTGCGCTGGAGGAGCTGCTCGACGAGTCCCCCGACGAGGCGCTGGCGCTCCTCGCCGACCTGACCCGGGCGACCGATGCCCGTCTGCGCGAGCTGGCCAAGGCGATCGCCGCGAGGCTGTTCGTCGATCTCGCGCGCATCGAGCCCCCCGAATCCCGCGGCATCGGCCGGCTCGTCTCGCGGCCGTACGAACCGGACAGCGGCGACATCGACCTCGATCGGAGTCTCGACCCGCTCGTGCAGGCGCGCGCCGCGGGTCGCCTCGTCGATTCGGATGAGCTCGTCGTCCGCGCGTGGGGGAAGCCACGCGTCGCCTGGTGCCTCCTGGTCGATCGGAGCGGGTCGATGCAGGGTGAGCCGCTGGCGACCGCCGCGCTGGCCGCCGCTGCCGTGGCGGTTCGGGCCGGCGACCAGTACGCCACGCTCTCGTTCGGTCGCGACGTCATCGCAGCGAAGGCGATGTGGGAGACGCGCTCGACCGACGATGTGATCGATCGGGTCCTCGCCCTCCGCGGACACGGCACCACCGATGTCGCTCAGGCGTTGCGGGCGGCCGGTGAGCAGCTGCGGTGGGCGTCGGCCGAGCGGCGGGTCACGATCCTGCTGTCCGACTGCCGGGCGACCGAACCGGGCGATGTCGTGGCGGCAGCTGGCGAGCTCACCGAGTTGGTGATCGTGGCTCCTGCGGGCGACAGCGTCGAGGCCGAGGCGCTCGCCGGTGCGGTCGGCGCCCGCGTCACGACCGTCGAGGGGCCGTCGACGGTCGTCGCGGCACTGAGTCGTGTGCTCGACCGCGGCTGATCACGTGCACGAGAGGTCGCGGCCCGGCGCGACGCCGACGACGTTCTCCTCGGCCTCGACCGTCGGCAGCGTGGTGGGCACCGGTGCATCGGAGGCGTCGTCCTCCGGTGGGTCGACCGTGTCCAGCACGACGTCGACGTCGTCGGGGTCGACCTCGACCACTTGCTCGGGCGCCGACGCCAGCGTCGCCTCGCCCCGGAACACGGCGAGGATCGCCTGCATGTTGTCGCCACCGAGCCGTGGGCTCTCGACCTCCTGGCCGCTGATCGTCTGCGAGGACGACTCGATGCGATAGGTCGTGATCTCGGCCGGGTCGAGCGACCGCAACGTGTTGGCGAACTCGAGCAACCGTCGCAGCGTCAGGCCGGTGTCGGTCACGACGTACTCACGGTTCGTCTCGATCAGCGCCGTGGCCAGCGACGGCGAGTACAGCCCGTCGTCGATCGCATCGGCCACGACGCGGCGAAGGAAGTCCTGCTGCCGCGCGATCCGCCCGAAGTCGGACGTCCCATCCGAGATCCAGCGCCCGCTCCCCGGTGGGTCCTCGTACTGGTACTTGCGGGACCGTACGTACGCGAGCGCCTCACCGCCGTCGAGCGTGATGCAGCCGGCGTCCGGGACGAACAGGCCCGACGCTTTGTCGCGGGCCGGGAACTCGAACGGCACGGTGACGCCCCCGACGGCGTCGACCAGCCGCCGGAACGCGCAGAAGTCGATCTGCACGTAGTGATCGACCGGGATGCCGAAGTTGAGGAAGATCGTGTCGATCAGGCGGCTCGGGTCGTCGCGGCGGTACGCGCTGTTGATGCGCGCCTTGCGGCCACCGGCGATGTCGACGTAGAGGTCGCGGGGGAGGGAGAGCACGGCCAGCTGGTCGCTCTCGGGGTTGGCCCGCCAGATCATGATCGTGTCGCTGCGCTCGCCGATGTCGCTGCGGTCCTCGAGGACGATCGCGTTGCCGTTCTCGTCGCAGTCGCCGTTGTCGGCACCGACGATCAGGAAGTTCGCGGCCTCGGGCTCGGCGAGCGCGATGGTGGTCGTGGTCGCGCCGGGGCCGGCCGCCGGCAGGGTGGTCGTCGTGGCACCGGGCACGAGCACCTGCACCGTGCCGCCGCTGGCGTCGTGGTCGGTCGTCGGCTCGTCGAGCTCGACGAGCTGGCGCTGCGACAGCACCCATTGGCCGGCCGCCAACGCGCCGGCGGCTGCGAAGCACGCAATCGACGTCACGATGACGGTCAGCAGCGTGAGACGCTGTGGCCAGGTTCGACGCTGCTTCGTGGTGGCCATGGGCGCCGGTCAGCGTAGTGGCCGTCCGCACGCGAGCTACAGCACGGCTGTGCGCCGCCTGGAGCGTGACGGTCCGGGCACGACGACGTCCGCCGGATGGCGCAGCGAGCGGGTCGATGTCGTGTGAGCCGAGAGCGCGACGTACCTGGTGCCGGACCGTGCTCGGAGCCGCCTCAGCGCGTCGTGGCGGGCCCGGCACCAGGGCGCTCTGCCTGGTGGCGTGTGGCGCCGGCCGAGCGCGTGGCGGTCATTGGAGCACGACCACCTTGGTGCCGATCCCGGCCCAGTTCCACATGTACAGGGCGTCGCTCGGGGCCTGGCGGACGCAGCCGGCTGAACGCGCCGTGCCGAGCTGGCTGAGCGACTGCAGCTTCCGGCCGGTGCGCGTGTCCGTCGGGATCTCGTGGAAGCCGATGTTGTCGCCGCCGGGGCCCTTGGTGAAGCGGACCATGTATCGCCAGCAGATGTGCGGGTTCTTGATGTTGCACGTGTGCTTCGAGCGTGAGAACACGCTGTAGGTGCCCGGGAGCGGCTGGTTCCAGGTCAGCCGGCCTGACACCAGATGGCTCTTCGACACGGTGCCGTCGGCCTCGACGGTCCACACCCGCTGCTGCGACTTGGAGTAGACGACCCGGCGGCCGGTGCCGCTGCCGGGTGGCAGCTCCCAACCGGGTGGGAGCGTGGTGGTCGTGGTAGGCGGCGGCGGTTGCGTGTCGGTGACCTGCACCTGGCTGCCGCGGGTCGGTGTGATCCGCGTCGGTGGTGCCGGTAGCTCGACAACGAGCGGCAGCGGTGTCGTGGTGGTGGTCGTCGTGGACGTGGTCGTCGTCGTGGACGTGGTCGACGTGGTGGTGGTCGTCGTGGGAGCAGGTGGTGCGCTGGTCTCGGGCGCCGTCGGGGCCGGTTCGCTCGTCGGCGGAGCGGTCTCGGGCACGCTCGAACCGGGCCCACTCGAGGGCGGCGGCGTGCCAGCGCCGACCACCGACGCGCTGGTCGCGATCAACGCGACGCCGATCGCCGCCGGGAAGATGAACCGACCCAACCTCGGAACCATGGGTGGCGAGGCTACCGGTCCTGGCAGTCCAGGTCGAGGGCTGAGCGGCTGTATCGACCGTTCACGTTGTGTCACGTTGTGTCTGACACAACGTGAACGAAGGGCGCGCGACCAGGCGATTCAGCGGGCGGCGTGATGTCGCCGAACGGTCAGCCGAGGTTGGCGAGCGCCGTCTCGGCCGCGGCCAGGTCGGCTTCGGCCGCGGCGAGCAGGGCTCGCGTGTCGGCGATGACGTCGGGTTTGGCGTTGTCGAGGAAGCCGGGGTTGCCGAGGCGACCCTTGAACCCGCCGATCTGCTTGGTCTTGCCGTCGATGATCTTCTGGAGGCGCGCCCGTTCCTGATCGAGGTCGACGTCGTCGACCAAGCCCGACAGCAGCACCTCGGCGCCCTCGAACGTGAGGGGGTTGACCACGGCGGGCCGGTCGTCGCCCAGCCCGTGGACCTCGCCGATGCCGGCGAGCACCTCGATCGCACCGTCGGTGGTGGTGAACAGGTCGAGCACCTGCTGCGGCGCGTGGATCACGATCTGGCGGCGCGGGGCGACGTTCTGGCTGCCGCGCAGGGCCCGGATCGAGCCGATCAGGGCGTCGGCGCGGTCGAACACGGCGACGACGTCGCGGTCGTGCAACGCGGCATCGACCGCCGGCCAGTCGGCACCGGCGAGGAGCTCCGCGCCCGGCAGCTCGAGGCCCGCCACCTCGCCGCACCGGGCTGCTGCGACGTGGGGCCAGAGCGCTTCGGTGACGAACGGCATCACCGGGTGCATGAGCCGCAACACGGCGTCGAGGACCGCAGCGAGCACGACCTGCTGCTCGGCATCGTCGTCGATCGTGGGCTTGACCATCTCGAGGTAGCGGTCGCAGACGTCGTTCCAGACGAACGTGTAGAGCGTGTCGGCGTACACGTTGAACTGGTAGCGGTCGAGCGCGTCCTCGAGCCGGCCGACGGCGTCGACCAGGCGTGCGAGGATCCAACGATCGGCGAACCGTCGCCCGGCGTCGGCGAGGACGGGTCGCTCGACGGCGGTCGATGCGTCGATCCGGCGGAGCGCGAACCGAGTCGCGTTCCACAGCTTGTTGGCGAAGTTGCGGCCGAGGTCGAACTTCGACGACGTGTTGCGGGCGAGCGGCATCTCGTCGGTCGGCTCGGCCGTGCCGGTGGCCACGCCGTAGGCGCTGACCATTCGCTTGGAGGGGTCGGCCGGGGAGGTCTGGATGGGGGCGGGCACCGACTTCCCGGCCGGCGTGGTGACGAACTCGGGCTCGAACATCTGGCCGCTGTGCGGGTCGACGATGTCGACCGGCATGCGCACGTCCTGGGTGTCGGTGGTCATCTGCATGAGCGTGAACCGGAGCGCGTCGGCACCATGCGTGTGGATGACGTCGCGCGGGTCGAGACCGTTGCCGAGGCTCTTCGACATCGGTTGGCCGTGCCCGTCCTGGATGATCGCATGGATGAAGACGTCGCGGTACGGGAGCCGACCGTCCAGGAAGTAGCGCTCGAACATCACCATCCGGCTGACCCAGAGCGTGATGATCTCGCGGCCGGTCGACAGCACGGACGTCGGGTTGAACGACTCGAGGAGGCCGACGGTCTCGGGGTAGTCCTCGGGCCACGGCCAGCCCATCGTCGAGATCGGCCAGAGCGCGCTGGAGAACCACGTGTCGAGCACGTCGGGGTCCCGGGTGAAGCCGTCGGCCTCGAGCGCGGCGACCATCGCGTCCTCGTCCATCGACGTGTCACTGCGATCGAGCCTGCCGAGCGTGGGCTGGGGCGGCACGCAGACCGCCTCCTCGACCTCGTGCTCGGTGATCCGACGGGCGAGGTGGGCCGCCCCGGCGGCGACCCACGCCGAGCTGACGGGCACGGCGGCATCGATCCCGGCGTCGGCGACCTCGGCGGGCGCCTCGCCGATGTCGACGATGCGCACCCACACCGGGATCTGGTGGCCCCACCACAGCTGGCGGCTGACGCACCAGTCGCGGATGCCCTCGTGCCAGGCGTGGTACGTGCGGGCGTACCGCTCGGGGATGATGCGCATCCCGCCGTCGCCCTTGCGATCGGTTCGAGGTGGGACACCCGCCGGCAGCGGTGGCGCCTGGTCGGGGTCCTGGGCGCGGAGTGCCGAGCCGCGCAGCCGGTCGTCGGTGACGGCGACGTACCACTGGTCGCTCAGCCACGGCTCGATCGGCACGTGGCTGCGGTACGAGTGACCGACCGAGTGCTGATACTCACGGACCTCTTCCAAGAGACCGTGCTGCTCGAACCACTCGACGATGGCGGCGCGAGCGGCCTCGCGTGACATTCCGAGGAGTGGACGGGCCTCGTCGCTGACGTCGTCCCAGCCGTACTCGTCGGAGATGGACGCGTCGGGACCGAGCACGTTGACCACGGGAAGATCGTGGCGGAGGCCGATGTCCCAGTCGTTCGTGTCGTGGGCCGGGGTGACCTTCAGGAAGCCCGACGCGTAGCGCGCCTTGGCGTCGGAGCTCTCGGGGTCGGCCATCACGACGTAGTCGTCGGCGATGATGGGGATGACCCGACCGACGATCGGGAGCACGACGCGCGACCCGAGCAGGGAGTCGGCCCTCGGGTCCTGCGGGTTGATCGCGACGGCGGTGTCGCCGAGCATCGTCTCGGGCCGTGTGGTGGCGACGGTCACGTGCCCCGAGCCGTCCTCGAGCGGGTACTGCAGATACCACATGTGGCCGTCGACGTCTTCCATCTCGACCTCGTCGTCGGCCAGGGCGGTGCGGGTCGCAGGGTCCCAGTTGACGAGGCGCTTGCCGCGGTAGACGAGCCCGTCGCGGAACAGCGTGAAGAACGCGTGGCGGACCGCCGTGGCGCACATCTCGTCCATGGTGAAGCGGGTGCGATCGAAGTCGCACGAGGCGCCCATCGCGACGAGCTGGTCGATGATGACCTGCTCGTACTCGTCCTTCCACTCCTGGGTCTTCGCGACGAACGCGTCGCGGCCCATCTCGAGCCGCTTGACGCCCTCGGCCAGGAGCCGCTTCTCGACGACGGTCTGGGTGGCGATGCCGGCGTGGTCGGTGCCCGGCAACCACAGCGTCTCGTCGCCGCACATGCGGTGGTAGCGGATGAGGACGTCTTGCAGGGTGTTGTTGAGCGCGTGCCCGAGGTGGAGCGCGGCCGTGACGTTCGGGGGCGGGATGACGATCGAGTAGGTGCCGCGATCGTCGGCGACCGGCTCGGCGTGGAACACGTCGGACGCGGCCCAGCGGGCCTTCACGTCCGGCTCGGCGTCGGCGGGGACGTAGGCCTTGGGCAGCTCGGTGAGTCGATCGTCGGTGGTGCTCATTCGGCGGCCCAGGGTAGTGGCCACGTGGTCCCGATCACCGGGGCCTTCCCACGGCCGATTCGGCTCGGCGGCCTGCTCAGAGCACCGATTCGTAGATCGCCATCGTCCTCCGCGCGGCGACGTCCCAGCCGAATTCGGTGACCGCTCGCTCGCGGCCCGCGACGCCCATCGCCTGGGCGCGATCGGGGTTGGCCAGCACCTGATTGACCGCGGCCGCGAGCTGTGCCTCGAACTCGACCGTGTCGGCCTCGTCGTAGTGCACGAGGAGCCCGGTCTTGCCGTCGTCGACGACCTCGGGGATGCCGCCCACGTCGCTCGCCACGACCGCGGTCTCGCAGGCCATCGCTTCGAGGTTGACGATGCCGAGCGGTTCGTACACCGACGGGCAGACGAAGACCGTGCCGTGCGTGAGCACCTGACGGACGTCCTCCCTGGGCAGCATCTCGGAGTGCAGATGGACGGCGTCACGGCTGGCACGCAGCGCGGCGACGGCCTCGTCGGTCTCGGCCTCGAGCTCGGGGGTGTCGGCGGCTCCGGCGAGCAGCACCAGCTGTGCCGACTCGTCGAATTGCAGCGCAGCTCGAAGGAGGTGGGGAACGCCCTTCTGGCGGGTGATCCTCCCGACGAAGACGACCGATGGCCGGGCCGGGTCGACACCCAGCCGCTCGAGGACGTCGGTGGCGGGGTCGGGCCGGTACAGCGTCGTGTCGATACCGTTGTGGACGACGTGGACCTTCGCCTCGTCGAGCGACGGGTACGACGCCATGACGTCCTGCTTCGAGCCGTGGCTGACCGCGATCACCGCATCGGCTGCCTCGTACGCGGTCTGCTCGGCCCACGACGAGACGCGGTACCCGCCCCCGAGCTGCTCGGCCTTCCACGGGCGCTGTGGTTCGAGCGAGTGCGACGTGACGACGTGGGGGATGTCGTGGAGCAGCTTGGCGAGGTGGCCACCCATGTTGGCGTACCACGTGTGCGAGTGGACGATGTCGCAGCCCGCGGCCTGGTCGGCCATGGCGAGGTCGGCGGCCAGCGTCCGGATCGCCGGGTTGGCATCGGCGAGCAACGGGTTGTGCTCGGAGTGGGCGACGGCGCCGTCGCGGGGTGCTCCCATGCAGTGCACGTCGACGTCGGCGAGCTTCTCGAGCTCACGGACGAGGAAGTCGACGTGGACGCCGGCGCCACCGTAGACCTCGGGCGGGTACTCGCGGGTGAGGATGCCGATACGCACGATTGGAGCGTACGCCGTGATCGGCGTGGATCGCCCGGGACCTTCGGCCCGTTATCTCCGCGCCGCGGCGGGTGAGGAGTGCCATAGTGGTGCCGGTCACGATCGCCGGCCAGCTCGCGGGAGGACGACGCGTGTCGAGACTGCCGAGTCGCAACTCGAAGGACGACGTGGGGGTGCTGCGGCGGCGCGTCCTCGTCGTCGGATACCCCGTTGACGGGCCCGGTGGCCGAGCCGAGCACGAGACCGGGTCGGCTGCGGCTCACAGGGTTCCCGCGGCTCGGAGGGGTGCATGAGGCTGTTCCTGAGCCACAAGGCCGAGCGCGACAAGGACCGCGCCGAGCGCATCAAGCGTGCGCTCGAGAGCCTCGAGCGGAGCAAGATCTCCGTCTTCGTGTCGTCGGCCGACATTGCGGCTGCCGAGAAGTGGCCGAAGCGGATCCGTGAGGAGCTGCGCGCAGCAGACCTGCTGCTCCTCCTCTACACGGATCCGAACCTCGACTGGGCGTGGTGCATGTACGAGGCCGGCCTCTACGCACGCCTCGACGGTGACCCCGACGACGACGATCCGGTCACGTTCCTGCATCACGTCCGCGGCGTCCCGCCGTCCCAGCTCCGTGACAACCAGGGGGTCAAGGCGACCAAGGGTGAGATCGAGAAGTTCCTCACCGACCTGTTGAAGCAGGCGATCGCGCCGAACGGCAAGCTCACCCCCAAGCGCCGGGAGCGCATCCGAGACGCCGCCAAGGCCATCGCCGCCGAGTTCCCCGACGCCGACACCTATCACGTCAGCTACACCGTCGTGATCGACATCGTGAAGTGGAACCCGGGACGCGGGATACCGCTGCAGTCACGGGTCACGACCACCGGCTCGACGGCCGCCGTTCTCGGGAAGGCCGAGACGGCCGGCATGACGTGGGGCGAGCTCACCGAGAAGTACCGGCCGAAGGGCCGCAAGAAGGCGGCATGGCTCCACGAGCTCGACGAGGCGTTCATCGAGGCGGCCAGGTGCCGGCCCTGCAAGATGGCGCAAGAGACCTTCGAGAGTCACGAAGGCGGGGTGATCCTGCATCCGTTCCTCCACCGGATCGACCGGATCGCCGGACGGCCCGTGCGGGCCGAAGTCGCCTTCGTCGCCGAGGTGGCACCAGCCGACATCGGTGGTCCGGTCTTTGCGATGTTGCGGGCGCTCGAACGCAACAACAGCGAGGTCATCGAAGCGTTCCTCGACACGAGGATCGGCATGCCGGTCCTGCGCAACGACGCCACACCGACCCTGATCCAGCAGCGGCTGCTCCTGATCCAGAACGACATCGCGCGCGCCCGCGTCTTCGAGCGCGACCGCGTCGAGGTCTTCGGGGACACCGCCGCCGACGCGGCGAAGCTCGTCAAGAGGTGGCAGGTCCTGTCCGACAGGCTGAGCCGGAGCTGCGATGCCAAGCGCCCGAACCTGGCGACGATCGCCAAGGGTCTCGACAAGATGCGCGAGACGAACAACGCGCTCAGCAAGCTCGCCGCCGACCGCTACGCCCAGGTCGTCGACGCGCGGCAGTAGCGGCGGCTGGCCGTGCCCCTACTCGGCCGCATCCGGCCGAAGCGACCGGGAGCTCGTGCTACTTCAGGAACTTGCTCGTGGTGTTGTCGGCGAGCACCTTCCCGCCGGTCTGGCAGGTGGGGCAGTAGTGGACCGTGTAGCCGCTGTACTCGACGGCGCGCACGGCGTCGCCGCACACCGGACACGGCTCGCCGGTGCGTTTGTGCACCGAGCTCGGCCGGTCCTTCGACGAGCTCATGTCGGGTCGCGATCGCTCGTACTCGAGGCCCTCGGCGACGGTGGCTGCGATCGCCGCAACCACCAGGTCCGCGCCCTCGGCACCGAGCTTGCCGGTCATCGCAAAGGGGCTGAGCTTGGCGTGGTGGCAGATCTCGTTGGCGAGGCGGCGCCCCAGCCCGGCGATCGACCGCTGGTCGCGGAGGAACCCGTGCAGGCGCTGGTTCTTGGCCCCGAGCAGCTCGACCATCTGCTCGGCCGTTACGGTGTCGGCGTCGGGGCCCAGCACGTCGAGCGGCGGGCTGGTCATCGCATCGCTCGGCGTGAGGCACCACACGCCGGCGCGCCGCTCGGTGCCGGCTTCGGTGAGCAGGAGCGCGGGCCCCTCGTCGAACACGAACCGGGCTTGGCCGCCGCGCGGCTTCGCCGACTGCTTCTCGTCGACGAGGAGCCGGCCACCTTGCATGAGGTGCACGGCGAAGTGGACCGATTCGAATTCGAGCAGCAGGTACTTCCCCCGCCGCCCGACCCCCCGGAGGGGCTGCCCGTAGGCCTCGTCCGGCGCCGGGAGCGCGGTCCGCAGCGCCGTGAACTTGATCGGCACGAACCGGGTCAGGACTCGGCCGTCGAACCGGTCGGCGAGGCGCTCGGCGTGCGCTTGGACCTCGGGCAGCTCGGGCATGTCACTCGTAGCGGGTGCGCTCGCGCACGGTCGTGAAGACCTGCTCGAGTGCGCCGAAGACCGGCTGGGCGTCGATCAGCGCCTGGTGCTCGCCGTAGAGGCGGATGCGACCCGTGATGAACGCCTCCTGTGCGTTCAGCTCGCCCGTGGCGACGCCGACCGCGGTCTCCCAGCTCTGCTCCATCTTGACGTCTTCCGGGTCGGCCGCCCCGGCGCCGAACGCAGCCTCGCCATCGGCGACCTGCAGGTGGTACGTGACGTCGCCCTCGGGTCCGTCGGTGACGACCTGGGTGACGCCGACCGTGTGCTCGGCCGCGAGTGCGGAGAGCGTCTCGCTCTCGGCCACCTCGCGGGTCAGCTCGCGGATCCAGGCCAGGCTCAGGTAGCGGACGTCCTCGCTCATCAGGCCTCCTAGTCTGCCGGATCGTGACACCGGCCGACGACCTCCCACACGCGTCCGCTGCGGTGGAGGAGTGGGTGTTCGCGGCGTGGACGGCCGACGGCCGCCTGGGATTCGTGTCCGGCCATCGCCTGGTCGGACGCCTGGCGTGGTACTGGACGGCGCTGGTGCAGCGTGGGCACCCGCTGCTGCACGTGACCGAGTGGGAGGTGCCGCGACGCGCCGATCCGTTCATCGTGAAGGCGCCCGAGATGTGGGCCGAGCACCATTGCGTCGCGCCGATGGAGCAGTGGTCGATCGGCAACGAGGCGCACGCGGTGGCACTCGACGATCCGGCCGACGCCCTGGGCCGCGCCTACGGCGTACCGACCCCCATGGCGTCGGATCTCGAGTGGTATGCCGCCTCGCCGCCGGTCGCCGTGCGGGATGGGTTCGAGCAGGCGGGGGTGGTGCACGGGCTGATCGAGCTGCTCGACCGCCCGAACGTGGAACTGGCCGAGGCCCCCGCTCACCGGTGGCACCGGTGGAGCGACGACCCCGGCCTGTCCCCCCTCTCCCTGGAATCGGCCGTGGCACACACGGGGCTGCGAGCGCCGTTCGCGTTCCCCGATGGCTCGGTGGCCGACTGGGTGCTCAGTCCTGCTGGTTGGCGCTCACGGGCTCGGGCTCGCTGATCGGCTCGTCGGGGTCGCCCGGGGGTTCGGTGGCGTGCTCGGCGGGGGGCGTGCTGCGGAGGGCGGCGGTGGGGCTCGGGAGTGCCCTCTCGGCCCGCCGGCGACGCTCGGTGCGTGTGATCAGCAGGGCGATCGCGCCGATCACGACGGCGACCCCCAGGAAGGGAGCCAGCACTGCCAGCACGAAGCCGAGCGCGAAGAACACCGCGACGAACGCGTTCCAGCCCGTGGCGAAGGCGTCGCCGATGCCCTCGTCGGTCTCGGGCACGGGTTCGGGCACGGCGGCGGTCGGCACGACCTCGATCGTGATCGTCGAGAGTGCGACGCGGTCGCTGAGGTTGCGCTGCTGGGCCTCGAGCTGCTCGAGCTCGGTCTGCCGGCGGGTCAGCTCGCTCTCGAGCGAGACGAGGTCGTTCAGGTCGGTCGCCTGCTCCATGAAGCCGCGCACGTTCTCGACGCTCTGACGGGCGTTGCTGATCCGGACGTCGAGGTCGATCAGCTGCTCGGTCACGTCGCGGGCGCTCTGGTTGATCGACTGCACCGTGCCGGTGTCGTCGAGCCCGCTCAGGAAGCGGTCGACCGCACCCGGTGGCACCTTCACGGTCAGCACGGCGAAGTCGTCGCCGTTGTCGTCGGCGGCGCCGTAGTCGACGTTGCTCGACGCAACGCCGCCGCCCAGCGACGACGCAGTGGCCATGATCGATGCGACGGTGCGCTGGACGTTGTCGCTGCTGACCACCACGCCCATCTCGATGATGACGTCGCGGCCGATGACCCCGATGTCGAAGCCGCCATCCTGCTCGGGTGCTTCACGGGTGGCGACGAAGTCGTCGCCGGTGTCCGCTGCGGCGTCGTCGGCCGCAGCATCGTCCACCGCTGCGTCGACGCCCGCTTCCTCGTCGGCCGTGGCGTCGTCGCCACCGTCGTCGTCGTCACCTCCGCAGGCAGCGAGGACCAGTGTCCCGCTGACGATGACGGCGCCGATCGTTCGGCGCCTCCTGATCGGTGCTGCTGTGTTTCTCCCCATGACTGGTTCGACGTGCCGCGACGCGCTCCGGTTCCCGTGCCACACTCGACGGCCGACATGCAGTACCAGCGCGACATCCTCGACGAGTTCGCCGAGAGCCGGAAACCGAGGCAGTACCCGACGATCGAGGTGGCCAACGGCCTCGTCGTCGAGGACCGTTCGAGCGGCTTCGTCGGTGACGTCGTGCGATGGAACCACGAGGCCGTCACGCTGCGAGACCGCAAGCAGCACCTGCGCCACTTCACGTGGAAGCCCGGCGGCTTCCTGTTCGAGGGCGAGCCGGTCACGCTCGTGCGCCCGGCGCAACGGGCGACGGCGACGCAGCGGGTCACCGCCTCCGGCTCGGTCGCTGCCGATCGCTCGGCGGGCGCCCGGGTGGCCAGGGCGAGCCGGATCTGGGTCGAGGGCAAGCACGACGCCGAGCTGCTCGAACACGTCTGGGGCGACGATCTGTGTGAGCTCGGCGTCGTCGTCGAGCCGCTCCACGGGGCAGATGATCTGGCCGCGGCGGTGCTCGGCTTCCAGCCGAGCGCCGAGCGGCGACTGGGCGTGCTGCTCGACCACCTCGTTCCGGGCTCGAAGGAGAGCCGGATCGCGGCGACGGTCGATCACCCCGCAGTGCTCGTGACCGGCCACCCGTTCGTCGACGTGTGGGCCGGCATCCGCCCGAAGGTGGTCGGTCTGGACGCCTGGCCGGAGATCGCGAAGGGCGAGCTGTCGTGGAAGGAAGCGCTCTGCGACCGTCTCGGCGTGCCGTTCGAGGGGTTCTGGCCGAAGCTCCGCAACGGCGTGCGCACCTACGCCGACCTCGAGCCGGAACTCGTCGGCGCGGTCGAGCGCCTCATCGACTTCGTCGCCGTGGGCTGAGACGGGGCGGCGACGGGTCGCGTCACGGTGCCTCGGCCCGGTCGGGCGGACGGCGTACCCGCGGGACGGCATCAGGTGGCTGGGGCGGCGTACCCGGTCGGGCTGCCTCGACGAGATCGACACCAATCCGGCTCGACGGCGGTGACGAACAGACCATGAACACATCGACCCTCACCGCCAGGAGGTAACACCATGGCTGACGAACGAATCCCCCGCCGCTGGCCGGGCCCGACCCCCGACCCGAGCGACGAGCACGGCCTCCGTCGAGCCGGTCTCATCGCTCCCGACGCCGACCCATCCGAGCCCGCGCCCCGACCATCGGGTGGCGTCGCCGAGGCTTCGAGCGGGCCCGGCACCGTGACACGCCGTCCCGAGCTCGGGGGCATGGAAGGAGCCCCGGTCCGGACGCTGCCGCGGCCGGTCACGCAACCCGTGGGGACGCGACCGACCGGCGGGACGACCGCACCGCCGAGCGGCGGGGACGAGTCGCCGTCGCCCGAGCCCCCGGGCGAGCCGACGCCGGGTGGGGAGCCGCCGGCGATCCAGGTCCTGACCGGCTACGAGGTCCTGGTGGTGCTCACCGACGCCGACATCGCCACGCTGACGAATCCGCGGCTGGCACCCCGGACGATTCCCAACGGGGCGGCGCTCGCCCGTGCCCGCGATCGACTCGCCGCATGGCGAGCCGCCGGCTACGCAGCTCGTGCGATCTACGCGCCCGCCGACGCCGGAGTCGTCGGACGCGCCGTCGCCGAGATCACCGAGCGATACGTCGCGCAGGGCCGGGCGCTGAAGCGCCTCCTCGTGCAATTCGAGGAGCACGGCAGCGAGGGCGCCTTCCTGTCGCGCCCCGAGACCACCGGCCGCTACGTGCCGATCGCGCACTCGGCGCTCGGCGCGGCGGTCGGTCGTGCGCTCCCGGTCAGCCTCGGCGCCGTCGAACTGGTCGCGATCTTCGACGCCTGCCGGCAGGGCACTGCCGTCGACACCTTCACCGACGCCGTCCTGGCCGCCCGAACCGGAGCCCGCACGACCGGATTGACGATGACGGCGACCGCCAAAGCCGGCGACGACGCCGTGTGCCTGGCCGCGGGCGGCGTGTACCTCGGCCGCTTCCTGGCCAAGCGCAAGCCCAAGGGGGCGACGCCCCTGTCGCTCGAGGACCTGGCCGCGGTCCACGAGGCGGTGGTCGAGGACCAGCGAGCCGAGATCGCAGCCGCGGCGGACAACCGGCCGCCCGCGGGCGGCGTCGGCGAGATCCGCTCGTACTGAGGGCGGGACCGTCTGGCCCAGTCAGCCCTCGATCACGTCCGGACGGGCCCGCGTCGAGCGGGCCGGGCCGAGGGCGCGAGCGCGTGCGAGATCTCGCGGGCGCGGCCGTCGAACGCTCGCCGGGCCCACGAGCCGCGAGGCATCAGGTCGGCCAGTCCGCTCGGCCGGACGGTGGACCCGAGCGGCGGCGCGAGGTACGGGCCGATATCGGGTGGCTCAGGCGGGTAGCGATCATGGGTTCCGCGAGCGTGGCACGCTCTGGGGCACACCCGGTTCATTCCTCGCCGTGGACCCATGCGCCGAAGTTGGGAGCATCCGGATCGGACTTCCGGCTGGTCGGGAGCGCCAGTCGCAGTTCGGTGTGCGGGTGCCCCCGGCTGTCGGCCAGCCGTGACGTCACGATCCGCATCCCGTACCTGCGGTAGAGGTTGACCGCTGGATCGTTGCCCAGCTTGGCAAGGGTCCAAGCCTGTTCGCCGAGCGCAGCCATGGCTGCGTTCAACAGCCGGTCACCGATGCCGCGTCGATGGTGGGCCGGGTCGACGTAGAGCCACGAGAGGTAGCCGCTGTCGCGCCACTCGCCCCGCTCTCGCCACCCGACGAACCCCACGACCTGCCCGTCGAGACAGCCGACCATTGCCGTGTTCAGCCGCTGGAACTCCTCCAGGTCCTCCTCGTCCGGCAGCGGCCGGAACGCGCGTGGATCCGTCCCCGTCAGGCGCAGCTCGTGCCTGGCGGCGCGTTCGTACACCCCGCAGAGGGCATCCCAGTCCTCGGGCGCAAACCCGCGAATGGCAAGTTCGTCGTCGATCATGTTCCGGCCCGCCGAGCGCCAAGGTACTTGCCCAGTGGCCCACTCGACCTCGAGCACGCACCCCACCTGCTCTGCAGGGCGATCTCCCGGCCGGTGTCGAGCTTCGTCGGGACTCGGTAACACCGCCTTGCGGCACGTCCGCCGATCGGCCCGGGCCGGCCCGGCGGATCAGACGAAGGCGCTGGCGAAGACCAGGCTGACGATGGTCATCACCTTGAGGAGGATGTTCATCGACGGGCCCGAGGTGTCCTTGAACGGGTCGCCGACCGTGTCACCGACGACGGCCGCCTTGTGCGGCTCGGAGCCCTTGCCGCCGTGCTGGCCGGTCTCGATGTACTTCTTGGCGTTGTCCCACGCACCACCGGCGTTGGCCATGAAGATCGCCAGCGCGAACCCGGTCACCAGCGCACCAGCGAGCAGACCACCGAGGGCATCGGTGCTGATGAAGCCGGTGACGAGCGGCACCACCACCGCCAGCGCACCCGGGATCACCATCTCCTTCAACGACGCCTCGGTCGAGATCGCCACGCACTTGGCGCTGTCGGGGATCACGCCGGGCTCGCCGTCGCGCAGGCCCGGGATCTCGCGGAACTGACGGCGGACCTCCTCGATCATCTGGTTGGCTGCACGGCCGACGGCATCGATCGTCAGCGCTGCGAACAGGAACGGCAGGCCGGCGCCGATGAACAGGCCGATGAAGGTCTCGACATCGCCGACGTTGAGGTTGAGCACCTCACCCTCGTCGCGCAGCGCGAACTCGAAGCTCTTGAACAGCGCCAGAGCGGTGAGTGCTGCCGAGCCGACGGCGAAGCCCTTGGCGATCGCAGCGGTCGTGTTGCCGAGCGAGTCGAGCGCGTCGGTCACCTCGCGGACCGACGGGTCGAGCTCGGCCATCTCGGCGATGCCGCCGGCGTTGTCGGCGATCGGACCGTACGCGTCGACCGAGACGACGACACCTGTGGTCGCGAGCATGCCGATCGCCGCGACAGCGATGCCGTAGATGCCTCCGAAGTCGTCGTTGGCGTCGAGGAACGTGATCTGTCCACCCCAGTAGGCGACGCCCACCCCGATGATGATCAGCGCGACCGACGCCGCCACCGACACCATGCCGGTGCTGAAGCCCGAGAGCACCGTCGTGGCCGGGCCCGTCTCGGACTGCGCAGCGATCTTCTTGACCGGGTTGAAGTGGTCGGACGTGAAGTACTCGGCGCACTTGCCCAGACCCCACCCGACGATCAGGCCGCCGATCACCGAGATCGCGAGGCCAATCGGCTGGTCGAACTCGTCGCCGCCGAACAACCAGTACGCGATCGCGACCGTCGCGGCGATGGTGAGCCCCATCGCGACGTTGGTGCCCATGTGCAGCGCTCGGCTGAGGTGCTTCGTGTCGGTTGAGGTGCCGCCCTTGACGAAGAACGAACCGATCACCGACGCCACCATGCCGACGAAGGCGATCGCCATCGGGAACACGATCAACTCGATGACGCCGTCGTTGCCGCTGTCACCGGCGTTCGCGTTGAGCCCGAGGAAGAACGCCACCAGCGAGATCGGGGCGATGATCGACCCGACGTAGGACTCGAACAGGTCGGCACCCATGCCGGCCACGTCGCCGACGTTGTCGCCGACGTTGTCGGCGATCGTCGCCGGGTTGCGCGGGTCGTCCTCGGGGATGCCGGCCTCGACTTTGCCGACCAGGTCGGCGCCGACGTCGGCGGCCTTGGTGTAGATGCCGCCGCCGACACGGGAGAAGAGGGCGATCGTCGATGCGCCGAGGCCGTACGCGGTCAGGATCGAGAAGGCGTCGGTGACCTCGAACCACTCGACCCACAGCAGGTAATTGATCGTCAGGCCGAGCAGGCCGAGCCCGGCGACCGCGAAGCCCATGACCGCGCCGCCGCGGAAGGCGATCGGCAGCGCCTTGCCCGGACCGTCTTTGGCGGCCTCGGTCGTCCGTGCGTTCGCCATCGTCGCGACCGTCATGCCGGCGAAGCCGGCGCCGGCCGAGAGCAGCGCACCCATCAGGTAGCTGACGGCCGCCAGCGGATCGATGACGATCGCCAGCAGGATCAGCATCGCCACCGCGAACCCGGCGACCCACTGGTACTCCTTGAAGAGGAACGCCCTCGCGCCCTTCTGGATCTCGGTCATCAGGAAGACCATCCGGTCACTACCCGGCGAAGCCTTCCCGACGAGGGTGTAGTAGTAGCCGGCCAGGCCGAGACCGATGATGGCCGAGAGCGCGGCGAGGTAGGGAACTGCTTCCACTGTTGTCGTGCCTCCTGGGGCGTCCGTACGGAAAGTCAGACCATGATGCTCGGTACCACACCCCGTCTCCAACTCGGCAACGGGCCTGACCGGCATCGCTGTTTCCGATGTGGTCGCGGTGCCGGTGATGACATCGCCGCTGATTGCGGCCCGGGTAGGGCGCTCGCGGTAGCGTCCAGCGCATGTCACAGACCCTGCGTCGCGGACCGGTGTCGGGTACTGCGCTCGAGCCGGCCGGCAAACGCAAGCCGTTCCTGGTCGACTTCTACTCGACGGCCGTCGGCAAGAAGTACGTGATGGCCATCACCGGCATCATCGGCATCGGCTTCATCGTCGGCCACATGATCGGCAACCTCAAGATGTACATCGGTACGGTCGACGAGGGCGGCACCGAGGTCTACGACATCGACGTCTACGGCGAGTACCTGCGCGAGATCCTGGTGCCGATCCTCCCGCGGACCTACTTCCTGTGGGGTCTGAGGTTCGTCCTGATCGGCGCCGTGGTCCTGCACGTGCACGCCGCCTACACGCTGACGCTCCTCAACCGCCGCGCCCGACCCGTCAAGTACCAGGGCGCTCGCGACTACCAGGTCGCCAACTTCGCCAGCCGCACCATGCGCTGGACCGGCATCATCGTGTTGCTCTTCCTGTTCTGGCACCTCGCCGATCTGACGTGGGGATGGTTCAACCCCGACTTCGTCCGCGGTGAGGTGTACCGCAACGTCGACGCCAGCCTGAGCCGCATCCCGGTGGCGATCCTCTACGTCGTCGCCAACATCGCGCTGGGCATCCACCTGTTCCACGGCACGTGGAGCCTCTTCCAGTCGATGGGGTGGAACAACCCGCGGTTCAACCGCTGGCGACGCGGGCTCGCGACCGGACTCGCCGCCGTGGTCGTGGTCGGCAACGTCTCGTTCCCGATCGCCGTCCAGGCCGGCATCGTCGAGTTCGACGAGTCGGTCACCTCGGTGCACGACCTCGAGGAGGGTTCGGAATGATCCCGACCGCACTGATCCCGACAGCCACGTCTGCTCCGGCGCCGTCTCCCTCGTCGCCCGGCACCACGGAGGACCCCCGATGAGCATCAACCTCGACTCGAAGGTCCCGCAGGGGCCGATGGCCGAGAAGTGGGAGAACTTCAAGGCCAACGAGAAGCTCGTCAACCCGGCCAACAAGCGGAAGTTCAAGATCATCGTCGTCGGCAGCGGCCTCGCCGGCGCGTCGGCCGGGGCGACGCTCGCCGAGCTCGGCTACAACGTCGAGCTCTTCACCTTCCACGACTCGCCGCGCCGGGCCCACTCGATCGCCGCCCAGGGCGGCATCAACGCCGCCAAGAACTACAAGGGCGACGGCGATTCGATCCACCGCCTGTTCTACGACACGGTCAAGGGTGGGGACTTCCGGAGCCGCGAAGCGAACGTGTACCGGCTGGCCGAGGTCTCGGTCGACATCATCGACCAGATGGTCGCCCAGGGTGTGCCGTTCGCGCGCGAGTACGGCGGCCTGCTCGACAACCGGTCGTTCGGTGGCGCCCAGGTGTCGCGCACGTTCTACGCCCGCGGCCAGACCGGCCAGCAGCTCCTGATGGGCGCGTACCAGCAGCTGTCGCGCCAGATCGGCCTCGGCCACGTCAACTTCTACAACCGGATCGAGCTGGTCGACATCGTCGTGATCGACGGACGCTGCGCCGGCATCGTCGTGCGCGACCTGATGACCGGCGAGGTCAGCTCGCACGCCGCGCATGCGGTCGTGATGGCCACCGGTGGGTACGGCAACGCGTTCTTCCTCTCGACGAATGCGATGTCGTGCAACGTCACTGCTGCCTGGCGGGCCCACCGCAAGGGCGCTGCGTTCGCCAACCCGTGCTTCACCCAGATCCACCCGACGTGCATCCCGCAGGCCGACGACTTCCAGTCGAAGCTGACGCTGATGTCGGAATCGCTGCGCAACGACGGCCGCGTCTGGGTGCCGAACAGCGCCGACGAGACGCGTGCCCCCGCCCAGATCCCCGAGGACGACCGCGACTACTACCTCGAGCGGATCTACCCCAGCTTCGGCAACCTCGCGCCGCGCGACGTCTCGTCACGGGCGGCCAAGCGCGCCGTCGACGCCGGCCAGGGTGTCGGGCCGCTCAAGAACGGGGTGTACCTCGACTTCGCCGACGCGATCGGCCGCCCGTGACGAGACGTCGCGCGGCGCGAGGTTGCCGAAGCTGGGGTAGATCCGCTCGAGGTAGTAGTCGCGGTCGTCCTCGGGGATCTGGGCGGG
>NZ_JASJCS010000057.1 GCF_030065885.1 Ilumatobacter sp. | reverse complement strand
CGATCAGTCGGCGGCCCGGGCCGCACGACCACGATGCCCGGACCTTGCCGTCGCGCCGGTCCTCGAGCGGTAGGTCGACGTCGACGAAGGGTTCGAACAGGCTGGTCCGCACGTCACATCGCCGCCGCGGCGGCCACCCCGTTCCGGAACAGTTGGAGACCCAGGTGTTCGAGCCCGCCCCCGCGATGGTGGTGCGGGTGCTGGCGACCGACCACGAAGTTCTCCGGATGCGGCATCAGACCGAGCACGTTGCCCGTCGCGTTGCAGACGCCGGCGATGTCGGCGACGGACCCGTTCGGATTGGTGCTGCGGTAGCGGAACGCAACCTGGCCCGCCTCGGCCAGCGAGTCGGCGTCGGGGTGCACGTATCGGCCCTCTCCGTGCGCGATCGGGCAGTGGATCGGTTCGTCGATCCCCTTGGTCCAGACGCAGCGCGACGTCGGTGGCGGTTCCATCACGACCCACCGGCATTCGAAACGGCCATGGGCGTTGTGGCCGAGCGCACCCGGCAACAGCTTGGTGCGCGTGAGCACCTGGAAGCCGTTGCAGATGCCGATCACGGGCCGACCGGAATCGACGAACGCCTGCAGGGCGTCACCGACGCCGACCATCAGATCGAGTGCCAGCATGCGACCGGCGCCGAGGGCGTCGCCGTACGAGAACCCTCCGGCGATGCCGATCAGCTGGGCGTCGTCGAGGCGGTCGGGCTGCGCGGCGAGCTCGCTCGCCAGCACGATGCTGGCCTCGGCGCCGGCGAGCTCGAACGCCAAGGCGAGGTCTCGGTCGCGGTTCGTGCCCGGGCCGGCGATGACGAGGGCAGTCGGCGCGGTCACGGCGACACCTCGTCGACGGTCGGTGCGGCCACCTGGTTGAAGGCGTCGGCCAGGTCTTCGACGTTGACCGGTGCGACGCCGGGGAACCGGAGCAGGTGATCGTCGGTGACGGTGCCGATCACGAGCACGTCCTCGTTCATCACGTTGCGGAACCGGTTGAGGTCGTCGTCGGCGACCTCGACGATCAGCCGGCTCTGCGACTCGGCGAACAGCGCGGCGGTCAGCTCGGCGTGGGGGAGTTCGGTCACGTCGGCGCCCAGTCGCCCGGCGATGCACATCTCGGCGAGCGCGACGGCGAGGCCGCCCTCGCTCACGTCGTGGCACGAGCGCACGAGGCCGTCGTTGATGGCCTGGTGCAGGTGCCGGTAACGGGCCGGTGCGTCGGGGTCGGGTGCGGGTGCACACCCGACGTGCGCCGGCGCCCCCAGCAGCAGGTCGAGATGGCTCCCGGCGAACTCGCGGCTCGTCGTGCCGAGGAGCACGATGTGATGGCCGGGCTGGGTGAGGGCGGGGGTGACGCACCGGTCGGCGTCGGCGACGTGAGCCACGGCGGTGATGACGAGCGTCGGCGGCACGGCGTGCTGCTGACCGTCGGAGCCGGTGTACTCGTTGTTGAGCGAGTCCTTCCCCGACACGAACGGTGCGCGGTACGCCATCGACGCCGCGCAGCACCCGTCGACGGCGGCGACCAGCTCGCCCAGCGTGGTGTCGCGTCGCGGGTCGCCCCACGAGAAGTTGTCGAGCAGGGCCACCCGCTCGGGGTCGGCACCGACCGCCACGACGTTGCGGATCGCCTCGTCGACCGCTGCGTACGCCATGGCCTCGGGGTCGTGGAGCCCGTACCACGGGTTGACGCCGATGCCGATCGCGACGCCGGTCGTCTCGGTGGGCTCGGCGAGGACCACGCCGTCGCCAGGGGCGTCGGCGAGGCGGCCGACGAGCGGGCGCTTCGCGGTCGACCCGAGGATCTCGTGGTCGTAGCGATGGATGACGTCGGCCTTCGACGCGATGTTCGGATGGGCGAGCAGGCGCAGCAGCACCGATGCGGGCTCGTCGACCTCGCGGCCGATGTAGTCGTCGCGAACGGGCTTGGGCATCGTCGCCGTCATCTCGCGCTGTGGTCGGCCGTCGTGCAGGAACTTGGTGGTCAGCTCGAGGACCGGCGCGCCTCCGCTCCGCACGGTCAGCAGCCCGTCGCCGGTGAAGCCGCCGATGTCGGCCATCTCGACGGCGTAGCGGGCGCAGCGGTCGGTGAGCTCGGCCATCTTGCCGGGCTTCACGGCGATCACCATCCGCTCCTGGGCCTCGGACAGCCAGATCTCCCAGGGCTCGAGGCCGTCGTACTTGAGCGGCACCTTGTCGAGCTCGACGTCGGCGCCGACCCCCTCGGCCATCTCGCCGACCGCCGAGGAGAGCCCACCGGCACCGCAGTCCGTGATCGCGGTGTAGAGGTGCTCGGCGCCGACCAGCACGTCGATCAGCAGCTTCTCGACGATCGGGTCGCCGATCTGCACGCTGGCGCCCGCGACCTCTCCGGTCGTCGCGTCCATCGTCAGCGAGGAGAACGTCGCCCCGCGGATGCCGTCGCGGCCGGTGCGTCCGCCGAGGACGACGATGCGGTCGCCGGGGAACGGGCCACGGTGCTGCTCCCAGCCCTCGGCACGGCCGATGCAACCGGCGTAGACGAGCGGGTTCGTGGTGTAGCCGGGGTCGTACAGCACCGCGCCGGCGACGGTCGGCAGGCCGATCTTGTTGCCGTAGTCGGCGACCCCGTCGATCACGCCGTCGCGGATCCGGCGGGGATGGAGCGCACCGTCGGGCACGTCGTCGAGCGGGGTGTCGGGCACCCCGAAGCACAGGATGTCGGTGACGGCGATCGGACGATGTGCGATGCCGAGCACATCGCGGATCACGCCGCCGACGCCGGTGTTGGCGCCACCGAACGGCTCGACCGCCGACGGGTGGTTGTGCGTCTCGGCCTTGAGCGCCAGCGTCACGTCGCCTTCGAAGCCGACGATGCCTGCGTTGCCGACGAACGACGACTTCACGAACGGCGCGTCGATCGCGTCGGTGCACTGGCGGAGCATCGCGATGAGCGGTAGCCGGTCCTCGCCGTCGTCGGTCGCGATGTGAGCCCGGAACGTCTTGTGGGCGCAGTGCTCGCTCCAGGTCTGGGCCAGCGTCTCGAGCTCGACGTCGGTGGGTTCGCGATCGAGCTCGGCGAAGTGTGCCTGGACGGCCAGCAGCTCCTCGGGGTCGAGCGCCAACGACCGTTCGGCGCCGATCTCGATCAGCTCGGCGAGGCTCCGTCCCGAGATCGCCACGATCTCGGCCTTGCCCGTGCTGCTGCCGGTGGTGTGGAACGTGGGATCGATCGCGCCCATCGCCCACCGTTCGATGACCGGGTTGGCGACGAGCCGCCGAACGAGCGTGTCGGCGTGGTCGTCGTCGATCGATGCGCCGAACTCGACGCGCCGACCGGTGGCGGCACCGGTGATGACGATGCCCAGCTGGTCGGCGGCATGTCGCAGAGTGGCCGCTGCGTTGTCGGTGACTCCCGGGAGGTACGTGATCTCGACGCCACGATCGGTCGGTGCCGACCAGGAACCGCGCTGCAGCAGCGGGTCGACGAGGAACCCGTGCAGCTTGTTCAGCTCGTCCTGGTCGAGCTCGCCCTCGACGAAGATCAGGTCGGCGACGCCGAGCTCGTCGGGCTTCCCGCCGCCCAGTCCGAGCTGCTCGGCGGCCGTCGCCAGCGCCGCCGCTCGGGGGTCGGGTTCGATCGAGCGGATGGTCAGGCGATGCCGGGTGGCCACTGACGCGAAGTTAGGAGGTACCACACCACACCCGTGCAATCTGAACGAAATGTATACGTGCACCGGCGGCGCGAGCGGGCGCACGGCGAACGCGCCGTCGGGCTACGGTCCGGGTCATGGCTGTGCAGTCGGCAGGCACCTGGAACGGCGGGGGGATGATCGCCCGGATGATGGTCCGGGTGGTCGGCGGGTGAGCGACGACATCGAGCCGACCCGCGTCGTCCTCATCAGGCACGGCGAGTCGCAGGTGACGGTGCGCCGCGTCGTCGGCGGGCCGCGGACGTGCACGGGCCTCTCGGCGCTCGGGCGTCAGCAGGCCGATCGGCTCCGGGCGCGGATCGCCGAGACCGGCGAGCTGGAGGCCTCCGTGCTGTATGCCAGCGGGTACCCGCGTGCCATCGAGACCGCGCAGATCATCGCACCTGCGCTGGGCTTCGCAGCCGACCTCGACGTCGACGGCGGGATCGACATCGACGAGGGGTTCGGCGAGCACGACCCGGGGCCCGAGTGCGACGGACTCGCCTTCGACGAGTTCATCGACCGCTACGGCATGCCCGACTGGCACGGTGACCCGCACGGCGTGACGTTCCCGGGAGGCGAGACCGTCGGCGAGTTCCATCTACGGGTCGGCGCGGCGCTGTCCGCCGTCGTCGGTCTTCACGCCGGGGGTTCGATCGTCGTCGCCTGCCACGGCGGCGTGGTCGAGGCGGCGTTCCGCTACTTCCTGCGGATCCCGCCCGGTCCGTTGCACCTGCACACGCGCAACACGGCGATCACGTCGTTCACCAGGGTCCCGTCTGGCCAGTGGCGGCTCGACCGGTACAACGACGCCGCACACCTCGTCGGTCTGCCGGACCAGACCGAGCGGGGTGCCGGCGATCAGCAGGCGGAATGACGCGGTGGGTCGTCGTCGGCGGCGGCGCAGCCGGCAGCGTGGTGGCTGCTCGCCTGAGTGAGCGACCCGATCATGCCGTGACGCTGATCGAGGCCGGCCCTGATCACGGACCGGCGCCGGTCCCCGGCGATGTCGGCCCGGTGCTCGATGCGCCTGCGCGACTCGCCGACGCGATGGTCGTGCGGCGAGCCGGGACGGCCGCCGAGCCGTACCACCAGGGAGCCGGTCTCGGTGGGTCGTCGCTCGTGAACGGTGCCGTCGTCATCGGTGACCTCGACGCCGAACGTGCGGGTCACGACCTCCCGATCGAAGCGCCGTGGTCGCTGGGCGGGGTCGGCCGCGCCCTGCTCGACACGGCGCCGGACGCGGCGCCGGTCGGGCTGGTGCGCCGCGAAGGCCGGCGGGTCACGGCCGCTGACGCCTATCTCCGCCCGGCGATGCACCGGGACAACCTGACCATCGTCACCGGTGGTGTCGTCGAACGGGTGGCGATCGATGCCGGGCGTGCGATCGGCGCGATCGCTGCCGACGGCATCGAGTACGAGGCCGACCGGGTCGTGCTCTGCGCAGGAGCGTTCCGGACGCCGGAGATCCTGTTGCGATCCGGTGTGGACGTGGCGGGGGTCGGAGAGGGGCTGCAGGACCACGCGGGGGTCGCGATCTCGCTGGGACTCGAGGGCGACGCGGTCGGCGCGGATGCTCCGGCCACCACGGTCACCGTCGAACGGCCGGGCCGCCAGATCGTCGCGCTCAACCACGTACCGGGTGACCCGGCGATCGGGGTGCTCCTCGCCGGCCGGCTGGATGTCGCGAGCATGGGCCGGGTGAGCCTGCCCGACCCGGACGGCCCGCCGCTGATCGAGCTGGGTCAGCTCTCGGTCGAGCGCGATCTCGACGGGTTGGCGGCGGTGATCGCCGAGGCATTCGAGCTGCTCGACGACGACGCGTTCCGGCGGATCGTGTCCGATGTGTACGTCGACGACGCCGGGACGCCTGCGTCATCGCTCGGCGGCGACCCGGTGCGCATTCGCGGTTGGGCGAGCGAGCGGCTCGGTGGCTACCACCACGCATCGGGCTCGTGCCGGATGGGCGTGGCGTGCGGGACCGACGGAGCCGTCGAGGGCCACGAGCACCTGTTCGTGGGCGATGCCTCCTTGCTGCCCGGCGTGCCGGCACGGAACCCGTACCTCGAGGTGGTCCGGCTGGCCGAACGCCTCGGCGCGCGGTGGCGCGACGATCCGGTCACGTGAGCTCCCGTCAGGTGCCGGCGCCGCTCCCGGCACGCGAGGCGGCTGCGGTCGCCGTCTGATCGCGGCGGATCGGCCGGACGACGAAGACGGCGCCGATCACGCCACACAGGACCAGGCAGACGACCTGGCCGTTGAACAGCGTCCGTGCGGTGAACGACTCCAGTAGGACACCGGCGAGCAGTGACCCGCCGCCGAACCCGACGGCGCCGGTGGCCGACATCAGTCCGCCGAGACGACCGAGCACGTCGGGCGGACACAACATCTGTGCGGTCGACGTCGATCCGACCTGTGCCGACACGTTCGGGAAGCCGCTCAGCGCGAACAGCACGATGTAGACACCGAGCGCGGTGGTGACGGTGGGACCGTTCACGAACAGGAACGCCACGACTGCGAACGACAGGTAACCGGCGACCATCAGCTCGGCGGGGTGGTGCCGGGAGACGAACCGGCCGATCACCGCGGCCGCGACGAGCCCGCCGAAGGCCGAGCTCGCCCTGATCACGCCCACCTCCGTGCCGCCGCCGTCCAGGTACTCGGTGACGAAGACGATGAAGAGCACGGGGAACGCGCCGAACCCGAGCATCGCGAGCCCCTGGATGCCGAGCAGGGCGGTCACGGCCGGCCGCGCCCGGAGCTCGCGCAGACCGGCCCGAACCGAGGAGTCCGCCCGCGCCCCGCCCGTGTCGCCGGCGGGTGGACGGTCGGCCGCCGGGCTGATCAGCCACGCGGTGAGCGCTCCGACGGCGAACGTGGCCGCATCGGCCACGACGACGGCGGTGAGGCCGCCGGTCGCGACCGCGATGCCGCCGAGTGCGGCGCCGACGAGCCGCGCGATCGAGCCTCCGGCGGACATCGCCGAGTTCGCGGCGACGAGTTGCTCGTCGCCGACCAGACGGGGGAGCAGTGCGAATCCCGCTGGATCGTTGACGTTGCTGATCAGACCCTGCAGGACCGCGACCACGTACACCGGCCACACGCGATCCGGGCTGACGAGCAGGAGCGGACCCAGCGCCAGGATCTGCAGCAGGTTCGTGCCGACGAGCGTGGCGCGCAGCGGCCAGCGATCGGCGAGGCTGCCGCCGAGCGGGCCGAACAGGACGCTGACGAGCAGGTTGAGGATGTAGACCGCCGCCGTCGCGAGGCCGGACTCGGTCTCGAGGAAGACGTACAGCGGCAGCGCGAGCTCGAGGAGCCAGTCACCGATGCCGTTGACCGTGGTGCCGCCGACCAGGAGCGTGACGTCTCGACGACGCCAGATCGACCGGCTGCTGACGGCATCCATCCGCCGTCACCATAAGCGTCGGCCGACCGCGCATCGCGCCGAGTTCGGCCCGCCCGGCTCAGAGCTTCGGGGCGATGGCGTCGCCGGGCAGCGGTCCGTCGGGGAAGAGCGCCGACTGGAAGCGGCGCATGCCGGCGAGCCAGCGGTCGCGATCGGTGGCCTTGCGTTCCATGTAGGTGGTCACCTCGGGGTGCGGCAGCACCAGGAATCGCTCCTCGCGCATCGCCTGCAGGCACAGCTGCGCCACGTCGGCCGGCTCGATCACGCCGTCGCCACTGGCGACGCCGCCCTCGAAGCCGTCGCCGTCGCCGTCGATCATGTTGTCCGGGCTGTTGCGGATGATGTTCGTCCGCACGGCCTGGGGGCAGAGCACCGACACGCGGATGCCCTGGTGATGGTGGGTGATCGCCAGCCACTCCGCCAGCGACACGGCGGCGGCCTTGGTGATCGAGTACGACATCGAACCGATCTGGGTCAACAGTCCGGCGGCCGACGCGGTGTTGAGGAGATACCCCTCGCCCCGGGCGATCATCGACGGCAGGACGGCGCGCGCGGCGTAGATGTGGGCCATGCAGTGGACCTCCCACATCTTCTGGATCGACTCGTTCGGATCCTCGACGCCGGCACCGGTCACGTAGCCCGCGTTCGAGACGAAGACGTCGATCGGCCCATGGGCGGCCTCGGTGGAGTCGACGAGGTCCTTCACGGCCGCCTCGTCCCTGACATCCACGACCGCAGCGGTGCCGTCGATGTCGGCGGCGACCCGATGGGCCCCGTCGGCGTCGAGATCGGCGACGACGACGTGCCGGGCGCCCTCGTCGGCGGCTGCTCTCGCGAGTGCTTCGCCGATGCCCGACCCGCCACCGGTGATGACCACGACCCTGTCCCTCAGCTCCATGTCGTCAGCTCCATGTCGTCAGCTCGATGTCCCTCGGCTCGATGTCGTCAGCTCCATGTCCCTCAGCTCCATGTCCCTCAGCTCCATGTCGTCAGCTCCATGTCGTCAGCTCCATGTCGTCAGCTCCATGTCGTCAGCTCCATGTCGTCAGCTCCATGTCCCTCGGCTCGATGTCGTCCGACCGTAGATCCTGGCCATCCCCGTCGCCGACGCCGAGGTCTCGCCACACCACCGGGCGACGGTCGAGCGGCGAGGGGAGAGCGGTGGGGCGGTGGGGCCAGGGAATGAGGGGGTGAGGGTGATGATGGGCTCGATGACCTCCGGCCCTGGAGCGGTCGGGCCCGCAGCGCGCACGATGGCGACGTGGCCTCGGACAGGGTGATCCTGCGCGCAGACCGGGTGCGAAAGGTCTACCAGTCGGGTGCGGACCGCGTCGTCGCGCTCGACGACCTCGATCTCGACGTCACCGACGGCGAGTTCGTCGCCGTCATGGGCCCGTCGGGTTCGGGCAAGACGACGTTGCTGAACTGCTTGTCGGGGCTCGACGACATCGACGCCGGCCACGTGCTGTTCGACGGGCGGGTGCTGCACGAGATGTCCGACCTGGCGCGCACCCGCGAACGTGCGGCCACGATGGGGTTCGTCTTCCAGGCGTTCAACCTGATCCCGGTCTTCAGCGCGGCCGAGAACGTCGAGCTGCCGCTCCTGCTCGGCGGTTCGACGGCTCGCGACGCGCGGCGGCGTGCGATCGAGACGTTGGATCGCGTCGGCCTCGGCCACCGGACGACGCATCGACCGATGGAGCTGTCTGGAGGCGAGCAGCAGCGCGTCGCGATCGCCCGCGCGCTCGCCAACCGCCCGAGGCTCGTCTGGGCCGACGAACCCACCGGGGCGCTCGACTCCGAGACGGCCACGTCGGTGATGGAGCTGCTTCGCGAGCTGCACGCTGACGGCCTCACGCTCGTGCTCGTCACCCACGACCCGGACATCGGCTCGTCCGCGGAGCGACTCGTGCGCATGCTCGACGGCAGGGTCGTGGAGGACCACCGGCGGTCCGTCCCGGCGCCATGACCTCGTGGGTGCTCGTCGCGGTCGTGAGCACGCCGTTCCTGGTCGCGCTCGCCGCGGATCCCGTCACCCGCCGCCTCGCGTTCAGGTATCCGCGCCGCCGCGTGGTCGAGGGCCTCCTGGTCGTGCTCGGGTCGCTGTTGGGCACGGGCATCATCACCGGTTCGCTCGTCGTCGGCGACACGATCGACCGCTCGATCCGCTCGAGCGCCTACGACCAGCTCGGTCCGATCGACGAGGTCGTGTCGGTCTCGGGGCTCGGCGCGGGAGCGGCGCTCGTCGAGCGGGTCGGGGCGCTCGAGCGCATCGAGGGTGCCGACGGCGTGCTCGACGGCGTGCTCTCGCTCGTCACGACGCCGGTGTCGGTCGTCGGCGAGCGGGTTCAGCCGCGCGCCCAGCTGATCGAGGTCGACTTCGATGCGGCGCGTCGCTTCGGGTCCGATCCGTCGATCGTCGGTCTGCCCGGCGACACGCCGACGCCCGGCGACGCAGCGATCACGGTCGATCTCGCCGCCCGCACGGGCGCGCGGCCGGGCGACACCCTGACCGTCTTCGTGTACGGCGTCGGCGTGGACGTCGTCGTCGACCGCATCCTGGAGCGGACGGGCGTTGCCGGGTTCTGGCCGGTCGACGACCGCCAGCAGGCCTACAACGTGTTCGTCACGCCGGGCAGCCTCGCCGAGGGCCTCCGCGGTGTCACGCTGCCGCCCGAGGTCGCCCCGCCCGAGACGTTCGTGACGTTCTCCAACGTCGGTGACGTCGAGTCGGGCCTGCCCCTGACCGACCGGGCGGTCGAGATCATCGAGGCGGCCGTCGGTGACGACGTGGCCGTGCGCGCCGAGAAGCGCGACGTGATCGAGGCCGCCGACACCGCCGCCGACTCCCTCACGCAGCTCTACTTCACCATGGGGATGTTCGCCGTCGCCGCCGGGATCCTCCTGCTCGTCAACATCTTCGTGATGCTCGCCGACGAGCGGCGTTCGCAGCTCGGCATGCTGCGGGCGTTGGGCATGCGCCGCCGCTCCCTGGTGATGGCGTTCGCCTCCGAGGGGTGGCTGTACGCGCTCGTCTCGTCGCTCGTCGGCGCCCTGGTCGGCATCCAACTCGGCCGGCTGATCTCGTGGCGGGCGGATCAGATCCTCACGTCGGGTGACGACGTGTTCTCGCTGCACCTCACGTTCTCGTACGACGCCTCGACGGTGGTCCAGGGGTTCGCGATCGGTCTCGCGATCAGCGTCGTCACGATCGTGCTCACGAGCGTGCGGATCAGCCGCCTGAACGTGATCGCCGCGATCCGCGACCTGCCGGTCACCGGTGCGATCCGTCACCGGCGCCGGTGGCGGCTCGTCGGCCTGGTGGTCGCGCTGACCGGTGTCGCCTGGTCCGTGCTGTCGTTCGGCACCGAGGAGGGCTACGGCGTCGCCGTGGCACCGATGGTCGCCGCGACCGGTGCGGGTCTCGTCGCACTCGGCCCGCTGTCCGGGCGAGCGGTGACGACGTGGGTGGGGGCGCTGGTGCTCGTGTGGGGCGCGCTGTTCGTCGCCGTCCACGGGTGGATGGGGATCGAGACCGGGATCCCGATCTTCCTCGTCCAGGGCCTCACGATGTGCGCGGCGGCTGTCTCGATCCTGATGGTGCACCACAAGCAGATGGGGCGCTGGTTGTCCGAGCGGTTCGGCGGCAACCTGCCGGTCAAGGTCGGCCTGGCCTACCCGATGGCGAGGAGCTTCCGGACCGCGATGACGCTCGGCATGTTCGGGATCGTCATCCTGACGATCGTCTACGTGTCGTTCATCTCGCTGATGTTCCGCAACCAGGCCGAGGAGATCACGGCCGACCTCTCCGGCGGCTTCGACATCGTCGTGACGACGAACCCCAGCGACCCTCCGGACCTCACTTCGCTGGCGGCGGTCGAGGGCGTCACCGGCGTCGCACCACTGGCCTACGGCCTGGCCAGCACCGAGTTCGCCGACCGGGCGGACGACTGGCCGATCACCGGCTTCGGGTCGGCGCTCGCCGCCGCGCCGCCGACGCTGCTCGATGCGGGGGACTACGAGTCCGACGCCGCGGCGTGGGCTGCGGTCCTCGACGACCCCGACCTGATCATCGTCGACGAGTTCCTGCTGTCGAACGCCGGGCCGGTCACCGACCTGCCCGAGCCCGGCGACCCTGTGGAGATCGCCGACCCGGTGACCGGTGCGTCGCGCACGGTCACGATCGCGGCCATCTCGACTGCCGACTTCCTCTGGAACGGCTCGTTCTACGGGATCGACGGGTATCGGGAGCTGTACGGCGAGCGGTCGGCTGCGTCGCGCTTCTACGTCGCGTCGGCGATGCCGGATCGATCCGCTGACCTGCTGGGCACCACCTTCGCCCCGAACGGCGCCGAGGCGAACGTGATCCGCGACACGGTCGACCAGCTGCTCGCTCAGAACACCGGCTTCTTCACGCTGATGCAGCAGTTCGTCGGCGTCGGCCTCCTGGTCGGCATCGCCGGGTTGGGCGTGGTGATGGTGCGGTCGGTGCGCGAGCGGCGGCGCGACGTGGGCGTGCTCCGAGCGATCGGGCTCGAGCCGCGTCCGGTCGCACGGTCGTTCCTGCTCGAGGCGACGTTCGTCGCGACCGAGGCGGTGCTGATCGGAATCGCCGTCGCGATGATCGGCACCTACGGGCTCGTCTGGAACGGCACCGGCTTCGCGGAGGGCATGGAGTGGACGGTGCCGTGGCGCGACATCGCCGTCGTCGGGGGCCTCACGCTCGTCGCGGCGGCGCTGACCGCCGGTCTCCCGGCGCGGCAGGCCGGGCGGATCCAGCCCGCTCGCGCGCTCCGAATGGTGGAGTGACGGCGACGTTCCGGCTTCGAGCGCCGGCCGAGCCGGACCGGCCACGCGGACCGAGCTCGGCGCTGTGGAGCGGTCGATCGCGCGCCGCTTCGACGCTCGCCAGCCGGTCGAGATCGTGGTAGTCCAGGGGCATGGCGAATCGTGATGTCTCGCTGACCGAGGTGGCCGACGGCTGTCTGGCGTACCTGCAGGGCGATGGCGGCTGGGGGTGGAGCAACGCGGGCCTCGTCGTCGGTGACGGCACCTCGTTGCTGGTCGACACCCTGTTCGACCTGAACCTGACGCAGCGCATGCTCGACGAGATGGCCGACCACACCAGATCCGCACCCATCGCCACGGTCGTGAACACGCACGCCAACGGCGACCACTGCTACGGCAACCAGCTCGTCGGCGACGCCGACGTGGTGGCCTCCGCGGCGACGGCGGAGGAGATGCCCGCCGTGCCGCCCGCGATGCTGGCGGCCCTGAACCACGACCAGACCGACGTCGGTGAGCTCTTCCGGTCGTACTTCGGCGAGTTCGAGTTCGACGGGATCGAGCTCCGGCTGCCGAACCGGACCTTCGAGGGCCGCCTCGATCTCGACGTCGGCGGTCGGCTCGTCGAGCTGATCGAGGTCGGCCCGGCGCACACCGCCGGCGACACGATCGCCGTCGTGCCCGACGCCGGTGTCGTGTACACGGGCGACATCCTGTTCATCGGTGGCACACCGATCGTGTGGGCCGGCCCGCTGTCGAACTGGATCGCCGCCTGCGACCTGATGCTCGGCATGGACGTCGAGGTCGTCGTGCCGGGCCACGGGCCGGTGACCGACAAGGGCGGTGTCAGCGACGTGCGCGACTACCTGGCGTACGTCGACACCGAGGCGACGGCGCGTCACGCGGCCGGCATGGACGCCTTCGACGCCGCGCGCGACATCGCCGCCGCGATCGGCGCTTCCGAGGACTTCTCGCAGCTCGGCGAGTTCGGCCGCATCGCGGTCAACGTCGAAGCCGTCTACCGAGCGCTCGACCCGTCGTACGAGTCCGCCGACGTGATCGAGCAATTCCGCCGGATGGCGGCGATCGAGCACGGCTGAGCACACCGGTGGGCGTGCTCCACGACGTCGCGATCGCGGGTGACGGCCCGGCCGGCGCAGCGATCGCCGCGGCGTGCGCCGACGTCGGCCTCGACGTGGTGGTCGTCGGGCCGGGGGAGCCGTGGACCAACACGTACGCCACGTGGGTCGACGACGTCGCCGACGTGATCGACACGACCGCCGTGTTCGCTGCGCCACCGCTGCCGGCGCTGATCCGCACGACTCGTGATGTCGCCGTCGACCGCCGGTACGGCGTGTTCGACAACGACTCGCTGCGCGAGCAGCTCGACATCGACGCCCGTCTGCGGCGCGGGTTCGCCGTCGACCTGACCGACCACCACGGACATGCCGCCATCACGATGACCGGCGGTTCGGTCGTCGAGGCAGACGTCGTCGTCGACGCACGGGGCGCCTCCGTCGCCACTCCGGTGGCCTGGCAGACGGCCTACGGCGTCGTCGTCGACGAGCACGTCGTCGACGGCCGGTACCCGCTCGACCGGGTGACCGTGATGGACTGGAGCGGCAACGAGCAGGCGGCGGCTCCCTCGTTCTGCTACGTCGTACCGCTCGACGACGGGTGGCTGGTCGAGGAGACCGTGCTCGCCGCCACCCCGGCCGTCGAGCCGAACGCCTTGCGCCGGCGGCTCGCTCGCCGCATCGACGAAGCGGCGATCGAGGACGCCGAGCGGCACGGGCGCGTCGAGACCGTCCGGATCCCGATGGGCGTGCCGGTCGACCGGGGCACCGGACGCGTCGTGAGGTTCGGCGCCGCAGCGGGGATGATCCACCCCGCCACGGGGTACTCGGTCGCGGCGAGCCTGCGGGCCGCGCCGCGAGTCGCCCAGGCGATCGCAGCCGGTGCCGACGTCCACGACGCGGTCTGGCCCGCCTCCACCCGTCGCGCCCGAGCGCTCCACGACTACGGCCTCGGCGCGCTGCTCAGACTCGACCGCGATGCCACCACGAGCTTCTTCGACGCGTTCTTCGGGCTCGGCACCGACGACTGGTCGGCCTACCTGCGCGTCGACAGCACGGGCCGCGAGGTCGCCCGCGTGATGCGGCGCGTCTTCGCTGCGGTGCCGTGGTCAGTGCGCCGCGAGCTCGTCGAGCTCGACGTGAACGTCGTGCGCCGGCTCCTCCGGCCGTGACCGACGGCGTGTCGTGACGGACCGGCGCAGGGCGAGGGCCCAGCCCGCCGCCACGCAGACCGAGAAGATGAACCACTGCACGGCGTAGGAGAGGTGGTTGCCCTCGCTCAGGTCGGGTGGTGTCACGGGTTCGGGAACCGGTGACGAGTCTGGCGGCGAGGACTCGACGAGGTCGATGTACATCGGCAGCAGCTCGCCGTCGACCTGCATCGAGATGCGGTCGATGTCGATCCGCTGCACCTCGGTCAGCACACCGTCGCTCGGGTCGGAGAGCTGGCCGAGCCGGCGTTCCTCCGACGGTCGGAGCCGACCGACGAGGTCGACGTCGCCGACGGGCGCGCTCGGGATCTCGGCCGCCAGGGGAGCGAAGCCGCGGTTGACGAGCACGACGCGGCCGTCGTCGAGCTCGAAGGGGACGACGACGTTGTCGCCCGCCCGCCCGTTCTGCGAGCGGTTGACGACCAGGATCCGCTCGAGCGTCCGGTACGAGCCCGACACGGTGACGGGGCGCCACTCGACGTCGTCGGGATCGGTCGATGGCGTGAGGAGTTGGTCGATCGGCTGCGGTGTCTCGCCGTACCGCGCCTCGACGGCGGCGTTGAACGCCTCGCGGTCGTCGAGGCGCCGGAGTTGCCAGAGGCCGAGGTTGATCATGGCGACGATGCCGACGACCACGAGCACGTGGAACGCGAGCCACCTCGGGCGCAGCAGGAAGCCGTACATGTGGCGACGACGGTACCGAGGCGCGCGGTCGGGTGCACGGCGCACTTCGAGAACCGCCGTCGATCGGAGGGCGCGACGGCCGTTCGTGCTGGCAGGATGGTCACGATGAACGGCATGGAGCTGCCCGACTTCCACATCCCGCATGCGGAGAAGATCGAGTGGATGATCGAGACCGACGGGTGGGCGCTCGAACCGGTTCCGCCGAGCAGCGGCACCGAACCGCCGACGCCGGCGTATGCGTACACCATCGGCGTTTCCGACCTCGTCGGCTTCCCCGACATCGCCGTGTTCGGGTTGACGCCTGCCGCTGCGAACGGGCTGATCGGGCTCGTGGTCGACGCGCTCCGGGGTGGCACCGAGATCCCGCTCGGCGTCGAGCTGATCGGGCTGCTCGACAACGAGCTCAGGTGCCTGTTCGCACCGATCGACCTCGAGCAGCACGGCCCGGCCTTCGAGACGGCAGCGGCGTGGTACCGGGGCGAACGGCACGACATGGTGCAGATGCTCTACCCGGATCGCAACGGCTTCATGCCGTACGAGACGGGCTTCGAACAGCGCCTCCGGCTGGCGCAACCCGTGATCGGGACGCTGCCGTCGTGACGGTGACCGGTCGACCGCTCCTCGTCTTCGACGGCGACTGCGGGTTCTGCACGACGTCGGCCCGATTGGGGCAGCGCTGGTTGCGCCTCGACCACGTCGAGCCGTGGCAGTTCCTCGACCTCGCCGAGCTCGGCCTGAGCGAGGAGGCGTGCACGACCGCCGTGCAGTGGGTCGACGACGCCGGCACCGTCAGCTCCGCCGAGCACGCAGTGATCGCCGCGTTCCGGCACGCCGGCGGCGTGTGGGCGGTGCTCGGCCGCATCATGGACCTGCCCGGTGTCCGCCAGTTGGCCGGCGTCGTCTATCGACTCGTGGCGAGGTACCGGCACAAGCTCCCGGGTGGGACGCCCGCCTGCAAGCTGCCGAACCCGTGACCGGTACGGTCCGTCGCATGGCGACCGAGGAGATCCGCGGTGTCGAGCTCGCGTACGACCTGAGCGGGAGCGGACCCGATCTCGTGTGGGGGCACGGGCTGACGAGCGGGATGGCGTCCGAGGACGAGCTCGGGCTGTTCGACTTCGACGCCCTCCGCGAGGTGGCGACGGTGCTGCGGTACGACGCTCGCGGCCACGGCGCGTCCGGGTCGACGCCGAGCGACGACGGCTACCACTGGCGCGAGCTCGCCCGCGACCAGTTGGCGCTGGCCGACCGCTTGGGCATCGACCGCTACGTTGCCGGGGGAGCGTCGATGGGTGCGGCGACCGCGCTGCACGCTGCCGTGCTGGCGCCGGAGCGGATCACCGCCCTGGTGCTCGTGATCCCGCCGACGGCGTGGGCGACCCGGGCCGCGCAGACCGACGTCTACGCTGCGACCGCCGAGCTCGTGGCGGCCGGCGATCACGCCACGCTGCTGGCGGCGGCCGCCGAGCGCCCGTCGCCGGATCCGTTCACCGACGACCCGTACTTCGGCGAGCGGTTCGAGCGGGTGTTGCGCGAGACCGAGCCGGAGCGGCTCGCCAGGATCTTCCGCGGTGCCGTCACGACCGATCTGCCCTCGCCGGACGACGTCGCCCGCATCGAGGTGCCGACGCTGATCCTCGCCTGGACGGGCGACCCCGGCCATCCCGTGAGCACCGCGGCCCGCCTGCAGGAGCTGATGCCGTACGCCGAGCTGGCGTTGGCCACGACGCCGGACGGTCTGTCCACCTGGACCGACCGCGTGCGCCACTTCGTCGACGTCGCCGACCCCGAGTAGCCGTCGCCGGCTACTCGTCCTACTCGTCGAAGCGGTGGCAGAAGCGTGCCACCTCGTCGACCCAGCGGTGCCACAGCTCGGGCGGGTAGTCGTGGCCCATGCCCTCGATCGCGACGAACTCGGCTCCGGGGATCAGCTCGGCGGTACGGCGCCCGCCGGCGATGTCGATCAGGGTGTCGGCGGTGCCGTGCATGACGAGCGTCGGCGTGGTGATCTGGCCCAGGTCGTCGGCCCGTGACGGCGATGCCATGAGGGCGAAGTACTGGCGGGCCACGCCGGCCGGGTCGAAGTTGCGGTCGAACGCCCGCTCGGCGTCGGCGCGCCACCGCGCCTCGTCCGCGAATTCCGGGCTGCCCCAGATCCGCTGACCGGCGACGTGCCGCGCGATCGACGACTCGCGATCGAGCGCCGGCGGTCCGGTGAGCTGCGCCAGTGCCTCGGGCGTCGACCGGCTGTGCTCACGCTCACCGGTGTGGGACATGACGGACACCATCGTCAGCAGACGCTCGCGATGTGCGATCGCCAGCTGCTGCGCGATCATGCCGCCCATCGAGAGGCCCATCACGTGCGCGCGTGCAACGCCTGCTGCGTCGAGCACCGCGACGGCATCGCCGGCCATGTCGGCCAGCCGGTACGCCGCGTGGTGCTCGTCGAGCTCGGCCTCGCCGAGGTGCGACGACAAGCCGACGTCGCGGTTGTCGAACCGGATCACGTGGAAGCCGGCGTCGACGAACATCGCGCACCACTCCTCGTGGAAGTTGATGCACTGCGAGCCGAGCCCGTTGACGAGCAGCAGGGTGGGATCGTGAGATGAGCCGAACGCCTCGTAGTACAGCGTGCAGTCACCGTTGATCGCGATGGCCATGGGTGGCGAACGTAGTCATCGGGGTCCGCGTCGCCGGCACTCGAACGGCCGGCCTGCGAGCCTCGCTGGTACAGTTCCGGCTGCATCAAGAGCGGCTCGAGCAACGGGCCCGGCAACCTGGGCGACGCCCCCAAGGTGCCCCTCTCGACGTCGGCCGCTGGCCGTCGGCGGGACATGCGGCCGGCTGGTCCGGCAAACCGGCGTGCGGGCCGCTCGCGATGCAACGGACAGGAGACGATCGACGACATGCGAGCGGACAGGAACCCGATGGCGAGTGAGCCGTTGCCCGTGTCGGGCGCCTGGCAGGCCGGCGACCCCGCCGGGAGCCGTCAGTTCTTCACGTTCGCCGACGACCACCCGTTCGCCGTCGACAGCGGCGCTGCGCTCAGCGACGTCACCATCGCGTACGAGACCTGGGGCACGCTCAACAGCGATGCGTCGAACGCCGTGCTCGTGCTCCACGCGTGGACGGGTGACTCGCACGCTGCCGGCCGCGCCGACAGCGGTCACTCGACGCCCGGCTGGTGGGACGACGTCGTCGGGCCGGGCAAGTACATCGACACCGACGAGTGGTTCGTCGTCTGCCCGAACGTCCTCGGCGGGTGCCAGGGCTCGACCGGGCCGGCGTCCCCGCACCCGGTCGACGGCAAGCCCTACGGATCGCGCTTCCCGGTGGTGACGATCCGCGACATGGTGCGCACCCAGGCCCGACTCATGCCGCACCTCGGCGTCGACCGTTGGGCGGCAGTGGTCGGCGGTTCGATGGGCGGCATGCAGGTGCTGGAGTGGGCGATCACGTACCCGCGGCGGGTGCGCTCGGTCATCCCGATCGCCAGCTGCATGCAGGCGAGCGCGCAGCAGATCGCCTGGGGCGTGATCGGGCGGCGGGCGATCCGCCTCGACCCGCGATGGCGCGGCGGCGACTACTACGACGCCGACCCCGGCGACGGGCCCGCCGAAGGGCTGGCGATCGCCCGCCAGGTCGCGCAGGTGACGTTCCGCAGCGACAACGCGTTCACCGAGCGGTTTGGGCGCAGCCTGACCGACCGGGCTCAGTTCGGCGACCACTTCGGGCTGTGGCAGGAGTTCGAGGTCGAGCGCTACCTCCACTATCACGGCGACAAGCTGGTCCGCCGCTTCGACGCCAACAGCTACCTCATCATCGGGAAGGCGATGGATCTCCACGACGTGGCGCGAGGGCGCGGCTCGCTCGAGCGCGCGATGGCGCGGATCACCGTGCCGAACCTCACCATCGGCATCAACAGCGACATGCTCTACCCGCAGTACCAGCAGCGCCACATGTCGCAGCTGCTCAGCTCGGCCGGCGTGCCCAACGAGTACGCCGAGGTCGACTCACACCACGGCCACGACGCATTCCTGATCCACTTCGACGAGGTCGGCGAGCCGATCAAGCGCTTCCTCGAGCGGCTGGACTGAATGCCCGAGGGGCTCGAGGCCGAGATCTACCGGCGGTCCGCCGAGTCGATCCTCGGCCGCGTCGTTCGTGAGGTCCGCGTCGACGAGCGCCAGCCGATGGCCGCCGAGCTGATGGCCATCCTGCCAGGCCGCCGCTTCACCACCGCCCGGCGACGCGGCAAGCTCGTGCTCCTCGACACGTCCGTCGACGACCGCCCCGACGTCACGCTCGGCCTGCACTTCGGCATGACCGGACGGCTCGTCGTCGACGGCGAGGCGGCGATCGAGCGGCTCGAGTACGCGAGCGACCGCGACGATGCCGCATGGGACCGGCTGGTCGTCGTCCTCGACGGTGGCAGTGTCGTCCGTGTCAACGATCCGCGCCGCTGGGCACGTTTCACCGTCGACCCCGACGAGGCGCGGCTCGGCCCCGACTTCCTGTCGGTCGACGCCGAGGAGCTCGCCGCTCGACTGGTCGGCCGGCGGGCTGCCCTCAAGTCGCTCCTGCTCGACCAGGCGATCGTCGCCGGCTTCGGCAACCTGTGCGTCGACGAGGTGCTCTGGCAGGCGGGCCTCTCGCCGCACATGCCCGGGGGCGCACTCGACGCCGACGCGATCGAGCGCCTCGTCGCCGAGATGCGACGGCACCTGCCTGCCATGCTCGAGCGTGGCGGCAGCCATCGCGGCACGATCGATCCCGAGGTGCGGGCCTCGATGACGCCGTGCCCTCGCGACGGGACCCGGCTGCGCCGCGAGCCGATCGGTGGACGCACGACCGTGTGGTGCCCCGCCCACCAGCTGGCGGCTGCGCCCCCCGCCCGATGAGACCCGGGCTCGGCGAGCACCATGGCAGAATGGCCGCCAGTGACGTACGCGCTGACGACGAGGTTGACCGCCACCGCGGCATCGGTCGGTGACCCAGAAGGCACCCGGGCGATCACGTCGATCATCGCGCTGCTCGTCGCCCTCGGTCTGACGCTGATCATGGTGGCGGTCTGGCTGTACCGCTCGACCCGGCCCGATCCCGAGCTGCTCGCTCCGCTCGAGGCGATGGGCGAGCGGCGCTGGCGGCGGCGCGATCCGGTCTGGCAGCGGCGTCGGCTCGACGAGCTGCGCCCCGCCGGCGCCGAACCGATCGAGCCGATCGCAGCGCCTCCCGAGGTCGACGAGGCGTTCGAGAAGGGGCCGACGGCCGGGGGCTTCGACGACCTGCACGACGGCGAGGGCGAGCGGGTCGGTGTGGCCGCCGACGAGCGTACGGGCACGTCCCGTGTCGAGCCGGCCGAGCCGGCGGAGGACGCCGCGGTCGACGAGGAAGCGCGCCGGGCGGCCGCGGCGGACACGCCCGTCGAGACCGAGCGGCCGCTGGACGAGTTGCCCGAGTCGGACCTCGATCCCGCTGCGCTCGAGGCGGCGCTCGCCGAGCTCGACGCCGAGCTCCGCCGCTCTCGATTCAGGCCCCGCTCGTCGGCGGAGTGACGCGCTGGGCGATCGCGCCGACCGGCCCGCTGGATACGATCGGCTCCATGGCAAGCCTCGACACCGATGCGATGATCGCCCGTTTCCGTGAGCGGGCCCATGCGGTCAAACAGCGCCCGCTCCCTCCTGTCGCAGGGGAGGAGCGCCAGCACTTCATCGAGCAGGCCAAGCTCGACTATCAGGACTTCGCCATCATCGGTGACGCCGAGGCCGTCATCGACGACGGCATCCTGACCCTGCGCGTCGACCTCCGCCCGGCCGACCAGCGAGGTGACGGGTAGGCCCTCGCCCTTGTCCGCTCACGCGGGAAGGTTGGTAGTCTTGACGCTCGCTACGCGGACGTGGCTCAGTTGGTAGAGCATCACCTTGCCAAGGTGAGGGTCGCGGGTTCGAATCCCGTCGTCCGCTCCAAAGAACCTGCTCAGCGGCCCTGACGGGGCCGCTGAGTCGCGTCTCGGCGCATCTCGGGAGCAGAGGCGAGGACCCGCTCGGCAGATGGTCTGGCCGCGCGTCCAGGGTTCACGACCACGAGCTCACGTCGAGCGACGCGAGGATGACGGCCATCGCCTCCACGTCTCGTGGGGTGATCGTGCTGAACTCGATGCGCACGAAGTGGTCGACCCCTCGGGCTTGTGCGACGACCAAGAAGTCGCCGGCGCCTCCCGCACCGCAACGCGTTGCTGACACATAGGTCCCGAGGTAGTCGCCATCGTCGTAGGGTCCCGTCTCGATGGTGGCGCACTGGTCGAGGTGGTCGAGCTCGAAGCTCGCGAGCCAATCGGCAGGCGTCGGGTAGGCGGTCGCCGCGCGCCGCGATGCCTCGATCACGACGCCGGGCACATCCCACACGGTGGCGAAGAGCCGGAGGTCGGGCGACGCCACGAGGAGCGGTTCGGGAGGGTCGCCGCGGGGCTCGCCGAACACGTCGTTCCACTCGATCGGGACGTCGACGCTGATCGCTCCGGTGTCGTCGGTGATGGTGACGTAGCGGGCGTACGCGGCGTCGTCGGTGAAGTAGCCGAAGACGTCCACGATGAGATGGACCGTGCCGAACCGGTTGTAGAGGATGATGGCGCCGGGGAAGTCCGGGTTCGCGCACCCGGTCGGCGACGAGAGGCGCACGACGACGTGGTTCGGGACGGATTGGCCGGGGACGTAGTTGAGATTCGAGGCCAACGGGAGGTAACACAGATCGTCGGGGAACACGGTCGTGTAGCTGGGAGCGGTCGGTTCGGTTGCGGTCACGTTCAACACCGCAGCGCGGGCGCCGACCACCGGCACCCCTGCCCAGCCGACGATCGCAAGTGTCAGCCCGCAGTCCTCGCAGATCGGCTCGTCCAGCATCTCGCGACTGTCGAAGTGGCGGCTCGGGTTGAGCCCGACGAAACGGCCGGCCTCACCGAATCGGTCGTCGTCGAAGTACCCGACGACGTCGGCGAGCACATGCACCGACCCGTGCCGGTTGTAGAAGTTGACGATCCCGCTCGGCGGCACGCGCACGACGACCAGGTTCGGGACCGTCAATCCCGCCACATAGTTCAGGTTCGACGCCAGTGGAGGCGTTGCGACGTCGTTCGGGTACACCGTGAGATAGCTCGGCTGGGTCGGCTGAGTGACGGTGACGTTCATCACGACACCGGACACACCGACACCCGGGACGCCACCTCTGCCGAGCACGCCGAACTGCAGGGACTCGTCGGGCCCGACCGGGCCCACGCCGACACCTCCCAGACCGGTACGGGTATCGAAGTACCGGAACGGATCATCGATCGAATGGAACCGAGACCCGGCGGGACCGCTCCTGTCGGCATAGAACCCGACGACGTCGAAGATCACGTGCACCGAACCGAACCGGTTGAACGCGCTGACCCGCCCTCCGGCGCCCACCGCGACGGTCACCAGGTTCGGGACGGTCTGCCCTGCCACGTAATTGAGGTTCGACACCAGCGGCCGATCGACATCGGTCGGCCAGACCGTCAAGTAGCTCGGCGCGGTCGGTTGGGTCACCGTCACGTTCATCACCACCGCCGACACCCCATCGGCAGCGACGCCGCCGCGGCCCGTGATCTGCACTGCGAACGATGCGGTGGCGCCCAACGGGGTCGTCGCGCCGTTGCGGCCGTTCCCGGTCCGCGTGTCCAGGATCCGGGCCGGCGTCAGGGATGTGAACTCCCCAGCCGAAGATGGCTTCGTCGCGACGGGCTGCCAGTCGGAGTACTTGTCGTCGCTCAGACGGAGCGACGTGAGCTGCACCGGTGCTCCGCGTCCATCGCCGCGGATCCGGTACAGATCGCTGGAGTATCCACCGTTGACGACGATGTGTTCGCCTTCGGGGGACCAACTGGCCTGACCGACGTTGACGAACTCGGTCAGGAGCTCTACCCCGGTTCCGTCAGGAGCGACGGTGTACAACTCCTGGGCGGCGAGATGCGGGTCGGATCGTCTCGTGAACAGGATCTTGGTGCCGTCGGGTGACCAGTCTGGAAAGCCGTCGCCGGCGGTGTGACGCGTGAGACGGGAGACGTCGGATCCGTTCGCGTCCATCACGAAGATGTCGCCGATCCCTTCGCTCTTGCGAACGTAGAACCGATCCGACGCGAATGCGATCCTGGACCCGTCCGGCGACCACGTCGGGAACGTCTCCCACGATCCGGACCAGCCTCCCAGGTGTTGTTGATCGCTCCCGTCGCTGTCCATCACCCAGATGTCGTAGTCATCAGCGCCGCCAGCGTGCTCGGTGAATCGTGCGAATGCGATCTTGGACCCGTCCGGCGACCACGTCGGGCTCCAGTCCGATCCGGTCGACAGTTGGGTGAGGTTCGCGCCACCGGCACCGATGACCCAGATGCCCTTGTCCAGGTTCGCATCCGAGAACGCGATGTGCTTCCCGTCCGGCGACCAGGAGGGAGTGCTTCCCTTCGTCAACTCCCGGAGGCCGGATCCGTCCGCTCGCATCGTCCAGATGCTGGACCCGCCCGACGACGAGCCAGCGCTGGTGCTCAACGCGATGAGCCCGTTGTAGCCCGGCGCACTCGCCGCCGCCGGGCCCTGAGGCGCGACCAACGCAACCGCCGGGACCGCAAGACCGGCACATGCAGTCGCGGCGAGGAGGGCACTGCATCTCACCGGAGTTCGCCCACGACCTCTCGCCCGTCGCCTCGACCCGTTCACGGCGAAACCCCCTTCGATACCACGATCGTTCGGGCAGAAGAGGCCGGCGACGGCAGCTCCCTCACCCGCATCATAACCGGCCCGTCGGATCAGCGATCAGCGGTCGCTGCGACGACCGACTCTGCTCGTCTCCGTCGAACAGCTGCCGAGCATCCGGCGGCCAGTGCCCTGCGACACCTCACCGTCGACCACGCCGCGACGCGACCTCCGGACGGTGACACCGAGGTGCTCACCCGTGCCGCGAGTGACGCAGGCGGTTACTCCTCTACGGCGCGGAAGTCCTCGAGCACCCGCCTGGCGAACTCGCGTCGCTTCTGCTGCTGCGTGGTGCCCATGTCGGCCGGGCGCTCGAACTCCAGCAGGAACACGTCGCTCGCCCTGTCGACCGTGACCCCTGCGGCGCGCACGACCTCGTCGACCGTCGTCCTGAACTGCGACGACCTGAGCTCATCCACGAGGTAGTCGATCTGCGCGTCCATGTCGAAGAGGATGGCCGCGCCGAGCTTCGAACCTTCGAAGCGATGCTCGAAGAGACCGGCCCGGCGGGTCGGGAACGTCCATTGGGCGAGGCCGGCGCCGGGACGCTTCGGACCCGTCTGGCCCGGAGCGCGGTTCATCACCTGTTCCGCGGTCCACGTCGTCGAGGTGCCCTGGTTGTTGGCGCTGGTCATCGGAGCACTGGCCCTGCTGCCCTCGACACGGTTCGGCATGACACCGGACTCGGCCTCGAGGTTGCCGACGATCCCGGCCGCGCCGTTCACCGGGTACCCGTACCGGTCGGTGAGGATCTGCATCGCCCGGATGCGCCGCGTGCGGACGGGTATCGCCGACCAGTCCGACATCGGGCCGAGCACACGCATGGGTGCACCGACCGGCACGTCGCGGAGGGTGAAGTCGTCGAGCCGCCCCGACGTCATCGGTCCGACGATCCCGTCGACATCGAGCCCGAGCTGCCGCTGGAAGTCCTCGACGGCGCGCTTCGTCTTCGACCCGAAGATGCCGTCGACCCGCCCGGGGTCGTGTCCGGCCGCCTTGAGGGCCCGCTGCAGCTCCTTGACCTTGTCGCCACGCATGCGCGGCGTCCTCAGTCGCAGTCGGAACGACGCGCTCGTCTCGGTGTCGAGCGGCCGCTCGTGATCACCGGTCGGCGCGACGTCTTCGCGGCGCGGTGTCGACTCGTCGTCGAGCGCCCGATCGCTTGCCGAATCGGTCGTCGTGGCGCCCATTCCCAACCGGGCGGTCGCCAGGTTGAAGGCCGCCCAGACCGCCGGATCGTCGATCGGTCCATCGATGTCGAGTTGCTCGAGCACGGCCTGCAGTGCGGCGTTCGTGCGTGGTCCCTTGTCGCCGTCGATCGCGATCGGCCGGCCGTGCACGTGGGTGATCGCCGCCTGGAGGTACTTGACCGCCGACGGCGACGTCGAGCTGAACCCGGGCGGATGCTTGTCGGTGATGTGGAAGTGATCTTCGTGGGTGGCGTCGAACGCCGCATGGAGCACGAACCTCATGTGCCGGTTCAGGATCCCACCGACTGCCCAGTAGAACGGCGCATCGGCGGCGAAGTCGACGCTGTAGAACTCGCGCTCCGCCCGCTCGTCGTCGGCGAGCCAGACGATGCCGTCGAGGTCGAACGCCCGGCCTTCGCCGTGCATGCCGGCCTTGTCGACGAACGCACCAGCGGTGACGATGACGCTCGCCTTCCCGAGCCCGCAGTGCTCCCACATCTCGGCGAACATCGCGTCCAACTTGGCCTTGAAGGCCGCCTGCGATCGGAACCGGCGTCGCGTACCCCGGTTTCGCACCGACGGAACCAGGTCGCGTGCGTAGTGCACGGGTACACCGCCGATCTCGTCCCACGTCACGAGCGCCATCAGCGTCTCCCTTCTTCGTCGCGCCGCTGCGCGGCGCGTCCGGAACGACCTCCGATGGTACGCAAGGTCAGTGCCGCCGCTCCGCCGAATATCCCGCCCGCGGGACGGTGGTACGTGCCCCCGCCCCGTCGGCGCGGGGCCCTTCACGGACCGGCTGCGCCGCCCGTCGGGTGCGGTTGCCAGGCCGGCCACACTTCGATCGCGTCGCCGAAGGTGAGCTGCGTCTTGGGACCTCCTGCGGCCCGCATCACGTAGATGTCGGCAGGTGGATCGTTGACGCAGCACTCCGTGTCCCCGCTCGCGGGATCGACGTAGGGCCCGAACGGCCCCTCGGAGTCGAATGCGATCATCGTGCCGTCGGGCGACCACGCCGGCGAACCATCGAACCGTGTCGGGTCGTCGGTGAGGTTGCGCTGGCCGGAGCCGTCGGCGTTCATGATCCACACGTCGGAGTGGTCGTCGGACGCAGCGCCGGAGAAGTCCCATTCCACGAAGGCGATCTCGGAACCGTCCGGCGACCAGGTCGGTCCGCCGAGGTTCCCGGGGTCGGTCAGCCGAGTCGGATTGCCGCCGCCGGGTTCGATCGTCCAGATCTCGCTCGTCCCCGTGAGCACGGTGCCGTCGACCACGTTGGCGTTGTAAAGGAGGAGCGCGCCGTCCGGCGACCAGTCCACCGAGTCCTGCTGAAGGACGTCGTTGGTGATGCGACGGTTGTCGGTGCCGTCGGCGTCGATGATCCAGATGTCCCAGGCCGTCGTCACGTACGCGATCTGTTGACCGTCGGGCGACCACGACAGTGACACGGCGTGGTTCGGCCCGGGCAGATCGGTGAGGTTCCGGAGGCCGGTACCGTCGGCGTCGACGATCCAGACGTCGGGGACGACGCCCAACGGGGTCGAGACACCGGGATCGAACCCGGTGAAGGCGAGCTGCGTCCCGTCGGGTGACCAGTCGGGGCCACCGTCGACGTAGATGCCGGTGTCCAGCCGACGCTGGTCGGAACCGTCGGCGTCCATGAGCCACAGGGCGGGGAGCATCCACGGATCCTCGGGCGCTTCGGCCCTCGCGTAGGCGATCTGCTGCGGCTGCTCGCAATCGGATCCGGTGGCCGGCGGAGCCGGGCCGGCGAGGTGGCCGGCGACGTCGACGACGAGGTGGGTCGCAGCGTGCGCAGAGATGCAGACCTGACCGCCCGCACCGAGGCGGGCGACGACGGTGTTGGCGATGGTCTGGCCGGGGGAGTGGTTGATGTTGGAGGCGTTGGGGCGCGCGGTGCCGGTGGGGTGGACGGTGATGTGCCCGGGTCCGAGGGGGTCGACGGCGGCGACGTTCAACACCACGGCGGAGGCGTCGAGCGGAACGCCGGCTCGTCCGGTCACCTCGAGTTGCAGGCTGTGGCCGCCCGGCACGCGTCCGTTGCCGGCGTCCTGCCCGTCGATGGTGGTGAAGCCGGGTCGGGTGTCGGCGAGGCGTGCTGGTGCGTCGAGCGGGGTGTAGCTGCTGGTGGGGAGGTGTCCGGCGACGTCGACGATGACGTGGGTGGCGGCGTAGGTGTAGATCGACACGGCGCGGCCGGTGCCGAGGCGGGCGATGACGGTGTTGGCGATGGTCTGGCCGGTGAGGTGATTGATGTTGGAGGCGTTGGGGCGCGTGGTGCCGGTGGGGTGGACGGTGATGTGGCCGGGGCCGAGGGGGTCGACGGCGGCGACGTTCAACACGACGGCGGTGGCGTCGGCGGGGATCCCGGCGCGATCCGCCACTTGCACGGTCATCGTGCTCTGCGCGGTGCGTCGTCCGTCGCCGGCGTCCTGCCCGTCGATGGTGGTGAAGCCGGGTCGGGTGTCGACCAGACGCGCCGGCGACGGAAGCGCCACGTAGTCCGACCCCGCTTCGGCAGGATGCGACGGCGCTGCGACGGCGACCGCCGATGCAACGACGAACCCGGCCATCACCGACCACGACGACCGACGACGAACACTCCGACGACCAGTCGCACGCATCGCGACCACCTCCACGGCGGATTCTCCGCACTCCCATCATCCGCGGCGGGTCAACGATCCACAAGACGGAGACATGCGTTATCGCACGGGTCGGTGTCGAGGGCCGACGCGGCGACCTCGGCCGGCCGTCTTGGAGCCGATGTGTCGCGGCTCGGGTCAGCTGATCGCGGGCCGCGATGAGCATCGATGTCGATCGAGGGAGGTCATCGATGAGCAAGCATCAGGAATGGAAGATGCTCCATCTCCTCTACGGCCACGCTCGTCTCAGTGGAGATCGCAGCGTTCTGAGCCTCGACGAGCTGGAACATGCGGGAGTTCACTGTCTCGACGACACGATCATGCTCCTGGAGCAGAACGGGATCGTGTCACACGACGGTGACGAGTTCTCGCTCACGAACCCGACTCGTGCGATGATCAGCCGTTTCACGGTCGCGCTCGGCCCGGAGGCGAACAAGGACATCCGCGTCGACTACCCCGAGGCGTTCGTCGTCATGGCGTTCGGCGAACCGTGGTCCGACCGCGTGTACGACGACATGCTCGTGCCCGGCATCGAGGCCGCGGACTTCATCGCGACGCGGGGTGATGAGATCGTCCGCGTCGGGGATCTGAGCACGAACGTCTGGCAGAGCATCACGCAGGCCGGCGTGATCGTCGCCGACGTCTCGGTGCCCAACCCCAACGTCTACCACGAGATCGGGCTGGCGGATGCGCTGGGCAAGCCGGTCTTCCTCTTCAAGCAGTCCCACGTGACGCTGCCCGCCGATTTCTCGGGCATCCACTACTACGAGTACGACATGAGCGACGTCGAGCAGGGGAGGGATCTGATCCGCGACGAGCTCCTCAAGTGGGCCGACCACGAGGATCACCAGCCGTTCGGCGTCCGCGACCTCGTCGACGGCTCGCGGTGACGTCGGGCGTCGCGCCCGCCCGGTTCGACTAGGTGGTGCTCGTCGCTGCGGTCACGAAGTTGTCGATTGCCCCATCGATCGCGTCGAGCGACTCACGGACGTGCTGCAGCCGATGACGTCGCTTGAGGAATCGGACGTCGGTCGTCGAGACCTGCGTGACGCCGTTGGCGTCTTCCCACACCAGGATCTTGATCGGGAGGTCGATGCCCGCCGTCGGGGACCGCTGCATCAGTGGCGTGCCGAGGTTCGGATTGCCGAACACGACGAGTCTCGTCGGCTCCAGGACACCCGCCGCGTTGGCGCCGTGGTCGACGGTGAACGCCACCGAAGCGGGCGACCCCTCGATGGCCGCGAGGAGTCGGCTCCACGTGGTGTCGAAGTCGGCGTCGCTTGCCACGGTCACGACCCCGGGTCGGCGGGCCACGCGCCGGAGGACGCGATCGTGGCGCCACCTCGATTCGCAGTTGCGCTCGTCGCCCGTGGCGGTCGCCGCGAGTCCGGACAACGCCCCGGCGATCGTCTCGAGTGTGTCGGCGTCGCCGACGTCGTGGCGGGCGGCGAGGTAGTCGACCGAGTTGTACCCGACGAACACGCGCTGGCGGTCCTCCCACACCAGGATCTTCTGCGGCAGGTCGAGACCAGCTGTGCGGCCGACCTCCATGATCGGCGTGCCGAGAGCCGGGTTCCCGAAGACCACCACGCGATTCGGTTCGAGATCCAGTCCGGCACCGGCCGCTGCAGCGGCATGATCGACGGTCGCGACCACGGTGATGCTGGGGTTGTCATCGAGCGCCCCGATCAACGCAGCCCACGTGTCGTCGAAGTCCTGCCTGCTCTCGGTGACGACCATGCCGGGCACATGGGGCCGCCGGTGGCAGCGGCTGCCGTGCTGACGACCACCGCTGCCGTCCGCGTGCGCAGCGCTCACGTTGATGCCGATCATGGCTCCGGCGAGCAACAGGAGGGCGGTGGTCCTCAGCCGTCGCGACGGCGCGCACGGGCGCTGCGACGGTGCGTTGCGGTGGGCGTCGTTCATGATGATGTCCTCGCTCCGGCCCGCAACTGTGAACCGTAGCCCGCCACGGCAGCGGTCGGTGCCGCGCCCGGCGGAGTGTGCCGATCGGGACCGTGACGAGCCATCGGTCCCGGACTGGTCGAGTGCGTCCCGCAGCACGTTCGGGAACGGGCCAGCGATCCGTCGCCGCGGGACCGGCCGACCGGCTGCTCAGGGGTCGATGCGCGCGGACGCAGTGCCGGTGACCACCGGCACGCCGTCCTGGTTCACCGTCGTGACCGAGAAGTCGGCGATGTGGACGCCGTCCTCCTCCCGGATCGCGGCGACCTCGGCCGTACCGGTCAGGGTGTCGCCCGGCCAGACCTGGTTGACGAACCGCACGCCGTACCTCGTCAGCCTGCCGTCACCGACCCAGTCGGTCAGCAGCTTGCCGGTGATCCCCATCGTGAGCATGCCGTGGGCGAAGACGCCGGGGTAGCCGGCGACCTCGCGGGTGAACAGGTCGTCGGTGTGGAGCGGGTTGTAGTCGCCCGAGGCACCGGCGTACTGCACCAGCTGCGTCCGCTTCAGGTCCTCGACGAGCGTCACGGTGCGGCTGTCGCCCACTGCGAGCGTGGTTGCGCTCAGTGCCATCGTCGCCCCCCTCAGCCCTCGACCGGCTTCTCGGTCCGCACGCCGACGGCGCGCGCCGTGATGACGAGTTCGCCGTCTTGGTCGTGGTACTCGGTGATCGACTCGCTGAAGACCAGCTTGCCGGCCCGCTTGCTCTGCTTCTCCCATGTCTCGCCGGGCTGCGACGTCGCCGTCAGCACGTCGCCGGGTCGCAGGTGGCGGTGGTACTCGAAGTGCTGCTCGGCGTGCAGGCCGCCTCCTCCGCCGCCGCCTCCGCCACCACCGCCGGTGGCCGACCGGTCGATGCCCGTCGGGTTCGCACCCGACCCGAACCACGGCTCGCCGATCTTCGGGCGGAGTGGGTAGTCGGGATCGAACTGCGCGCTCGCCTGCGCGAACGTCGGCGGCGCGATGATGCCGCCCGGTTCGGTGTCGGCTGCCGCGTCGGCGTCGTGGTAGATCGGATTGTCGTCGCCGATCGAACGGGCGAACATCATGATGTGGCTCGCCTCGACCGGGAACCTGTCGACAGCCATGCGTGAGCTCCTTGAGGTGGTGTGCGCATCCGGACTACCACGCGAGCCGCGCTCGTTCCGCAGTCGGACGGCGTGGCCCGAGAGTTCAGCCTTCGAACAGCGACGGCGGGAACCCGCCCTTGCTGACCGGGCTCCAGCGTGTCGGTTCGATCACGATCAGGCACTTGCCCTGATCGGCCATCGCCTGCCGGTACTCGTCCCAGTCGGGGTGCTCGCCCGAGATGCAGCGGTAGTACTCGACGAAGCCGTCGGCTGCCTCGGGCATGTCGAGCACCTCGGCGTCGCCGTCGATCTGCACCCAGGCATCGTTGAAGGCCTCGCCGAGCACGGCGACGGACACGTGCGGGTTGCGGCGCGCGTTCTTCGCCTTCACCCGCTCGGGGTACGTGGCGATCGCCAGCCGACCGTCGGCCATCATGCCGCCGGACACCAGGCTCATCTGCGGCCGACCGTCCGAACGCGTCGTCGAGAGCACCCAGCGGTGCTTGTCGCCGAGGAACTCGGCGAGCTCGGCACGGTCGACGTCGACGTCGCTCGACATGTGCTGGGCGCGGGGGTCGTCGCGAGGGATCTTCATGGCCTCAGTCGACCACAACGGCACCCGTCGGGCGCAGCTGGCAGGCGGCTCATTGGAATCCGACGACATCGTGTGGCCGATACGGCTCTTCGAGTCGGGCGATCTCACCGGCCGACAACTCGAGCTCGACGGCCGCGACGGCGTCATCGAGGTGGCCCAGCTTCGTCGCGCCGACGATCGGCGCGGTGACGAACGGCTTCGACAGCATCCACGCCAGCGCCACCTGGGCCCGCGGCACGCCGCGCTGGGCGGCGATCTCGGCCACCCGCTCGACGATGGAACGATCCTCCGGCTGGTAGAGACCCTTGCCGAACTCGTCGGTCTCCGACCGTGCCGTCGTCTCGTCCCATTCCCTCGTCAGGCGGCCGCGAGCGAGCGGGCTCCACGGGATCACGCCGATGCCCTGATCGGCGCAGAGGGGCATCATCTCGCGCTCCTCCTCGCGATTGAGCAGGTTGTAGTGGTTCTGCATGCTGATGAACTTGGTCCATCCGCGGAGCTCGGCCGTGTACAGCGCCTTGCTGAACTGCCACGCAAACATCGACGACGCACCGACGTAGCGCGCCTTGCCGGCCTTGACGACGTCGTGCAGCGCCTCGATCGTCTCGTCGATCGGCGTGCGCGGGTCCCAGCGGTGGATCTGGTACAGGTCGATGTAGTCGGTGCCGAGCCGCTCGAGGCTGTGGTCGACCTCGGCCATGATCGCCTTGCGCGACAGGCCGACCGAGTTGCGCTCGCGGCGCATCGGGAAGAACACCTTCGTGGCGATCACGACCTCGTCGCGGCTGGCGAAGTCGCGCAACGCCCGCCCGACGATCCGCTCGCTGGTGCCGGCGGAGTACCCGTTGGCGGTGTCGAAGAAGTTGATGCCCGCGTCGAGCGCCCGCTGGATGAACGGTCGGCTGCTCGCTTCGTCGAGCGACCACTCGTGACGGCCCGCCGCGGGCTCGCCGAAGCTCATGCAACCGAGGCAGAGCCGCGACACCTCCAGGCCCGAGTTGCCGAGTTTGACGTACTTCATGGGGACCTTTCGGGGTGGGTGCGATACCACGGTATGGACGCTCTGAGCGGCGAGTCGAACCCGAGCTCGCGCCCAGCGCGCGAGGCGCTGCTCGTGTGGCGAGCAGACGTCAGGCGAGCTCGTGGCCCACAGCTACTATCGGGCTGGTCCGTCGCCCGCTTCCCGCGATCCCATGCCCCCGCTCCACACGCACCGACCTTCCGTCAGCGCCGCCTGCCGCCCTGCCGGCCTGACGCCGACGCGGACCGGCCGATGACGCCGCGCAGCGACGGCGTGTCGAGCGAGACGTCCGGCTCGGACGTGCTCGCCGGGCTGCTGGCGGCAGTCCCTCACGTCGTCGTCGAGCAGGATCGCATCGTCGAGGTGAGCCCGAGCGTCGAGGACGAGCTCGGGTGCGACGCCGCGCCGTTGCTCGGGCCGCTCGAGGCCATCGGCACCCGCCTCGACGACGCCACGTTCGACGAGCTCCGCAGCGGTGAGGCGGCGGTGCGGGTGCGGCTCACGCCGGCGTTGGCCGATCGACCGGTCCGGCTGCGTCGCCTGGGTGGTGGCCGCGGCCGCGTCTGGATCGAGGTCCGTTCGCTCGCGGATGAGTACCGGATGGAGTCGTTGCTGCGCCGAAGCGGGATCGGTCACATGCTGATCAGTCCGAAGGTCGAAGTGCAGTGGTCGATGACGTCGAACGAGCTGACCGAGGTCTTCCCGGGCGACGACCCGATGAACTGGGTCGAGCTGATGGACCCCGACGACATGCAGGCGATGGGCAAGGCGATCGCAGCGGTCGGTGCCGACCCGAGCCTCCGCAAGACCGTCCGCCACCGCCTCAAGGGCGATCGCACCTACACGGTGGTCGACACGATCGAGTCCGCGATGCACGACCCCGATCTGCGCGCCGTCCTGATGCGCAGTCGCCTGGAAGGGGCGGTCCTCGACGAGTCGAGAGCGGGCGCCGACCCGTCGGCCGGCGTCACCGTGTCGGATCACATGCCGATCGGGGTCATCGTGGCGAGCCGGGCGGGCAAGGTGCTGCACCGCAACGCCGTGGCGGCCGAGCTCGCCACGATGACCCCGATCGGCATGTGATCCGACACGGTGACGCCGGCCGACGGGTCGGCGCCCGCTCTCGACTCGTCGAGGACCGCCCCTTCCAGGC
>NZ_JASJCS010000056.1 GCF_030065885.1 Ilumatobacter sp. | reverse complement strand
AGGACGCCGTGGCCGAGGTTGAAGATGTGCCCGGGGTGGCCATCGTTGTCGGCGAGCACCCGGCGTGCCCCAGCGAGCGCGACATCGGCGCCGGCGAGCACCAGAGCGGGGTCGAGGTTGCCCTGCACGACCGTGCCCGCCCCGAGGCGACGCCGCGCTCGGGCGATCGAGCTCCGCCAGTCGAGGCCGATCACCTGCGGCCCGGCGTCGAACATGCGCTCGAGCAGGTGGTCGCATCCGATGCCGAAGTGGATGCCCGGCACGCCGGGGTGCCGCTCGGCGAGCTCGGCGAAGACCCGTTGCGAGTGCGGGAGGACGAACTCGTCGTAGTCGGCGAGCGACAGCGACCCGGCCCACGAGTCGAAGAGCTGGAACGCCGCAGCGCCATGCGACAGCTGGACGTCGATGAACGTGACCGCGCTGGCGGCGAGACGATCCATCAGCGCGTGCCACAGCGTCGGGTCGGTGTGCATCATCGCCTTCGTGTACCGGTACGTCCGGCTCGGCGCGCCCTCGATCAGGTAGCTGCCGACGGTGAACGGGGCACCCGCAAAGGCGAGCAGCGGCACGTCGAGCTCGGCCAGCAGCAGGTCGACCGTGTCGGCGACGTAGCCCACGTCGGACGCGGCGAGCGGCCGCAGCCGGTCGAGGTCGACGGCACGCCGGAACGGCTGGTCGGCGACGGGCCCGGTGCCGGGCGCGACATCGACGCCGAACCCGACGGCGTGGGGTGGCACGACGATGTCGCTGTACAGGACCGCGGCGTCGACGCCGTACCGCCTGACCGGCTGCATCGTGATCTCGGCCGACAGCTCGGGCTGCTTGATGGCATCGAGGATCGAACCCTCGCCGCGGACCGCCCGGTACTCGGGCAGGCTGCGGCCGGCCTGCCGCATGAACCAGACCGGGGTGTGCGGTGCACGGCGGCCGAAGGCCGCTGCGAGGAAGGGGGCCTCGTCGCCCTGCGTGTCGGAAGTGGACGACATCTGGGGGAGGACGCTACCTGGCCCGATAGAGTATCTCGACCCCCAATTCGGTGGTCGCGAGATGGCCACCGAGACGGCCCATCACCACGACATCGATGACGCAACACCATCCCGATCTCGCCGACGAACAGGCCTACATCGACCACGCCTACGAGTGCCTCGAGCAGAGTCGTGAGGCGGCCTGGAAGCTGCGTGACCTCAACGAGGCCGACCTCGGCGGCACCTTCCAGGCGCGATTCGAGCGGAATGCGTTCGACGAGGCGCTGGTCAAGCGGCTGACCGACCTCGACCTGGGCGACGCGGCGCTGGTGTTCGGGCGCATCGACCGGTATCGAAACGGCGACGACGGGGCGCCCGACGAGGGCGACCCCGACAACATCGAGGGCTTCCACATCGGCCGTCTCGCCGTCGCCGACGAAGATGCCGAGCCCGTCGTGGTCGACTGGCGCGCTCCGGTCGCCGAGCCGTTCTACCGTGCGACGGGGCGCGACTCGATGGGCCTCGCACGCCGGCGGCACTTCGCGGTCGAGGGTCGGACGCTGCTCGGCATCGAGGACGAGCTGTTCGGCGAGGGGCACCTGGGGCTCGGTCACGACGAGGGCCTCGCCGAGTCGACGGGTGAGGGTTCGCTGCGCGGGTACAGCACGCTGATCGCATCGCTCGAACGGGGCCGTACCGGCACCCTCGGCGACATCGTCGCCACCATCCAGGCCGAGCAGGACGAGATCATCCGTTCGCCGCAGGCCGGCGTGCTCGTCGTGCAGGGCGGGCCGGGTACGGGCAAGACGGTGGTGGCGTTGCACCGCGCCGCCTACCTGCTCTACACGCACCGCTTCCCGCTCGAGGACCAGGGCGTGCTCGTGATCGGGCCGAACCGCGTGTTCCTCAAGTACATCGAGCAGGTCCTGCCGTCGCTCGGCGAAGCCGGCATCGAGCAGGTGGTGCTCGGTGACCTGATCCCCGACGTGACGTTCGCCCCGCGTGGCACGGCGACCGACAGCCCGCTGGCCGAGCGGATCAAGGGCGACGCGCGCATGAGCGACGTGATCGATCACGCCGTCAACGACCGTGAGCGGCCCCTGCGCGACGACCTCGTCGTCCCGTTCCGGTCGGGCTACGTGCGACTCCGCGTCGACGAGAGCGCTCGCATCGTCAAGCAGGGTCGGCGTCGGTTCCGCCGTCACAACAGCGCGCGCCGCTGGGTCGAGGGCGAGGTGTGGGCCGCGATGGCCGCCACGTGGCGAGGCGGCGATGCGACCCCCGGTGAGGTGCGTGCCGACGTCCGCAGCCTCCCCGAGGTCCGCGAAGCGCTCGAGCGCATGTGGCCCGTCCTGACCCCGGCCCAGCTGCTGCACGACCTCTTCGGCTCGATGGCGCTCCTCCGGCTGGCTGCCGGTGACGTGTTCGAAGAGCGCGAGTACAAGGCGCTGCACCGGCCCCGCAGCGAATCGGTCGACGACGTGCGGTGGACCCCGTCCGACGTCGCCCTGCTCGACGATGCCCGTGAGGTGCTCGGCCCGCAGCCCGGCAAGGGCGGCAAGGTCGACGAGTCCGACGAGATCCGCACGTACGGCCACATCGTCATCGACGAGGTGCAGGACCTGACCCCGATGCAGCTCAAGATGGCGACGCGACGGTCGCTCAACGGGTCGATGACCGTGGTGGGCGACATCGCCCAGGCGACCGGTCCGATGGCGCCCGACGGCTGGGACGAGGTGCTCGAGCACCTGCCCGAGCGCAAGCCGCCGCGGGTGATCGGGCTGTCGGTCGGCTATCGCATCCCGGCCCAGATCATGGATCTCGCCAACAAGGTCATGGCCGTCGCCACCCCTGGCCTCCGCATGCCCGAGTCGGTGCGCGTCGGCGAGACCAGCCCCAGGGTGGTCGCGAGCGACTCGCTGGTCGACGGCATCATCGACGAGGTCCGGTTCCTTCGCGACGACATGAGCAGCGGCAGCATCGCCGTGGTCGCACCCGACGAGCTGTGTGACGACATCTCGGCCGCGTTCACGGCTGCCGGCCTCGATCACGGTCGCGCCAGCTCGGCCGGTCTCGATCAGTCGTTGACGGTCGTCGCGGTCAGCGTCGTGAAGGGTCTCGAGCTCGACGCGGTGGTGGTGGTCGAGCCGTCGCGGGTGGCCAACGGCCACCAGCACGGGATGCGATCGCTCTACGTCGCCCTCACCCGGAGCACCCAGCGCCTGTCGATCGTGCACGAAGACGCGCTGCCCGAACCGTTGCGCTGACTCGAGGTCGGGCGCGGCGACTCACGCGATCTCGATCGCTGCCGGCTCGCCGGCGATGACGCCACCGCCGGAGGGGACGAGCGCGACCGTGGGTCGGGCGGTCAACGCGCAGCTGCCTGGAGGCGGGCCGCGAGGCCTTCCATCGCCCGGACGCCGTCGCGGACGAAGCGGCCGGGGCGCCACCGGATGGTCCTGGCGGGGACGAGCTCGAGGATCGTCACCAGCATGCTGGGTGAGGCGAGGAGGTGGAGCGTGGCGTCCCGCTGGGCTCGCCGGCCGACGCGCACCGCCGCGTTCCACACGAGGTACTTGCGCTCACCGTCGGCGTCGCGGTCGTGGTCGATGGTCAGGTCGGCGAGCGGCTCGTCGAACAAGCGCCCGGACGTCGCCAGCTCGCTGGCGAGGACCGGGCTGATGAGCACGGGTCGCACGATGTCGGTGCCGCCGCCGCGCCGCCCGCTCGCCACGCCGGAGAGGGGTGGTGCCGCCGCGCCGGGCCGGTGCCCGGCCTTGGCGTGGAAGTCGCGGGCATGCTCGAACCCGACCGTCAGCGCGGCGTTCCCGCCCCGGAGGAGGTCGCTCAGTGGAGCGTCGCCCGCAGCGTCGTCGTGCACGATCGTCGAGCCGGTCCCGAACACCTCGATGTGGTCGATCGGCTGTCGGTCGGGCACCCCGTCGACGCGGCCCATGGCCGAACCGTAGCCGCTGCCGGCCGACGGCGTGTCTCGGCGTCGTCAGCGTTCGAGGTAGGCGTCGATCACGTCGTTGAGGATCTTGTAGCCCTTGCTGGCGTCCGCCGGGCGCAGGCGGGTCACACCCGTCTGGGCGAGCTCGATCGCCTGCTCGAAGTTGAACACGTCGTCGGGATCCTCGCTGCGGATCTGCAGCTCGGCTGCGAACCACAGGTCCTCGATGCGCGCGAGCGTCGACACGTGGCCGTCCTGCTCGATGATCCGCTCGTCGAGGTCGAACATGAGGGTCTCGATCTCGTCGAGCAGCTCGGCGACGGGGGCGTCGGTGGCGACCGGTGGCAGCGTCGTCGACCCGGCGGAGGCGGCCGGTGGCGTCGTGACCGACGAGTCGACGTACGTCGTCCCGCAGGCGGCGAGTGCGGACGCAGCGACCACGGCCCCGACCACCACGGCGACGAGACGGGTCACGGGCCGTCCGCTCCGGGGCGTTCCGTCTGTGGCCGCTGCACCATGGGCACGGGGGCACTCTACGGTCCACCCGCAGACTGCCCACCCCGGCGGCCGAACCCGGTCGCGACGACCCCACGGGCCGCGGCGGGGCGGCCGGCCGGGCGTGCGGCGAGCCAGTCAGGTCGTGCGGGTGGTCGTCAGGCGCTCGCCCAGCAGGTCGACGGCGTGCGTCCAGCCGCCGTCGACGATGCCGAGTTGCTCGTCGGAGGGCAGGCCATCGTGCGTCAGGCGAAGATGGGCGCCATCGCCGTCGGCCTCGATCCGCACGTCGACCGTCTCGGTCTCGCCCCAGCGGTACCGCAGGTGGTTGGGGCGGTCGACGACCTCGAACTCGCCACGCATCTCGAACGGCGTGCCGTCGATGTCCATGCTGACGAGGATCTGACCGCCCACCCGGACGTCCCAGGTGTGCACGGTCCAGAGCATGTCGGGCGCACACCCCCACCACTGCGTGAGCAGCGCGGTGTCGGTCCAGGCGTCGAAGACGCGGTCGGGCGAGGCGGCGTACCGCCGTTCGAGTTCGAGTCGTCGGGTCATCGCGGTTCCTCCTGAGGATCGTCGTGCAGGACGTCGTCGAGTCGGTCGAGGCTGGCTTCCCAGGCGGCTCGGCGCAGTGCCACCCAGTCGGTCACGGCGTCGAGCGGATCCGAGGTCAGCCGCAGTTCGTGGACCCTGCCGTGCGGCGTCCGCTGAACCAGATGGGCGCGCTCGAGCAGCGCGACGTGGCGGCTGAGGGCTTGCTTGCTGAACGGGAACTGTCTGCCCAGCTCGGGCGTCGTCATCGGTCCCCGCGCCAGGCACTCGACGATGGCCCGCCGATGCGGGCTGGCGAGCGCCTCGAACGTGCGGTCCAGCGTCGGTGATGTCACGGCCGCGACCGTACGACGACGACGGTCAATCGTCAACACATAGGTTGACGATTGTTTGCGGCGGCGACACCGATCGCCTTCGCCGTCAGCCGCGCTTCAGCCGCCGGAGCCAGCTCTCGCCGTGGCGGAGGCGACGGTCGAGTTGCTCGATCGTCGCCGTCGACACCTTGGTGACCCCGGCGAGGCGGTTCATCTCGCCCTGCACCCTGGCGTGGTTCCAGCCGGTGATGTCGACGAGGCGCTTGGCGATGTCCGCGTTGCGGGTTCGCAGGTCGTCCTTCTGTTCGGCCACGCTCATCGAACCCCACGGAACGACGCCCGCCTCGGTCGGGACGTCGGGCAGATCGATCGTCAAGGATGCGTCGTCCGCGAACGACGGCTCGGGCACATCGGGCTCCGCGTCGAACCGGGTCGCGTCGAGACGGTCGGTGCCGAACCCGCCCGGGTGCTCCACGAGCGTCGAATCGACGTGGCTCGCGTCGATGTGCTGGACGCCGTCCTCGGTCACCGCGTGGAACGTGACGCCGGTCGCCGTCGACGAGACGACGCTGAACAACGACAGCTGCTCGACGAGCGCGTCCTCCTCGGGCACCTGCCGGTCGAGCTGATCGCCGGTGTGCTCGGCGGCCTCTCCGGGTGGGCGGAGCACGTGCCGGCGCGCCTCGGCGATCGCGAAGGCGTGTGCCCGTAGCCGCGGATCGTCGGGCACGTAGACGTACGCCTTCTGGCTCGGCCGCCCGGCCTGCCAGCGCACGAAGCGGCCGACCGCCTGGCGGAAGAACAGCTCGGTCGCCGTGGTGGTCGAGTAGACGCCGACCCGCAGCCGCGGGATGTCGACGCCCTCCGACACCATCCGCACCGCCACCAGCCACGGCCGGTCGTTGTCTGCGAACTCGGCGATCCGTCTCGACGCCGTCGGGTCGTCGCTCACGACGACGTCGGCGGTGGTGCGCAGTCGGTCGCGCAGGAGGCGGGCGATGCCCTGCGCGTGGTCCTGGTCGGTGGCGATGACCAGACCACCCGCGTCGGGTTGCTCGCGCCGGATCTGTTTGAGGCGGTCGTGCGCTTGGGTGAGCACGGTCGGGAGCCAGTCGCCGTCGAGGCTCAGCGCGGTGCGTAGCCGGGCCGACACCTGATCGCGCGCCAATTCGTCGGCGAAGCTCGCCCGCAGCACGTCGCCCGACGGCGTGCTCCACTCCATCTGGCCGTCGACCCGGGGGAAGTACACCGGCCGGACCACACCGCCGTCGCGCAACGCGTCGTCGTAGCCGTAGGTGTAGTCGGCGTGCGCCAGATCTCCCTCGGCGGTCACGTCGTACCGGACGAAGGGGATTCGGGCGCTGTCGCTGCGGAACGGCGTGCCCGACAGCGAGAGGCGCTTAGCGGCGAGCTCGAACGCCTGCTGGATGCCGTCGCCCCACGCCCGCTCGTCGCCGGCGTGGTGGACCTCGTCGAGGATCACCATGCCGTCCGCCGCGAACCCGCGCAGCCTGGCCGCGGCCGGCCCCATCGCCACCTGCTGGAACGTCGTCACCAGGCCGTGCACGTCGCGGGCGAGACCCTGGCCTGGTGCCCAATCGGGGTCGAGCTGGAGGCCCATCCGGTGGGCGGCCAACGACCACTGCACCTTGAGGTGGCTCGTCGGCGCGACGACGATCAGGTGCCGCCGGTGCCCGCCGGCCGCCCACTCGGCGAGCGTCGCGCGGGCGCAGGTCAGTGCGAACGTGGTCTTGCCGGCGCCCGGTGTCGCCACGGCGAGGAAGTCGGCAGCGTCCCCGGCCCGGAAGCGATCGAAGGCGGCGCGCTGCCATGGGCGGAGGGTGAACGAGCTCATGGCGGGGTGCCCGATTCTGGCCGGTGGCACGACCGCCACCAACCTGCCAGACTGATCCGATGCGCATGCGGTGAGCCCGGCCCGACCCGACTCCTCGAAAGAGCTCCCCATGTCAGCAAACCTGTCCGTTCACGACCTGACCGTCACTCGTGGCGCGCAGCCCGTCCTCGACCGCGTCGACCTCACCGTCGCCCCCGGGAGGCGCATCGGCGTCGTCGGGCCGAACGGCGTCGGCAAGAGCACGCTGCTCGCGGCGTGCGCCGGTGCGATCGCACCCGACGCCGGGGCGGTGCGGCTCGTGCCGCCGGCCGCGACCGTCGGTTGGCTCCACCAGGAACCCGAGCGAACCGGCGAGACCGTGCGGGCGCTCCTCGCCCGGCGAACCGGCGTGACGGGTGCGCAGGCCGAGCTCGACACCGCGTCCGAGGCCGTCGCGGCGGGTGAGCCGGGCTCGGCCGAACGCTACGACGTCGCGCTGCAGCGGTGGCTGGCGCTGGGGGCGGCCGACCTCGATGCGCGGATGGGCGTCGTCGCCGCGGAGGTCGGGCTCGGCGAGCAGCTGCTCGACCAGCCGACGCGGGATCTGTCCGGCGGCGAGAACGCGAGGGTCGGGCTGGCGGCGCTGCTCCTCTCGCGGTTCGACGTCTACCTCCTGGACGAACCGACGAACGACCTCGATCTCGACGGCCTCGACCGGCTCGAACGGTGGGTGCTGGGCACGCCGGCGCCGATGCTGCTCGTCAGCCACGACCGGCGGTTCCTCGACCGCGTCGTCACCGACGTCGCCGAGATCGACGAGTTCTCCCACCGGCTGATCCTGTTCGGCGGTGGATGGGCCGCCTACCTCGACGAGCGCGAGCGCACCCGCCGGCATGCGTGGGAGCGCTTCGAGGCGTACGACACCGAGCGCCGCTCGCTCGCCGCCAGGGCGCAGCGCCAGCGTGAGTGGGCGCAACAGGGACGGGCCAAGGTCCGCCGCTCGGGCGAGACCGACAAGTTCATCCGGGCGTTCAAGATCGACCAGACCGAGCAGCTCGCCGGCAAGGCGGCGCAGACGAAGCGGGTGCTCGACCGGCTGGAGGCCGTCGACAAGCCGAGGGAGCCGTGGCAGCTCCGCCTCGACGTGCCCGATGCCGGGCGCAGCGGCGACATCGTCATCCGCCTGCTCGGTGCGACGGTCGAGCGGGGCGATTTCGTGCTCGGTCCGATCGACGTCCTGATCGCATACGGCGAGCGGGTCGCTCTCGTGGGCGGGAACGGCGCCGGCAAGACGACGCTCATCGATCTCGGGCTCGGGAGGATCGAGCCGAGTGCGGGGACCGCGAGGCTGGGTGCCGGTGTCGTCGTGGGCGAGATCGAACAGGTGCGACGGCAGCTCGACGGCGCGGGCACGCTGCTGCGCTCGTTCGTCGACGCGACCGGCATGACGATCGGCGACGTCAGGACGCTGCTCGCGAAGTTCGGCCTCGTCGGCGCCCACGTCGAGCGTCCGACGGCGTCGCTGTCGCCGGGCGAGCGGACCCGGGCCTCGCTCGCGCTGCTGATGGCCACCGGCGCCAACCTGCTCGTGCTCGACGAACCGACCAACCACCTCGACCTGCCGGCGATCGAGCAGCTCGAGCAGGCGCTCGACACGTTCGAGGGCACCGTGCTGCTCGTCACGCACGACCGCGAGCTGCTCGACCGCGTCCGGATCACGAGGACGCTGCGGTTGGACGGCGGCCGGCTCGTGTGACGGCGCTCGCGGCAACGCCGTGACGCGGCGATGCGGCGACGCTGCGGAGCGGCGCCGCCGCGTCGACTGCGTCAGATCGGGAGCGCGGCGGCGAGGATCCGCTCGAGCGCCTCGAGGCTGAAGTGCTCGGCGCCGAGCCCGTAGTTGTGCTCGGTCATCTCGCGGACGAGTGCGGGCGACGCCAGCGCGGCCTCGACCGCCTCGACGACGGCGTCGGTGATCTCACCCCGGCACTCGACGAACCGGAACCCCAACGGCCCGATGTCGGCGTCGTAGACCGGATAGCGGTTCACCAGCGCCGGCTTCTCGAAGTACACGGTCTCGAGCAGCGCGTTGCCGAATCCCTCGATCTCGCTCGGGTACGTCACGAAGTCGGCGTGCGGGTAGACGTCCCAGAGCGCGAACGTCTTCGTGCCGTCCGGTGCGACGGCGCGCGCCGCCGCGACCCGGTCGGCGATGTGCAGGAGGTCGACACCGGCGCGCTCGGCGAGACCGCGGAGCTCGGCGAGGTACTCCATCCCCTCGTCGCCGGCGTCGTGGGGGATCACCAACTTGACGCCGGCCGCGTCGATGCGAGCGGCGAGCTCGATCGCGAGGTCGATCCGCTTCCGCGGGACGACCCTCGTCGGCTGCAGGACGAGGAGGTCGTCGGGCGCCACCCCGACCGCCTGCCGGAAATCGCGGTTGAAGTCGTCGATGCCGGGTGGCGGCGTTGCGAAGTCGAACACGTTGGGAAGCAGGATCGAGTCGACGCCCTGTCGGGCAGCGAGCTCGCGCCGTGCGATGGAGTTGATGACCGCGTGCGTGACGTTCGGGAGCACCGGCGGGAAGCACTCGTCGACGACGCCGGGCACGGTGCTGGTCGCGAATCGTTCGCGTTCCCATCCGAAGTCGTGATGGTGCGCCAAGGTCGGCAGGCCCCGCTCGGTGATCACCCTCGTCAGCGCCACACCGAGCGAGAGGTGCATCGGGAGCGCGAGCGCCTGCTGGACGATCACCATGTCGACGGCGAAGTCGTCGAGGAACGAGCGGAGGTGGTGGGACAGCTCGCCGGCGTGCTCCTCGATCTCGGCCGCCAGCGCGGGGTCGGGTGCGTTCTCGCCGGTGCCGAACGCCCGGTGGACGTGGTCGGCTGCGACGGGATCCTCGAAGTGCATCGCCGGTACGACCGTCCCGTGCAACCCGGGTCCGAGCGCGCCGGCGCAGTGGACGACGCGATGACCCCGTCGCTCGAGGACGGCCGTCAACTTGGCCGACTCGAGGCTGACGCCGTCGGTGCCGGCGAGGCGGGTGGCGACGACACCGACGATCATCGGCGACCCGGTCGTCTGTCATCCGCCACGTGCCAACGGGTCCGGGAGGTCGTCGGGGGCCGGCGAAGGCCGCGCTCAGCGGTCGGCTCTGCGGAGCCAGGCATGGTGCCATCGTGGCAGGTCGATGGACGGGCCGACGACCTGCCCACCGTCGATCTGCTCCCACGTGCCGCCCGGTAGGTCGTAGGACACCTGCCGGCCCGACACGTTGACGACGACGAGTGCCTCGCCGCCCCCTCTGCCCGTTCGCTGCACCACGAACAGCTCGTCCGGAGCGTCCAGTAGGAGCTGCTCGGCGTCCGGATGGAAGGCCGGCGACGAGGCACGCGAGCGCAACAACGTGCGTAGCCGCGACCACGTTCGGGATGCCCGTGCCGAAGGATCGGTGAGCGCGCGCCCGATCTGGTCGATGTCGAACGTGGCGCGGTTCAGGTCCCGCCCCTGCCCGCTCGCGAGGTACGCGTCGCGGTCGTTCGACGATGCCGTGAGTGAGTGCACGTAGAGGAGGGGTAGGCCACGGAGCGCGAGCGGGATCGCGTGGGAGGCGACGTGGCGCTCGAGCGCCTCCTCGTCGGAGTGGTCGGCGGCGAGCATCGAGAACCACGTGCCGGTCAGCTCGTACCCGGCCTCGGTGCCGTCGGGCAACCGGCGCCGGTTGACGACGCCGCCGGCTCGTGCGCACGTGTCCTCGAGCCGCTGCCGATCCGCCGCACCGAGCAGCCCCTCGACCGGACGGAGCCCGACGCCGTCGTGCGAGGCCAGGAAGTTGAGGAACGTGGTGTCGTCGCGGTCGAACGTGAGTGACCGCGCCCAGTCGCGCAGGGCGACGGCCGAGCCGCTCAGGAACGAGTGGAGGGTGAGCGGCGGCAGCGGGAACTGGTACACGGCCTGCGCCTCGCGGACGCCGGGCGGTCCGAAGTAGCTGATGTTCTCGCCGTGGGGGACGTTGGTCTCGGTGATGAGTGCGATGTGCGGGTCGACCTCGTCGAGGCACGCACGGAGGAACTGGACGATCGCGTGCGTCTCGGGCAGGTGGATCGACGAGGTCCCCTCCTGCTTCCAGACGAACGCCACTGCGTCGAGCCGGATCGCACGCGCGCCGGCGGCGACATACGACAGCACCACGTCGGTCGCGGCCAGCAGCACGGCGGGGTTGCGGTAGTCGAGGTCGATCTGGTCGCGGGAGAACGTGGTCCAGACCGTGACCGGCGTCCCGTCGTCGCGCGTGAACTCGGCGGGGATCGGCGTCGACCTCGGTCGGACGACGTCGGTCAGGTCGGCGTCGGCATCGACTTCGCGGAAGAAGCCCCCGAAGGCGGGGTCGCCGGCGAGGAACCCACGGAACCAGTCGCCCTGCGCCGAGGCGTGGTTGATGACGGCGTCGGCCATCAGATCGGTCGTGGCGGCGAGCTCGGCGATGTCCTCCCAGGTGCCGTGCGCGGGGTCGACGTCGGCGAACGACGTGACGCTGAACCCGCCGTCGCTCGACCAGGGGTGGAAGGGCAGCACGTGCACGCCGGTGATCTCGGGTTGGAGGTGCTCGGTGAGCGCTCGGCGCAGGGTGCGCAGCGGCGATTCGTCGCTCGACCGGAACTGGTTCGGGTAGGAGATCATCCACGCCGCGCGCTCGTCCCAGCACGACACGGGCCGGGGTGCCGTCGTCGCGTCGATGCGCCGCTGGACCTCGTCGTCGACCTCCTCGGCGCGCTCGCCGTACAGCAGCGTCAACACCCGCCGTCGCGTCGCCCGGGCAGCATCGACGGCGGTCACGGTTGCTCCTCTCGTGGCGCAGGTGCGGGCCGGGCCGGTTCGAGCAGCTCGTCGGGCAGGTAGGGCCGGTGCGCCTCGAGCAGCTCGTCGACCAGCTCCCAGATCTGCTCGAGGTCGAGCTCGGCGCCGCTGTGCGGGTCCATCATCGCCGCGTGGTAGACGTGGTCGCGTCGACCCGTGAGTGCTGCCTCGACGGTCAGCGCCTGGACGTTGACGCTCGACTGCATCATCGCCGCCAGCTGGGGCGGGAGCTCGCCGATGCGGGTCGGCTGGACGCCGTTCCCGTCGACGAGGCAGGGGACCTCGACGCAGCACCCCTCCGGCAGGTTCGTGATCAGGCCGGTGTTCGGGACGTTGCCGTACACGACCCTCGGCTGGCCCGTCTCGATCGAGTGGATGATGCCTGCCCCGTACTCGTCGCTGGGCCGGACGTCGATCGTCGACGTCGGGTCCTCGAGGTCGCGACGCAGCTCCTCCCATCCGGCGATCTGCCGCTCGCACCGCCGCGGGTACTCGTCGAGCGGCACCCCGAACCGGTCGATCAGGTCGGGGCGGTCGCGCTTGATGAACCACGGCACGAACTCGCTGAAGTGCTCGCTCGACTCGGTCACGAAGTAGCCGAGTCGCCGGAACACGTCGTACCGGACGGCATCGGAGAGACCCGCGATGCCACCGTCGCTGCGGGCCGCGTCGCCGCGGAACGGCGCGGGATGCGCCGCCCGCTCGACCAGTGCCGGATAGAGGTCGATCGGACCGTCGGCGGTCGCCTGCTCGAGGTCCAGGTAGAACGCCATGTGGTTGATGCCGGCGCAGCGGTACCGGAGCTCGTCGACGGGCACCCCGAGGTCGCCGGCGAGTTGCGCCGCCGTGTGCTGCACGCTGTGGCAGAGGCCGACGGTGGGCACCGTCGACGCCCTCGACACGGCCCAGCACAGCATCGCCATCGGGTTGACGTAGTTCAGGAGCACGGCGTGTCCGGCGACCTCCTCGATGTCGCGGCAGACGTCGAGCAGCACCGGGATCGTTCGCAGGCCGCGCATGATGCCGCCCATGCCGACCGTGTCGCCGATGGTCTGCCGGAGGCCGAACCGCTTGGGGATCTCGAAGTCGGTGACCGTCGCCGGGCGGTAGCCTCCGACCTGGAACGTCGTGACGACGTAGTCGGCGTCGGCCAGCGCCCGGCGACGGTCGGTGGTCGCATCGATGCGGGGTGACGCGCCGACAGCGGCGGCGGTCTTCGCAGCGACGATCTCGGACGTCGCGAGGCGCGCCTCGTCGATGTCGTGGAGCGCGATCGTCGCATCGGCCAACTCGGGCATCAGCAGGACGTCGGTGATCAGGTTCTTGGCGAAGACGGTGCTGCCCGCCCCGATCAGCGTGATCTTGGTCATCCGATGCCGCCTTCGCACGGGTCGTGGCCGAGGTGCTCGGCCTGGTCGCGATCGGGCGACGGCACCGGCAGGTAGGTGTTGCGTTCGTCGCCGGTGCCGCGCAGGAGGAAGGGCGCGGCTGCGTCGTCGTCGAGGATCCGGGTCGTGGTCGGGATGTACCGGATCGTCAGGCCGCGCCGCCACCGGTCCGACCGGTTCGGCTCGGAACCGTGGATGATGGCGGGATGGTGCACCGAGACGTCGCCTGGCGCCATCGTGAGCAAGACGACGGTCGACGGATCGACGTCGACGGGCACCTCTCTGCCGAGCACCTCGTCGCGTCCGCTCTCGACGAGCTCGACCGGGGGCGAGCGGTGGCTGCCGGGGACGACGCCGAGGCAGCCGTTGTCGGGGGTCGACTCGGTGATCGCGAGCCAGAGGGTGACGACGTCCATCGGGTCGAGAGGCCAGAAGCCGGCGTCGTGGTGCCACGGGACGCGGCGCCCGGTCCGCGGCTCCTTGCAGATGTAGTGCGTCGCGAACAGGGCGATGTCGGGTCCGATGTACTCCTCGGCGACGTCGAGCAGGCGGTCGTCGGCGACCAGCTCGTACCAGAAGGGGTCGGTGCGAGCGAGGCGATGGCCGAGTTGGTCCGGACGGAGCTCCGGGTTGCTCGCGAGCAGCCAGTCGACGTGCCGGTCGGCGCGGGCGACCAGTTCGGTGTCGAGGACGCCCCGGTGGACCGCGTAGCCGGCCTGCTCGTACGAGCTCGGCGCTGCGGCGCGCTCGGATCGTGCCGTGGTGGTCACAGCACGGGCGAACGCCTCGGTGTCGACGCGGTCGCGGCTCAGGTGTGCGGCGCTCACAGCATCGCCACCACGTAGTCGTAGATGCGCCGATCGATGCGCAGATCGTTGAGCTCGCGCCCCAAGCGCGCGATCTCGGGGTCGACGTGGTCGGGGATGCTGACGATGTCGTCCGTCGCCAACCGGCGTCGGTTCAGCTCGATCGAGAGCTCCAGCTCGGCGCGCTCGCGATCGAGCACCAGCTGGCGATGGGTCAGCCGGTAGCGGTCCTCGCCGGTCGCGCGGTCGAGCTCGCCGGTGACATGCACCAGCTGGTCCTGCAGCTCGCCGCGGCGCGCCTCGAGGGCGGCCAGCACGGCGGGGTCGGGTCGGGACCGATCGCGCCCGACGCGCACGGTGGGCAGGCCGTGGACCTCGAGCGTCGGACGAGGGAGCGTCGCGTCGACGGGCGATGCCTCCATCGGTGTCACGAGGTCGGCGATGACCTTGCCGGGCAGCGACTCCACCTCGCCGAGGTCCCCGCCGGCGACCGACACACGCTGCCGGCGGGCGCGCAGTGCGTGCGGCGCTGTGTCGGGGTTGAACGTGCGGACCACGCTGCCCGCTGCGGTCTGCTCGATCCCCGTGATCGGCAGATCCTCGCCGAACACCGGCCAGCGATCGTGCGATCCGGTGGCATCGGCGCCGACCTCGACCACCAGTGGCGGCTGCTCGAACGTCTCGCTGATCCGGTACAGCTCGGTCGTCGCAGCTTCGCCGGGCAGCACGGCGATGCCGAGCTCGTGGCGAACCGATCGCTCGCAGCGGGCGCCGGGCACGTACAGGGCCGGCCCGGCATCGCCCTCGCGGTGTGCGAGCCCGGTGCGGGCGACCCACTCCACGGATCGTCGGAGGGCGAGCGACACCGAACCGTCGGCGCCGGATCGGTACGACCGGATGCCCCGCCCGAGGGCCATCCACGTCGCATCGGGTCCGCGGAGCGCCACGAACCCGTGCATCGGGAACTCCTCGACCCGATCGACCTCACGCTGGCCCATCAGCACCGACGCAAGACCTGGATCGATCTCCCTCGGCAGGAGGTCGTCGTCGACGTGGGCCCGCTCGACCAGATCGAACGGCATCGCCGCCAGCGCGGTGTCGGTGGCGACGCCGGTGTCGAACTCGGCGTCCACGCGGAAGCCGCACCCGTCGGAGTCGAGGTCGATGGTGACCTCGACCACCGGCCCGGCGTCGAAGCGGATGGTCAGGGTTGCGCGAACGTCGACGCCGTCGCCGAGGTAGCGGCTCTCGATGCTGACGATCGCATCGACGTCCGACCGGCTCTCGACGACCGGGTCCGAGACGGTCTCGCACGTCCCCAGCACGGGGCCGATCTCGCTCGAGTACGTGTCGCCGTCGTCGGTCCGGACGACGAGCCGGGCGAGCTCGCGACCGTCGATCCGGAGCCCGCGGCGGTCGACCTCGGCGCTGAAGTGGTCGTTCGACCAGGCGAATCGCTCGACGACCTCGTCGCAGCGCTCGACCGCGACGCTCTCGGTGACCGGCCACACTCCGATGCCGCCGGTCGCCGACCGCACGACTCGATCGTCGACGCGCTGCGACATCTGGGTACCGAACGCCGTGGTGGAGACCGCATATGTGCCCGGCCGGAATCGAGCCATGATCGTCGCCAGCGACGCCTCGATCTCGTCGGTGGTCGCGTCGAGGATCCGGCGGTACGAGCGCTCCATGCGCTCGTGGACCTGGTCGATGCTCACGCCGCAGATGCAGTCGTGCACCCCGTTGCGGAGCAGCTCGCGGCTGGCCTGCTCGAACCAGCCGTCCGGGGCGTCGCGGCCGCACGCCGCAGCCATCGCCGCCAGTGGCTCGGCGCGGCGGAGGACCGCCTGCTCGGCGTCGTGGTGCAGGACCTTCAGGTACGAGCGGGTCGCCAGGCTGCCGGGGAAGGTCGCGCCGAACCGACCCGACAGCAACTCGCCGGCGACGGCCGGTCGGTCGGCGCCGCGCTCGGCGACCGCCTCCACGTACCGGCGGGGCGACGAGGCCAGGACCTCGATGTCGGCCGGCAGGCCACCGGCCGCCTCGTAGTGGCGGGCCGGGTCTTCCGGTTCGGTGTCGAGGTCGTAGCCGTCGAACAGCGGGATCGGATGCCCGCCGTAGTGGGGTTCGAGCTTGCGGGTCTCGGCGACGAGCCGGTGGACCGCGATGTCGGCGGTGCGCGAGATGCCGTACAGGTTGCGATAACCGCCGAACAGGTCGACGGCGAGCACGCTCGAACCATCGGCGCCGACCCAGTCGAACGCCGGGTGCATCGCCGGCACGCCCCGCCAGACGTACGCGGCGTCGACGCCGACCATCGACAGCATCTGCGGCACCTGTGAGACGTGGCCGAACAGGTCGACGAGCCAGGCGACGTCGGCGGACCCGCCGAACGCGGCGGCGTCGGCGGTGCCGTACTGCAGGTTCCGGAGGTGAAGCTGACCGCACACGATGCGCCAGTCGGCCTGGCTGTAGACCGGCCCGATGCCGAGCGAGCCGGCGGCGACGAGGCGCCGTACCCGGTGGCGGTAGTCGGGCCGGGTCGCGATGAGGTCCTCGATGACGAGTGTCTGGCCGTCGAAGAGGTACTGGTAGTCCGCGTTCTGCGCGACCCGCTCGTCGAGGGCGTCGATCAGGTCGGGGATCCACGCCGTCGTGTACTCGTGCGTGAGGAACCACTCCCGGTCCCAGTGGGTGTGGTTGATGAGGTGCACGGACGCCGTCTGGGCGGTCGGCGACTGGCCGATGTGTGTCATGTCGAGCCTGCTGTCCGAAACGTTTCGGAGATCCACCCTAGGAGTGGCGCCTGGACCGGTCAAGGTGCAGGCGGGCCGGTCGACGCGCGGACGACCAACCGTGGCGTGATCAAGCGCTGCTCGTCGTACCCGTCGCCGCGCTCGATCGCCGTCAGCACCTGGCGGACGAGCAGTCGTCCGGCCTGCTCGATCGGTTGATGCATCGTGGTCAGTGCCGGGGTGACGAGATGGGCGGCGTCGATGTCGTCGAAGCCGACGACGCTCAGGTCACCCGGGATGCGGACGCCGCGTTCGTCGCTGGCGCGGAGCACACCCATCGCCAGGAGGTCGTTCAACGCGACGACGGCCGTCGGTGGGTCGTCGCGATCGAGCAGCCGGCACCCGGCTGCGTACCCGGAGTCGACGTGGAACCCCGCCTCGACGACGTCGTCGACCCGGACATCGAGGTCGTGCTCACGCATCGCCCGATGGAACGAACGGAGCCGGTAGATCGCCTTGCTGTGCTCGGTCGGTTCGGTGATGCACGCGATGTGACGGTGTCCGAGCTCGACCAGCAGGTCGACCGCCGGTTGCAGCGAGTCGTCGATCTCGTCGACGACCGGGAAGCCGGCCTGGTCGGGAAGGCGTCCGAACGTCACGAACGGGAAGGACTGCTCGAGCAGGTACGCGATCCGCTCGTCGTCGGCGGCCGTCCGGAGGACGACGAACCCGTCGACACGCTTCTGCTGGATGGATCGCTCGTACGCAGCGAGTGGGTGCTCGTCGCCAGGTGGCGTCGAGAGCAGCAGTTCGAAGCCGTGGCCACCCGCTTCGTCGACCATCCATGCGAGCAACTCGCCCAGGAACGGGTCGGAGAGACGAGCGGTCGTCGGCTGCAGCACGAGTCCGATCGAGTGCGCGTGCGTCTCGGGGACCTTCAGCCGACGGGCGGCGATGTTCGGCGTGTAGCCCAGTTCGCGGGCGGCACGCAGAGCACGCTCCCGCGTGGTCGGGGCGACGTCCGCGTGGTCGTTGAGCGCCCGCGAGACCTGCGTGACCGACAACCCGGCGGCACGGGCGACGTCGCGCAGGGTCGGTCTGTTCGATCTCGCCACCCTCGCACCGTCCGTCGAGTCCGCCTCCGCCGTCAGGACGTCCGATCGTAGAGGACCATGCCGCTCTCGGGATCGATCCACCGGATCTGATCGGCACGGAATCGGATCCACAACTGCTGATCCGGGACGGCTTCGAACGACGGGTGCGTCGACACCTTCAGCTGGTGGCCGCCGACGTCGACCGTCAACAGGTTCTGGGAGCCGAGCGGCTCGACGACGTGGACCCGTACCGGGAAGCCCTCGTCGACGCGCTCGGCCGTGGTCTCGATGTTCTCGGCGCGGATGCCGAGGGTGACGTGGTCGCCGCCGAGTTCGCTCAGCATGCGGCCGATGCCGGCGGGCGGGTGCATCACGTGCTCGTCGACCCTGACCTCGACGCCCGTGCCGTTGCTCGCGATCTTGCCGTCGAGGAAGTTCATCGGCGGGTTGCCGAGGAACCCGCCGACGAAGTGGTTGGCGGGTTCCTCGTAGACCGTCGTCGGCGTGTCGACCTGCTGGATGACGCCGTCGCGCATGACGGCGACCCGATCACCCATGCTGAGCGCCTCGATCTGGTCGTGGGTCACGTAGACCGTCGTCGCGTTGATGTCGGCGAGCAGTCGCTTCAGCTCGGCGCGCATCTCGAGCCGGAGGAGCGCGTCGAGGTTGCTGAGCGGCTCGTCCATCAGCAGCACCTGGGCCTCCATCGCCAGCGCTCGCGCGACGGCGACGCGCTGGCGCTGACCGCCGCTCATGTCGCTCGGCCGGCGGTCGAGGAGCTCCTCGATGTGCAAGAGCTCGGCGGCGCTGTTCACGCGACGCTCGATCTCGGACTTGTCGACCTTGCGCATCTTGAGCCCGAACCCGACGTTCGCGCGGACCGTCATGTGCGGGAAGATCGCGTAGCTCTGGAACACCATCGAGATCTTCCGGTCGCCCGGCCTGGTGTAGGTGATGTCGCGACCGTCGATCGCGATGCGGCCCGAATCGGCCATGCCGAGACCCGCGATCGCACGGAGCAGCGTCGTCTTGCCGCATCCGCTCGGCCCGAGCAGCACGAGGAACTCGCCGTCGTGGATCGTCAGGCTCGCGTCGTCCACGGCGACCTTGTCGCCGAACGTCTTGGTGACCTTCTCGATGAGGATCTCAGCCATGGCGGACGACCTCCGATGTCGTCTCCGATGTCGTGTTCACTTGGTCACCTGACCCCACATGTTGAACAGGTACTTCCGGACGAAGAACATGAAGATGATCGACGGCAGCATCAGGGCGAAGCCGCCGGCGAACTGGAACGCGTCCGACGACTCGCCGAGCGAGTTGAGCACGAGCGCCGGCAGCGTGCGGTTCTCGAGCGTGAGCACGCTCGCTGCGAACACCTCGTTCCACGACAGCACGAACGTGAACAGGCCCGCCGCCGCGATGCCGGGCAGCACGAGCGGCACGACGATGTGGCGGAACGACTGGAACGCGGTGGCGCCGAAGACCTGCCCCGCCTCCTCGAGCTCGTAGGGCACGCTCGCGAACACGCTCGCGATGACGAGGAGCGTGGTCGGCATCGTGAGCGCGGTGTGCATCAGCGCCAGGCTCCACACGCTGTCGAAGACGTCGGCCCGGATGAACAGCACGGCGAGCGGGATCGACAGGACCACGATCGGGAACGCCCGCACCGCCAGGACCGACAGCCGGAACAGGTCGCGGCCGCGGAAGGCGTAGCGCGCGATCGCGTAGCCGGCCGGTGTGGCGATGATCGTCGAGAGCACGAGCGTGATCATGGCGACGAGGATGCTGTTCCAGAGGCCCTCCGCGACCCCTTCCGACTCGAGGAAGAACTGCATCGTGTCGGTCGAGAACGGGATGAACGGCAGCACGTTCTTCGGGTACGAGCGAACCGTCTCGGCGGTCGTGAACGCCATCGAGAAGATGAACAGGATCGGCACGAAGATCCAGAGCGCGACCAGTATCGCCACGACGTACGCTCCGACCCGGCCGCGCTGGGAGCGGCGCCGCATCTTGCGGTGCAGCTCGACGACCTCGGGCGAGTCGAGGGCAGGGAGCTCGGCATTCGTCATGTGTCTCGCACCTCCGACTCGGCGCGCACGGCTCGCAGGTAGAAGATCGCGCTCGCCACCGAGAGCAGGAGGATGAACAGGGCGTAGGCGGAGGCGACGTTGTCGTTGCGGAAGTCGTCGTACTGCCGGTACGTCTCGTGGGCCAGGACGGTCACCACGTCGCCGCCGCTCAGGGCGACCACCACCGCGAACACCTGGAGGGCGAGGATCGTGCGCAGGATCAGCGCGACCTGGATGCTCGGCCGCAGCAGCGGCAGGATGACGTGGCGCACGCGCTGCCAGTAGCTGGCGCCGAACAGCTCGGCCGCTTCGAGCGTCTCGTCGGGGATGGCCTGCAGGCCGGAGACGAGGATGACCATCACGATCGACGTCGCCCGCCACAGCTCGGCGAGCACGATCGCGAAGATGATCCAGTTGCGCGTCTCGGCGGTGAGGAACGCCTGCGGCGAATCGATGATGCCGAGCCCCTCGAGGATGCTGTTGAGGAACCCGTTGCCCCTGAAGATCGACAGGAAGAGGATGCCGACCGCGAGGTCGGACATGCCCATCGGCAGGGTGAACGCGTAGAGGAACCCCGATGTGAACCTGATCCGGGCGTGGATCACGAGCGCCATGACCATCGCCAGCACGAACTGGATCGGCAGGATCAGCACCATCAACAGGAGCGTGGTCCTGACGGCGTCCTCGAAGAAGCGGTCGTTGATCATCCGGTCGATGAACTTCGTCGTGAAGACGCCCTCGGTGCCGCGGTCGATGCGGCCCTCCTCGCCGTTCTCGAAGACCTGGATGAACCGCGACGGTGCCCAGCCGGCCGCGGTCGAGTCGTCGAGCGGTCGGACCTGGAACCACACCTCGAGGATCGCGACCTCGGTGATGTCGATGGGCGCACGCTCGTCGAGCTGGCCGACGGCGGCGGCGTTCTCGTTCGGTTCGTCCCGGATCTCGGTGAACGGATCGGCGCCGGCCGCCAGCTGCGGACGGATCGTGCCGCCGATTGGCGTGCCGTCGCCGGCTTCCTCGCGCACCCGCACCCGTGCCTCCGACACCCACCCCTCGACGACCGAGCCGTCGGCCTGCTCGCCCTCGACCAGGAACCAGAGCTCGGTCAGGAGGTCGCCGCCCTCGGTCTCCTCGGCCAGCAGGTTGCCCTGCTGGCCGAGAACGGCTACCGGGGTGCCCTGCTCGACGCGCGCGACCTCGTCACCGTCGAGGCTCGCTTCGTCGATGAGCGGGAGCTCGGCCTCGTCGTCGTAGATCGCGAGCCGCAGTCCCTCGTACATCGGGTAGGCGAAGAACATCGCCAGGTAGATCACCGTCGGCGCGATCAGCAGGTACGGGACGATCTTGCGGCGCCACGGGCGACGCGGCGGACCCGCATCGCCCGCGGCGGGCTGATCGGCCTCGTCGAGCGCCACGGTCGCGAGCGTGACTTCGGTTCCCTCGCTCACCGTTCAGCATCCCTGGTCACGTCGACCCCCTCAGACGACGGTAGGACAGACGACGGTGCCGACCCCGGGCGGGGCCGGCACCGTCGACGATGGATGTTCGTCAGCCCGCAGGGTTGACGACGCAGGGCCCGTCGCTGGCCGGGTCGGGAGCCCAGCAGGGGGCGCCCGTCTCGTTCAGCAGGGCCTGCAAGCGGTCGCCCTCTTCGTTGAGGACGGTTGCGATGTCCTCGCCGTCGAGCACGACCCGCGAGAACGCGGCCCGGAAGATGTCGTTGATCTCGCCGCCACGCTCGCCGAGTCCGACCGGCAGCAGCGCCGCGATCGCGTCGGGCGAGTTGGCCAGCTTGTCGACTGCGGCGGCCTCGATGGCCACACCTGCCGGCAGCGCGCTGGTGTCGACGCCTCCCACGACCGGGAAGAACGCCAGCTCGGAGAGCACCTGTGCCTGTGTGTCCGGGCGGGTCAGGTACTCGATGACGGCCTCCGCCGCCTCCGGGTTCGACGAGTCGGCCGGGATGCCGAGACCGACGATGACCGGCATGAAGCCGCGACCGGCCGCACCGGCCGGCGTCGGGAAGCCGACGAAGGTGTCGGGGTCGTTGCTGAACGCATCGATCAGGCGCGCGACGTGGTCGAACGCCACCCAGACCTCGCCGGATTGGAGCGGCTCCTGCATGAAGTCGTAGTTGATCGACTCGGGGTTGATCGTCGGCCACAGGGAGTCGCGTGCCCACGTGAGCATGTCGACGGCCTCCGCACTGCGGAACTCGCTCACCATGCCACCCGTGAACGACGGCCACATGTAACCCTCGAGGAAGCGGTGGAACAGGCCGGCGACCGGCAGGCCGCACAGCGGCTGGCCCTCGCCGTCGAGGATCGCCTGGCACCAGTCACCGTACTGCTCCCAGGTGAGGGCGTCGATGTCGGCACCGTCCGGCAGGTAGGCCAGGGCGTCGTTGTGGGCGGCCATGATGTAGGTCGCCTGCATCCAGGGCACGTAGTAGAGGAAGTCTTCGGTGCCGAGCAGGCCGGCCTGCACGAACGACTCGGCGAACTCGCGGTCCGCGCTCAGGTCGTCGAGCACGTCGATCATGTTCGTCATCGCGTTCTCGTCGGCCAGCGGCGGGAACGTGCCGTGCAACGCCCCGAGCACGTCGATGGCGCCGGCACCCGCCAGGATCTGAGTGATCGCGTCGCCTTCCTCGGAGGGCGTGAAGTCGATCCCAGCCGGATCCAAGATGGTCCGGAACACTTCGCCCTCCTCGACGGGAGCGAACTGCGTGCTCACGAACGAGGCGGCGGATGCGTCCATGTCGTCGTCGGGCGCCTCGGTCGCCGGCGGTGCGGTCTCCTCCGGCTCGTCCTCGTCCATGTCGTCGTCGGGCGCCTCGGTCGCCGGCGGTGCCGTCTCCTCGGGCTCCTCGTCGTCGGGCGCGTCCGTCGCTGCCGGTGCCGTGTCCTCGGCCTCGTCGTCGTCATCGTCCCCGCACGCGCCCGCGACGAGCGCGAACGCAGCGAGGACCGAGGCGACTTTCACGAGGCGGCGGCCGGACCGGGACGTGTCGTACCTGGTCATCTTTCCCTCCCCTGGAGCCGGCGGCGGCTCCGGTCGTGACTGGGTAGCGGGCCTCCGAAACGTTTCGGGAGTCCCGCGTCGAACGTACTCCCGGGCCCGGGAAGGTGTCAACCGTGACGTCTCGTCGACCGTGACCTGGCGTCACCGGTGACGCAACGTCAACCGTGACGTCTCGTCACGGTGGGAGCAGGAACCCCTCGGTCAGCCCGACCGTGAGTCGATGGTCGGGCGTCAGCACCGTGATCGAGTTCGGCCAGATGCCCTCGATCGCGGCCTGGCGGATCGGACCGATCCGCCAGCGCTCGCGGCCGTCGGCGGCGTCGAGGCGGACGAGCCCGTCGTCGGTGTCCAGCGCAGCGACGATGCCCCGCTCGGCGTCGACCGCGAACACCGGCGCGCCCGCCGGACCGGGCGCCAGCTCGAACGACCACCGCTGCCGACCGTCGACGGGCCCGATGGCGATCAACCGGTCCGGCGACCGGTCGGAGCGCTCGGTGACGATCGCGACCTCACCCGCTTCGATCGGCCGGTGCCACGTGACCCCGGCGGGAGCGTCGCGGCGCCAGCCGACGTCGCCGGTGGCGGCGTCGATCGAGACGATCGACGAGCCGACTCCGCCGTCGACCACTGCCCACCACGAGTTGCCGATCGGCTCGATCACGTCGGCACCGGCCACGGGGACCGACCAGGCCGGCTCGCCGGTCGCGACGTCGAACGCGACGAGTGCCTCGCCGAGGACGGCCACGGCGAGGTCGTCGGCGAACCCGACCGGCCGGGCGTCGTCGTCCCCCGCCCGCCAGCGCGGCAACAGCGTCGGCACATCGAGCGCGACGAGACCGCCGCGCGGAGCTCCCCGCAGGACGGTGTCGGTCCGGTGCTCCCGTGGATCGACGACGTAGACCTCAATCTCGTCGAGCTCATCGGTGCTCAGCGGGCGGTCGGCGTCGACGTCGACCTCGGGCGGTGAACACGCCGGTTCGTCGGCCGCGACCGCCTCGGCACACCGCGCGAGGTCGACGACGATGCGCAGATCGCCGCGGTCGAGCGTCACCGAACGCTCCTCGCTCGAACGGACGTCGAGCGGTGTCGTGCCGATCGCGTGCGGCAGTCGCAACGACAGCCCGGTGCCGTCGCGCAACCTGACGCCGCCGACGACCGCCTCGCCACCGAGGTCGGTCAGCGCCATGGTCTGGGCGTTGGCGACGCGGCCGGCGACGGCGGCCTCGACGCCGGACAGCGTCGGACCGCCGAGCCAGTCCTGGTCGAGCGGCGCGGTGTCGCCGACCGGCAGCGCACCGCCGCCCACGCAGGCGAGCCAGACACCGCCCCGGACCGGTGTCCGCCAGCCGGTCGGTGAGCCCGAGTCCCGCGTGACGAGCGCCACGAGCTCGAGGCCGTTTGCGACCTCGACCGCTCCGAGCATCCGGCCGGGCACCGAGAACGACGTCGGGAGCCCGTCGGTCTCGCCGTCGAGCGCGCGGGCACCCACCAGCTCGAAGGTCACCCAGCCGTCCTCGGGGTCGATGGATCGCAGCTGGCCGGCGACCACTCGATCGGACGACTCGAGGACGTCCCCGAACGAGGTCGCGGTCGCGGCGCGCAGGGCCGACGGGCTTGGTGCGAGCGCACCGACCACCTCGTCGGGGCGGCACTGCGAGGGCCGGGGCAGCTCGACCGGCGCCACTGCCTGCTCCGGCTGCGGTTTCGGTGGTGCCGACGTGCCGTCGTCGGGTCCACCGAAGACGGCGGCGACCGCCGCCGCGACGACGCCGACGAGCGCGACCGCAGCCAGCACAACCGCAGCGCGGGGCCGCCCGGTGCTCGGCGGCTGCGGGCGCGGCAGTGCGGGCGGCACCAGACCGTCGAGCGGGGCGAACTGGACCTCGACCGGTCGATCATCGAGCCGGCGCATCCGCTCCTCTGCAGCCTGGGCCAGACCGGAGCCGGCCTCGGTCGGGTCGCTCGGGCGCAGGCCGCCGCTGGCGGCGCCGGCACCGGCGAGCGCGAACTCGGTCAGCTCGTCGGCGTCGAAGCGAGCGAAATGGGCACCGAGCAACGAACGGGTGTCCTCGATCGACAGCTGGTGCAGACGGTCGGAGAGTTCGTGGATCGACTGGTCGAGGGGCAGGCCGATTCGGAGTTCGTCGCGAGCCGCGTCGAGATGATCGAAGGCTGCGATCCACAGATCCACTCGCCTGACCGGCGCATCGGCCCCTGCGGCGAGCTCGGCCACGTGGCGAACCGCTTCGGTCGCCAGGCTCACCGACGCCGAGGTGGCGACGAGCGCGCGCCAGAGCTCGACGTGGTCCGACTCGAGCATCGTGTGGGCGCCGGCTCGTGCATCCATGCGCGAGCGTCGACAGTACGGCGAGTCCGGGCGGGCTGCCCCACGCTGCGCGGCTTGGGGCTCTCGGGGATCCCCCGACCGTCAGGACGCAAGGAGACCGACTGCAGCCAGCGCGAGTGCCATGCCGGCGAGCTGGGTCCGCGTGATCCGTTCCTTCGTCACGACGCGCGCGAGCAACACGGTGACGGCGGGATAGAGAGACGCCAGCACGGCACCGATCGAGAGCAGACCGGCCCTAGTCGCCAGCACGAACAACACGGCGGCAGCGGCGTCGAACAGGCCGGCGAGCACCACACCGACGCGGCTGCCGCGCTCCGGGAACACAGCAGTCCTGGTCGCCAGTGCTCCGATCGTGAACATGACGACCGAGACGAGCCGGGCGCCGGCGAGCGGCATGTGGCCCGCCGACTCGCTGGCGCGGTAGATGAAGACGAAGAACGTGCCGAACCCGATCCCCGACAGCAGCGCCTCCGGGATCCCGGGCTGCGCGAGCATGCGGCGCCAGATCGGCGGACGCGGCTGCTCAGCGATCGCGGGTGTCGGGCTCACCGCTGGCGAGACGTGTGACGGCCTCGGGGCCCTGAGCAACGGTGCGGTCGCCCGCATCGCCAAGGTCGTCACCAGGATCGTGGCGAGCGCCAACGCCATCATCGCCGCGCGTGCGGTCGTCAGCGGCTCGTCCGACAGGAGCTCGACGACCGGTCCGGCTGCGATGCCGAGGGCGGCGACGGTCAGGGCGACCAGGAGAGCGACGATGACGAACAGCAGGCTGCGGACGGTCACGTCGAGATCGTTCGCATCGTCGGTGCCGGACGCGATCGGTTCGACCGGGGGCGCAGCCGGCTCGATGCGAGTCGCCGCCGTCGGCGTCTGCGCGGCTCGCCGCACCGCGGCCGGATGCGGGCCTCGGGCGACCAACGCGGCGGCGTCGGGGGTGGGGAGCGACCAGACCGAGCCGGCGTCGCGGGTGGGGAGCGACCAGACCGATGCGGCTGCAGATGAGGTGCGGGCGAGCACGCGCGGCGTCACCGCGCCGAATTCCTCGACCCAATCGTCGGGCACCGTGAGCGAACCGCCCTCCGGGCCGTCGGCGGGTCGAAGGACGTCGAGGCCGTCGTCATCCCCCGTCGCGGTCTCCGGCGGTGAGCTCGCACCTGCCTCGTCGTCGGCGGCATCGGGCGCGGTCAGTGAGACCAGCACGATCGCCACGAGGGCCAGTCCGATACCGACGAGGCCGAGCTGCGAGATCGACTCCCCGGTCAGCACACCGGCAAGCACCGGGATGATCGCTGCACCCGCAGCGGTGATCGGGGCGACGACGGCCATCGAACCCTTTCCGAGCCCGCGGAACAACAGCATCGCGCCGACGCCGCCGCCCAGCCCGGCGGCCAGTCCCCAGCCGAGATCGGTGAGTGTGGGCTCACCGACGATCGTCGGCCAGCGCCATCGGGTCTCCTCGCCACCGGCGAACCCGACCAACGACGTCCAGAGGGGGCCGATGTCGACGGTGACGCACACGAGTGCGATCACCGCCGTCAGGTGAGTGAGGACGACGACGGAGACGGCGGAAGACGTTCGGCTCGCCTTGCCGGCTGCGAAGTCGGACGAGCCCCATCCCACGGCCGCCAGGAGCGCAAGGAGCGCGGCCATGTCGGTCAGGCGTTCTCGAGCGCGGCGTCCTTGGCAGCGGCCGCCGCACGACGCTTGGCAGCGTTCGTCCGACGCCTGCCGGGGGTTGCCGTCGCAGCGTTCGAGTCACCGTCGGCACTAGTCCCGCTCTTCGAGGCCTTCGCGCCGTTCGAGTCGCCGCTGCCGTTGGTGCCGGCCTGGGCAGGCTCGCGGCCGTTGGCGCCCTCGGGGATCGGCTTCGGCGTGGGCTTCGTCGACGACTTGGCCGATGCGACGAGCTGCATCCGTCCCTCGCTGTGGTTCGAGGTCAGGATCTTCTCGGCGGCGACACCCGCCATCCAGTCGAGGCCCTGGAAGCGGGCATCGACCATCGCACGCTCCAGCACGGCGGACTCGATGATCCGGCCGGGGGAGTAGCGCTGGAACTTGCTGTCGAAGTGGCCGTCGAAGACGCGGTAGGCGTCGTCGTCGATGATGCCGATCACGAAACCGGCGATCTCGTCGTCGATGAGCATCGTCGACACCTCGATCTGGCCGCTGGCGCCGTGGGCCAGCACGAGGCGCCGCCACAGCTCGCGGGTCTTCGGATCGTCGAGGTCGCTGTCGCGGCCGGTGTCGTGATCGCGCTCGACGTGGATCTGCTCGAGTTGCGGCAGCACCTCCATGATCTCGAACTCGGACCGTGCGATGTGCATGTCGACGTCGAGGCCGTCGGTCTCGAGGCGGTTCCAGGCCTTCTTGATCTGACGTCGCATGTTGCGAGACAGGAAGTCGGGCAGCTTGGGGTCGTCGCCGAAGATCACCTGGGGCACCCAGAGGTCGGGCGTCATCTCGGCGTTCGGGAGCTGCTGGGCGAGCAGGCGGGCGACGGTGTCACCCTCGGGGAGCTGCTGGAAGTGCAGCGTCCAGGATCCGAAGTCGTCGAGCCAGTCCTTGATGCCCTTGGCGAGCATCTTCGAGGCCCGCTCGCTGCGCGACGGGAAGCGGGTGCAGGCGATCGTGCCGTGGCCCATCGCGACGACCTCGGTCGTCAGGCCCTGCTTGCGGTGCGCCAGCAGCGCCGCCGCCTCGACCCGACCGGTCGAGCGCTCGCGGACCAGGACCGTCTTCGGCGTCCAGTCGTCGTACACCGATGCCCAGGTGTCCATCCATCGGGTGCGCGCCATGACCGGGATCTTCAGGTCGGTGTGGAGGCTGCCGAGCTGCGGCAGCACGTCCTTGAGCGTGTCGAACCCGTCGCGGAGGTGGATGTCCATCGGCGCGGTCTTGCGGGCCTTCGCGCTGCGGGCGTCGCTGCGCAGCTGATCGTCGATCGTCGCGGCCGGCATCGGGCGGGCGAACAGGTAGCCCTGGCCGAACGTGCAGTTCAGGCCGACGAGCTTCGACTTCTGATCGCCGTTCTCGATGCCCTCGGCGACGGTCGCCACCTCGAGGCTGTGGGCCAGTTCGACGACGGCACGCACGAGCGCCTCCGACGTGGGGCTGGTCTCCATCTCGGCGACGAACGAGCGATCGATCTTGATCGTGTCGACGGGGAATCGTCGAAGGTACGACAGCGACGAGTAGCCGGTGCCGAAGTCGTCGATCGCCACCTTGACCTTCATCGCCTTGAGCTGGTCGAGGGCGCGCGACCCGCGGTCGGTCTCCTCGATGAGCATGCTCTCGGTGATCTCGATCGTCAGCGCCTCGGGCTCGAGACCGGAGTCGGAGAGTGCGTCGGCGACGTCCTCCAAGAGGCTCGGGTCGTGCAGCTGCCGGACCGAGAGGTTGACGGCGACGCCCGTCGGCGCGGTGTCGGGGAACTCGTTGCGCCAGCGCATCACCTGGCTGCAGGCCTCCCGCAGGACCCAGCGGCCGATCGGGACGATCTGACCGGTCTGCTCGGCGAGGGCGATGAAGCGATCGGGCATCACCGTGCCACGCGTGGGGTGGTTCCAGCGGATGAGCGCCTCGACGCTGCGGACCCGCTCGTCGTCGAGGCCGACGATCGGCTGGTAGTTGAGCTCGAACTGGCCGCGCTCCAGCGCGACCTGGAGGTCGGTCTTGAGGTCGAGGCGCTCGATCGCCTCGAGGTGCATGCCCTGCTCGAAGAACTCGAAGCGGCCCTTGCCCTTGCTCTTGGCCCGGTACATCGCGACGTCGGCGGCCCGTAGGATCGTCTCGGCGCGCTCGATGTTGGCACGGCGCTCGACGGCGATGCCGACGCTCGCCGAGATCATGATCTCGCGATCGTCGATGACGACCGGCATCTCGAGGCTGTCCTGGACGCGCTGCGCGACGGCGACTGCATCCTGGCGGTCGACGGCGCTCTCGAGCAACACCGCGAACTCGTCGCCGCTGAGCCGGGCGACGGTGTCGTTGGTGCGCACGCAGTCCTTCAGCCGGGCCGCGACGGCGACGAGCAGCTCGTCGCCGACCTGGTGGCCGAGGCTGTCGTTGATGAACTTGAAGTCGTCGAGGTCGACGAAGAGCACCGAGACGACGCCCTCCTTGCGCTGCTGGACGAAGTTCTCGACCCGCTCGCCGAACAGCACACGGTTGGCGAGGCCGGTGAGGGCGTCGTGGCGGGCGTCGTGGCGAGCCTGCTGCTCCTTGTTCTGGACGATCTCCACGAGCCCCATCAGGCGGATCAGCACCAGGCTGAACATCGCCATCGAAGCGATCGTGGTCAGGATCTTGTCGAAGGGCTCACCCCAGATCAGGTCGATCACCGGCACGGCGAACACGACGAGGAACAGCACGAACAGGCGGTTGCGGGTGATGTGGCCGTTCTGCGATTCGCGGACCTGCGAATCCTCACCCATCGAGGGGTGCAGGGCGCCGGCGGCGATCAGCACGTAGAAGCCGAGCCAGAACGCATCGGCGAAGCCGCCGGTCTGGAAGGTCCCGGCGGTGTTGAGCACCCCGTAGATCGTGTCGGCGACCATCAGGCTCGACAGCCCCACGGTCATCAGGGCGAACGACGCCTGGCGGAGGTGGACGGCGGTCACCAGCCGGGCGGCCACGGCGACCAGCGCGACGTCCATCACCGGGTAGGCCAGCGAGATCAGCCGGCCACCGAGGTTCATCGTGTCGTCGGTGACGTAGGTGTCCATGACGAGGATGCCGAGCACGGCGAACGTGGCGACCGCGATCAGGCCGGCGTCGACCAGGCTGGCGAGGTCGCGGCCGGGCGAGAACGTCCGGAGCAGGCCCACGAGCCCTGCGATCATCAGCGGGTACATGCCGAGGTAGAAGGCGTCGGCGACGGACGGGAACGGCACCTCGTTCGTCGTCAGCTCCAGCACGTAGTAGACGATGTCGGCGGTGAGGAACGACGCCAGCGAGGCGACGATGAAGTACCACGCTCTCTTGTTGGCCGGGTTGTTGCGCTTGATCCCGAGCAGGGTGGCGATGACGGCCGACAGCCCGATCCCGTTGTACAGCACCAACTTCGACAGGCTGGTCGTCTCGACCAGGAAGTAGGTCGCTGCCACCGCGGTGGTCATCAGCAGGTAGAGCTTCCAGACGTTCGTATTCACGAACAGTGCTTCGGCCGCGCGGCAACCCGGTTGAGGGATCTTGACGGATCGCGGCCGGGACGGAACGCGAACCTCGACGGAGCGTGCCCACCGTGGGCTCGACGAGCACGAAGCGCGGTGATCGCAGTGCGATAACGGGTGCGAGGCCCTGTTATTCCGCGGTCTTCGCCGGCGGGCCCGTGTGGGATGTGAATGTCGTGGCGGTACGTCTGGAAGGCACAGTCAAGCGCATGAGCGCCCAGAGGTGAAGGCAAGGATTGCTCAAGATGCCGGGCGGTCCGACCTGCGTGAGGGTCGCGGGATGCGCTGTCACAGCCCCTGACTAGCCTCCAACCATCGCCGATCATGCCGTGCTCGGGGCGTTCTCGCCGGCCGTACGTGAGTGGTTCGCGTCGTCGTTTCCCGAGCCGACGCCGCCCCAGGTGCATGGCTGGCCGCACATCGCCGCCGGCGAGCACACCCTGATCTGCGCGCCGACCGGCTCGGGCAAGACGCTGACCGCCTTCCTCGCCTCGATCGACCGGCTGGTGACGACGCCCCGCCCCGAGGAACGCACGCATCGGACGCGGGTGCTGTACATCTCGCCGCTCCGGGCGCTGGCGTTCGACATCGAGAAGAACCTGCGCGCGCCGCTGATCGGCATCGGCCTCGCCGCCGAGCGGATCGGCGAAGGTTTCACGGCGCCCGAGGTGGCGATGCGCACGGGCGACACGCCGTCGAACGAACGCCAGAAGCTGATCCGCCGCCCGCCCGACCTGCTGATCACGACACCCGAGTCGCTGTACCTGATGCTCACGTCGTCGGCCCGCGAGACGCTGCAGGGCGTCGAGACGGTGATCGTCGACGAGATCCACGCGATGGCCACCACCAAGCGCGGTGCCCATCTCGCGCTGACGCTCGAGCGGCTCGAAGAGATCACCGACGCGCCGCCCCAGCGGATCGGGTTGTCGGCGACGCAGCGCCCGCTCGAGGAGACCGCCCGGTTCCTCGGTGGCTACGGCGACGCGTCGACACCCCGCCCGGTCCGGATCATCGACGCCGGTGTCCGCAAGCAGCTCGAGGTCGACGTGATCGTGCCGGTCGAAGACATGGGGGCGCCTGGCGACGAGGCCACCCCGATGGGCGAGCCGGGGTCGGGCGAGCGTCGGTCGAGCATCTGGCCGAGCATCTATCCGCGAGTGCTCGAGCTGCTGCTGGCTCATCGATCGACCATCATCTTCTGCAACGCACGCCGTGCCGCCGAGCGACTTGCGGCCAAGCTCAACGAGCTGGCCGAGGAGCAGGGCATCGGCGTCGACGCCGAGACCGGGCTGATGACCGAGGATCTGGTCAAGGCCCACCATGGCTCGCTCGCCCGCGAGCAGAGGATCGTCATCGAGGACCAGCTCAAGCGGGGCGATCTGAGGGCGATCGTGGCGACCTCGTCGCTCGAGCTCGGCATCGACATGGGCGCCGTCGACCAGGTCATCCAGATCGAGTCACCCGGCGCGGTGAGCCGCGGCCTGCAGCGGATCGGCCGTGCCGGGCACCAGGTCGGCCAGCCGAGCAAGGGCGCGATCTTCCCCAAGCACCGGGGCGATCTCATCGAGGCTGCCGTCGTCACTCGGCGGATGCTCGACGGCGAGATCGAGCACAGCCGCTACCTCCGCAACCCCCTCGACGTGCTCGCGCAGCAGATCGTCGCGCACGCGGCGGCGACCGGCGACGTCGCGGTGTCCGAGCTGGCGGTGCTGGTGCGGCGCTGCGCGAACTTCCACGATCTGACCGACGAGCTGCTCGCCAACGTGCTCGACCTGCTCGCCGGCCGGTACCCGAGCGAGGAGTTCTCCGAGCTGCGACCGCGCATCGTGTGGGACCGCGTCAACGACGTCGTCCGGGCGCGCGACGGGTCGAAGCGGCTCGCCGTCACCAGCGGCGGCACGATCCCCGATCGCGGTCTGTTCGGCGTGTTCCTGCCCGACGGCACCCGCGTCGGCGAGCTCGACGAGGAGATGGTCTACGAGAGCCGCCCGGGCGAGACGTTCCTGCTCGGTGCGTCCACGTGGCGGATCGAGGACATCTCGTTCGAGCGGGTCACCGTGACGCCGGCGCCGGGTGAGCCGGGCAAGATGCCGTTCTGGCACGGCGACCGACCCGGCCGGCCGCTCGAGCTCGGCCGAGCGCTCGGTGCGTTCGTGCGCGACATCCGCGCGATGCCCGACGACGAGGCCCGCGAGCGCCTCGAGGAGGCGTACGCGCTCGATCCGCTCGCAGCGTCCAACGTCGTGCGGTACCTCGGTGAGCAGGCCGAGGCCACCGGTGCGGTGCCCGACGACCGCACGATCGTCGTCGAGCGCTTCCGCGACGAGATCGGCGATTGGCGCGTCTGCGTGCTCAGCCCGTTCGGGACGCCGGTTCATGCCCCGTGGGCGATGGCGATCGAGCGCCGGCTGATCGACCGGTACGACCTGCCGGTCGAGACGATGTGGGGTGACGACGGCATCGTGATCCGGCTGCCCGAGGCCGCCGACGAGCTCGACCCCGACGTGTTCGTCATCGACCCCGACGAGATCGACGAGCTCGTCGTGTCGAGCCTGCCGCAGACGTCGCTGTTCTCGGCCCGGTTCCGTGAGTGTGCCGGGCGGGCGTTGCTGCTGCCACGGCGGCGCCCCGACCAGCGCACCCCGCTGTGGCAACAGCGGCAGCGGGCCGCCGACCTGCTGAGCGTGGCCTCGAAGTACCCGACATTCCCGATCCTGCTCGAGACGTCGCGCGAGTGCCTCCAAGACGTGTTCGACGTGCCGGCCCTGCGCGAGGTGCTCGGGCAGTTGCAGTCCCGGCAGGTCCGGCTGGTGCAGGTCGACACCCCGGTGTCGAGCCCGATGGCGTCGAGCCTGCTGTTCAACTGGAT
>NZ_JASJCS010000055.1 GCF_030065885.1 Ilumatobacter sp. | reverse complement strand
CTCACATCGTCGGCCTGCTCCCCGGCGAGGCGTCGGTGTTCCGCACCGTCGGTGGGCGCGTCACCGACGCCGTGATCGAGCAGCTCGGCATGGTCGCCGGTCTCGCCAAGCTGCTCGCCGGTGACGAGGCCGAGCTCGATGTCGCGCTGATCCACCACACGAGCTGTGGCGCCTCGCTCTTCGGTGACCACGGGGTGCAGCAGCGCCTCGCCGCCACGGCCGGGACGTCGCCGGAGAAGGTCGCGACCCTGGCGATCGCCGACCCCGTCGACACGGTCCGCGGCGACCTCGACCGCCTCCGGGACTCGGTGCTGCCGGCGCGGCTCCGGGTGTCGGGGTACGTCTACGACGTCGCCACCGGCGTGCTGGAGCCGGTCGAAGACACCCGCGTCCTGCGGTCGACCGCATGACCGGACCGGTGCTGGTGGTCGGTGCGACCGGCCACGTCGGCTCGCAGGTCGCGACGGCGGTGGCGCGCACCGGACGACCGGTGCGCGCCCTCGTCCGATCGGCCGACGCCAGGATCAGCGGTGCCGACGATCTGCCCATCGACTACGTCGTCGGGGACCTCACCGACGAGGCATCGATCGACCGGGCGGTCCGCGGCGCCGAGGCGGTCGTGTCGACGGCGAACGCCATCATCCCGAGCGGACGCACCGTCGGACCGAGTCGACTCAACCAGCTCGGCGCCGACGTCCTCGTCGCTGCCGCCGTGCGCCATGACGTACGTCGCTTCGTGCAGTCGTCGGTGCCGACCCACGACTGGGGCGATCGGCACGTGCCGGAGCTGCGCGGCAAGCGAGCGATCGAAGCGGCGCTGGCCGCGTCGCCGCTCGACTACACCGTCGTGCGGAACCCGGCCTTCACCGATGTGTGGCTGGTGATGTGCGGCTGTCTCGCCGCCCGGAACCGGGATCCCCACGCAACGACGAGCCGTCCGTACGGGTTCATGCAGACCTGGCAGCGGCTGACGGGCGATCTCGTGACGCGACGCGGCCGGCTGCTCGCCCCCGGTGGCCCCGCTCACGGCGCAGCGTTCGTGACGACGCGCGACGTCGCGTTCGGTATTGCCGCTGCCGTTGCCTCGCCGGACGTGGCACGGGCGACCATCGAGTTCGGCGGCCCGGAGTGGCTGACCTGGACCGACGTCGCCGCGCTGCTCGAGGAGCGGCTGGGTCGCGACGTGACGCCGACGTCCATGCCGGCGTGGCTCGCGAACGTCGGCAGGGTGGCGACGAAGCCGTTCTCTCGATCCGCCGCGAACGTGTTGGCCCTCACCACGTTCGTGGCCAAGTACCAACCGCACTGGGAGCGCGCCGCGATCGTCGACCAGCTCGGCCTGCCGCCGCAGCAGACGGTCGCCGAGTACCTCGACGACCACCTCTGCACCTGATGCGCGGCGCCGGATCTGGCGGTCGACTCGATGTCCTACGGTGTGGCGATGATCAACGGCTTCCACACGATCATCTACTCGGACGATCCGGAGGCGACTCGGGCCTTCTTCCGCCACGTGCTCGAGTGGCCGGCGGTCGACGTCGGCGGTGGCTGGCTGATCTTCAAGACCCGGCCGAGCGAGCTCGGCGTCCACCCGACGCAGGGGCCCGATGGCGAGCAGTGGGGCGCCATTCCCACCCACCGGTCGTCGCTGATGTGCGACGACATCGCGGCGACCGTCGACGAGCTGCGCGCCAAGGGTGTCGACGTCACCGGCGAGATCGTCGACGAGGGGTTCGGGTTGACCACCACGATCGCCGTGCCCGGCGCCGGTGAGATGATGCTCTACGAGCCGCGCCACGCCCTCGCCTACGAGCTCGACGACTGATCTGATCGGGATCGCCCCGCGGCTGAGCCGGCTCCCGACACGCCGTGCCGGACCCGGCACAGCGGCGTCGACGCTCGATCGCCGGGCGTCGACCGTCGTGCGTCAGCGGCGGAGGCGCACCCTGGTGCTCGCCAGGTCGAGGGGTTCGCCGGTGGTGGCGTCGACCATGGCCGCCCGGATCGGTTGGCCGGTGCGCTTGTCGATCAGTTCGATCTGCGCGCCCGACGACTCGGCGAACATCCAGTCGTCGCCGAACTGCCACATCGCGACGACGACCTCCCACAGCGCCCGACCCTTGTCGGTGAGCCGGTACTCGAAGCGGTCGGGATGCTCGGCGTACTGCACCCGCTCGACCACCTGCTCGGCCTCGAGTCGCTTCAGACGCTGCGACAGGGTGGCGCGACTGATGTCGAGCCGTTCCTGGATGTCGTTGAACCGCCGGCGACCGAGCAACAGCTCGCGCAGCACGATCGGCGTCCACCAGTCGCCGAGCAGGTCGGTCGTGCGGGCGACCGGGCAGTGCGCCCGATCGAAGCGGGTGCGCCTCACCGGGCCACCGCCTCGAGGCGGGCCGGCACGTGCTTGTGCCACGGTGTGCCCGCGATCTTGTCCCGCCAATCGGTCGTGGTCAGCTCGTTCGGCGCGACCCCGGTGAGCTCGGGATCCCCGCCCGCGGGCGCATACGACAGGCCGAGACCGTTCGGGAGCGCGACGTGGCCGTCCATCATCGTGTCGGTGACCTCGGCCACCGCGACGGCGGTGCCACCCGGAGTCGTGATGCGGACGCGATCGCCGTCGCGGACGCCGATCGAGGCAGCGTCGGCGGGTGACAGCCGGAGGGCGCCCTCGGCGTCGCGCTTGCGCCATGCCGGGTCGCGCATGATCGTGTTGGCGGTGAACGAGCGGCGTTCGCCGGCCGACAGCACGAACGGGAACTCGTCGGACGTGTACTCCGGCATCTCGTCGACGAGCGCGCGGATGTCGTCGAACAACTCGGGGATCGCGAGCTGGATCTTCTGGTCGGGCGTCTTCAGCAGGGTCCACGAGTCGGCGTGCTCGTGCCGGGTGAACACGACGCCGTTCGGGTTCGAGACCAACTCGCGCCAGAGCGCTGCGCCGAGCTCGGTGCCCTCACCTTCGAACCCGGCGCTTCGGACGGCGTCGGGATACCGCATCGCCACCTGGTGAGCCGAGAACCACAGCGCCGCGGCGCCCTCCATGCCGGCGGGCAGCGTGCGGCCGAGGGTCTCGTAGAGGACGATCGCGCCGATGCCGGCGACGTTCGGGTCGCTCATGGCAGCCTCCATGAACGCCTGCGAGAAGGCCTCTTCGCCGTCGTCGGCGGCGGCCCGCAGGCCCTCGATGTCGATGTCGTCGAGCAGGCCGAGCTCGCGGACCAGCCGGGTGTGGATCTCGGGTTCGGGCAGGGTGCCCGCGAGCGGTTCGAGGACCGGTGGGCGCAGGCACGCCCAGTTGTCGGGGAACCCGACGCCGAAGAAGGTGGTCTCGACCTTCTCGTACTGCGACGCGGCCGGCAGGACGTAGTCGGCCTGCTCGGCGGTCTCGGTCATCGTGATGTCGATCACGACGGTGAATTCGCACTTGCGCATGGCTCGGCGGAACTTGTCGGACTCGGCGAGCGAGTGAACGGGGTTGCCGCTCTCGATCAGCATCGCCCGGACCCGGTCGGGGTGATCGCTCAGCACGCCGTCGGCCAGCTCGTTGCAGGGCGTGAGACCCGAGATGACGGGGCCACCGGTGACGGGATCGGTCGGCTCGTTGCCCGAGGCGCCGTAGCTGAACAACGGCACGAGCGACGAGTGCGCGCTCATGCCGCCCGGTTCGCCGTAGGCGCCGACGAGCACCCAGATCGCTCGCTGGAGGTACGAGACGAGCGTCGAGTTCGGCGCCATCTCGATGCCGAGGTCTTCGTACACCGCCACGCTGCTGGCCCCGGCCAGCCGCCGGGCGACGGCGCGGATGACCGCCTCGTCGATGCCGCAGCGCTCGGCGAGATCGGCGATCGGGAGACCGCGGAAGAGCGCCATCGTCTCCTCCGCGCCGGTGGTGTTGGCGGCGAGCCACGCCGTGTCGGCGAGGCCCTCGTCGACGAGCGCGCCGGCGATCGCCGCCAGCAGGTACGCGTCGCCGCCCGGCTTGACCGCCAGCCAGTGGTCGGCGAGGTCGGCGGTCTCGGTGCGACGCGGGTCGATGACGATCATCGTGCGCGACTCGTCGGCCGCGATCTCCTTGAGCACGCGGCGGGCCTGGTCGAAGCCGTGCGAGTGCCACGGGTTCTTGCCGAGGAAGACCGCCACCTCGGCGTCGGCGAAGTGGCCGTGGGTGTGGGTGCCGAACATGCGGCCCTCGACCCACGCCTCGCCGGTCTTCTCCTGGGCGAGCGCGTTCGACCGCCGGGTGATGCCGAGCGCCCGGCGGGTCGCAGCGCCGTACGCCCCGCCGAGGTGGTTCCCCTGCCCGCCGCCGCCGTAGTAGAGGATCTTGTCGCCGCCGTGGCGGTCGACGACGCCCCGGAAGCCGTCGGCCACTTCACGGATGGCGGTGTCCCAGTCGACCTCGACGTAGCTGCCGTCGGGCAGGCGCTTCATCGGCGCCGTCAGCCGACCCTGCATGTTCTGGTAGTGGTCGAGCCGGAGTGCCTTCTCGCACGTGTAGCCCTGCGAGCCGACGTGGGCCTTGTTCCCGCGGATCCGGGCGAACCGGCGGCCGTCGAGGCGGACCTCGACGCCGCAGTTGGCCGAGCAGAGGATGCAGGCGGTCTGGTGCCACTCGTCGGCGGCGGTAGTCGTCGTCTGCTCGCGGCGCTCCTGCAAGTCGGTCATGATCGGCTCCCGTTCGAGTTCGGAGGGTGGGTTCGATCGTTGAACCTAGTCGCACGACGATGTGTCCGACGAGGCGAAGGGCCGGCAACCGTTCTGCCTTCTCGACGCGAAGCGACCCGTGTCACCGGCCGACCGCGTCGCGCCGCGGAGGTGGGCCGAGCCCGGAGGGCTCGCAGCGCCGAAGCGGGAGCGGAGGCGGCGAGCTCGGAAGGCGCAGCCGATCCGGCATTGCCGACCGGCGGAGCCCGTTCAACCCCCCGTCACGAAGCTCCCCTCGAAGACGCGGTCGCCGGGCGGGAGGGCGATGTCGACCGACCGCGCCGCGACGATCTCGTGCGTGATGCTCTGGGTCGTCGAACCGAACGCAATCGTGCTGTCGACACGCCGGATCTCGTCGCCGCCCGTCACGTAGACCGTGAACGCGATCGGCGTCGATGCCGACGGACTGGGGGCGTCGACGGGTCCGAGCGCGTACGGGGCCCACGACGGGATCGCATCGGCCGGCAGGGTGACGCGGAACTCGCGTGCGCGCCCGCGCCCGCCGGGCAACTCGACCACCTGCGCGGTGTCGTCGACGGTCGCGGCGCCGATCGAGTCGAGCCGCACCGGCCCGAGCAACAGGGGTTCGGCGAAGGCGCGCATGTCGGTCAAGCCGGCCGAGGCGGCGAGCAGATCGTTGGCGTACCGCTCCCACCGGCTCGGCGGCGACCCTTCCACCGCGAGGCCGATGTAGGTGAAGCCGTCCGGGACGTCGATGATCAGGTGCTGGACGACGGGCTCGCTCCGGCCGGCCGTCAGACGCTGTCTCACCTCGTAGCGGTCGTTGACGGGGTCGCGCTCGACCTCGACGTCGGTCGTGAAGCCGTCGCGCCCCACCACCAGACTCGTCGTCGCCACGCGGGGGAGGTCGTTGCCCGCCGAGCCGAGCGCCACCGCGAGGTTGAAGCCGTCGATCTCCTCGCTGCTCAGGCCGACGACCGGGGGGAACGCCGGCGTGGTCGCGCGCGCCGCGTCGACGAGCACGGTGCTCGACGTCGTGCCGGGCGCACCGACCGCCGGTGCCGGCAGCGTGTCCTGGCCGCCGAGCGGCGGGGCAGACGCCGGCGCGGTCGCGGCGCCGGTCGTGGTCGGCACCGGTGGGGCGCCGGCCGGGTCGTCGTCGGCGGCGGCGATGATGAGTGCGGCGACGATCACCCCGAGCGCCACGCCGGCGAGCGACGCGAGCGCAGTGGTCCGACGCCAATCGACCGGCGGTGGTGGGCCGGTCGCATCCGCCGAGGCCTGCTGCTGTCCGGTGAGGGGGACTTCGAAGTGATCGACCCGTTGCTCGACCGCGAGCTCGATCGGCATCGCCTCGCCATCGCTGCGGCCGTCACGCCTCACGGCGCGTTCCGTGGCGGTGCCGACAGACGCGTGTACACCTCGGGCCGGCGGTAGCGGTCCATGTCGAACAGCGTGTTCTTGTACTGCCGGCACCAGTCGAGGTCGCAGTCAGCGGTGATCAGCTCGTCGCCGTCGGTCGTCGCGCTGGCCAGGATCTCACCGGACGGCGCGATGATCGACGACTCGGCCAGCGAGGGCACACCCTCCTCGGTGCCTCCCTTGGCGACACCGATGACGAACGTGCCGTTCTGGTAGGCGCCGGACTGCATCACGAGGGCGTTGTGGAAGCCCTGGAGCGGATCCTGTGACGGGTCGGGTGCGTAGTGGAGCGGCGTGTTGTAGCCGCAGAGGATCATCTCGACGCCCTGCATGCCCATCTCGCGGTACGACTCCGGCCAGCGACGGTCGTTGCAGATCATCATCCCGACCCGCCCGCCGAACGCGTCCCACACGTGGAAGCCCTCGGGAGAGGGCTCGAAGTAGTAGCGCTCGAGGTGCTGGAACGGCCGATCGGGCTCGTGGCCCTCGTGGCCGGGGATGTGGACCTTCTTGAACGTGCCGACGATCGAGCCGTCGCGCTCGACCAGCGTCTGGACGTTCCACCGCCGGATCGCGTCGCCGACCGGGTCGTGCTCGAGCAACGCGTAGCCGAGGCAGAAGCCGATGCCGAGCCGCTGCGCCTCGTCGAACAGGGGCTGCGTCGCCTCGTTCGGCATGTGGGTCTCGTACCAGTGGTCGGCGGTGGCGATGTCGTCGACGAACCAGCGCGGGAAGAACGTCGTGAGCGCCAGCTCGGGGTACACGACGAGGCGGCAGCCGTCGTCGGCTGCCGCCTGCAAAAGCGACACCAGCCGAGCGACGACCTCCTCCCGGGAGTGATGCCGCTCGATCGGTCCCAGCTGTGCAGCACCGACCCGGACGATCCTCGACATGTCGCACAGTCTGGCGCACGCGCCGACGGCGGTCGTGCCCGCGCCCGGCATCCGGACCGTGTCGGCGGGGCCCGACGGCGGCAGGCCGCCGGACCAGGGTGCGCGAGGCAGGTGCCGCGTACCATGCCGCGCGTGGCGACGCTGCCCGACGACCTGCACGACCTCGAACGGTCGCTGCTCGACGCGATCGCCGCGGCACCCGCCGAGGGCGAGCCGGTGGACGTGGCGGGCGTGCCGCTCGAGGACATCTTCGTCGCGCAGGTGCAGAGCCGCGCCCTCGATCACACGGCCCGTTGGCTGAGGGCGCGGGGGCACGGCTACTACACGATCGGCTCGGCCGGGCACGAGAGCAACGCGGCTGTTGCCGCCGCGCTGCGCCTCACCGATCCGGCGTTGCTGCACTATCGATCGGGCGGCTTCTACTGCGCGCGGGCGTTGCAGCGCCCGGGCCACGACGCCGTCCGCGACGTGCTCATGGGCAAGCTCGCACTCGCCGCCGAGCCGATCGCCGGCGGCCGGCACAAGGTGTTCGGCCACCGCGAGCTCAACGTGATCCCGCAGACCTCGACGATCGCATCACACCTCCCGCGGGCGGTCGGCGTCGCGCTAGCGATCGGACGGGCCCGTCGGCTCGGGGTCCGCCTCGAGTGGCCGCTCGACGCGGTGGCGGTGTGCTCGTTCGGCGATGCGAGCGCCAACCACTCGACTGCCCAGGGGGCGATCAACGCGGCGTGCTACTCGGCCCACAACCGGCTCCCCGTGCCGCTGCTGTTCGTCTGCGAGGACAACGGGTGGGGGATCAGCGTGCCCACCCCGACGGGCTGGGTCGAGGCGTCGCTGGCCAACCGCCCGGACCTGCGCTACCAGCGCGTCGACGGCACCGACCCCGTGGCCGTGTACCGGACGACGCTCGAGCTCGCCGACGAGATCCGGCGCACCGGTCGCCCGGCGCTCCTGCACCTCAGAACCGTGCGGTACCTCGGTCATGCCGGCACCGACGTCGAATCGGGGTACCGCTCGGCGGCCTCGATCCGCCGCGACCTGGCCCGCGACCCGATCGCGGCGACCGCGACGGCACTGATCGAGACCGGGCGGCGTACCGCCGAGGACCTGATCGCGCACGTGCTCGCCGCTCGCGCCGAGGTCCGCACGATCGCGCTCGACCTCGTCGAGCACCCGACGCTGGCGACCCGCGACGAGGTGATCGAGCCGTTGTCGCCGCGGCGGCCCGACGTGGTTCGCTCGGCTGCATCGCAGCCGGCGCCGCCCGCGGCACGCACGTCGGGCTTCGGTGAGCGGCTGCCGGAGGACGAGGGCCCGCTGACCTTGGCCGAGTCGATCAACCGGGCCCTGACCGACGTGCTGGCGGCCACCAAGAACACCCTCGTGTTCGGTGAGGACGTCGGCGTCAAGGGTGGCGTCTACGGCGTCACCCGCGGGCTGCAGCGACGGTTCGGCGCCGCCCGGGTGTTCGACTCGTTGCTCGACGAGCACGCGATCCTGGGCCTCGCCCTCGGTGCCGGTGTGAGCGGCTTCGTGCCGATCCCCGAGATCCAGTACCTCGCGTACCTGCACAACGCGGAGGACCAGCTCCGCGGCGAAGGTGCCAGCCTGTCGTTCTTCTCGAACGGCCAGTACCGCAACCCGATGGTGGTCCGGATCGCCGGCTACGCCTACCAGCGCGGCTTCGGTGGCCACTTCCACAACGACAATGCGATCGGTGTGCTGCGAGACATCCCGGGCCTGGTGATCGCCTCGCCCGCACACCCGTCCGACGCGGCGCCGATGTTGCGGACGTGCGTCGCCGCAGCGGCGCTCGACGGGACGGTGTCGGTGTTCCTCGAACCGATCGCGCTGTACCACACGCGCGACCTGCACGAGGAGGGCGACGGCGTCTGGACCGCGCCGTACGCGGCGCCCGAGCGCTGGGCCGACGAGCACGTGCCGGTGGGAGCAGGGCGGCTGGTCCGCGACGGCGACGACGTGCTCATCGTCACCTGGGCGAACGGGTTGGCGATGTCGCTCCGCGCCGCGAAGCGACTCGCCGGCAGCGGCATCTCGTGCCGCGTGTACGACCTGCGCTGGCTGGCGCCGATGCCGCTCGACGACGTCGTCGAGCACGCCGAGGCACTCGGGAAGGTGCTGGTGGTCGACGAGACGCGCCATTCGGGTGGTGCCGGCGAGGGCATCGTCGCCGGCCTCGTCGAACGCGGTTTCGGGGGGTCGGTCGCCCGGGTGGCCGCCGACGACTCGTTCGTCCCGCTCGGGGAGGCCGCCAACCTCGTGCTCGTCGACGTCGAGACGATCGTCGAGGCCGCGACCGAACTGGCGCATCGGTGAGAGCTGCCGTGGCCGTGGTGGCGGCCGGGCCGGTGACTGCCGTGCCGGGCGTCGCTCCCGTCCGACCGGTGGGCAGTTCCAAGGTCGGAGGGTACGGCACTAGCGTGGCGCCGTGACCAGTGGCATGCAGGAGAAGATCGCCGACCTCCACCGACGGCGCGAGGAGGCGTACCACGCCGGTTCCGAGCGGTCGGTCGAGCGGCAGCACGCCAAGGGCAAGATGCTCGCCCGCGAACGCATCGAGTACTTCCTCGACCCCGACAGCTTCCACGAGCTCGACCTGCTCGCCCGGCACCGCGCCCACGAGGCCGGCCTCGAGGAGCGGCCGTACACCGACGGCGTCATCACCGGGTGGGGCACGGTCGACGGCCGCAAGGTCTTCGTGTTCAGCCAGGACTTCACCGTGTTCGGCGGGGCACTGGGCGAGGTCTTCGCCGAGAAGATCCACAAGCTGATGGATCTCGCCCTCAAGACCGGTGCGCCGCTCGTCGGCCTCAACGACGGCGCCGGCGCCCGCATCCAGGAGGGCGTCGTCAGCCTCGCCAGCTACGGCGGCATCTTCCGTCGCAACGTGCAGTCGTCGGGCGTGATCCCGCAGATCTCGGTGATCCTCGGACCGTGCGCCGGTGGTGCCGTGTACTCGCCGGCGATGACCGACTTCATCTTCATGGTCCGCGAGTCGTCGCACATGTTCATCACCGGCCCCGACGTCGTGAAGACGGTCACCGGCGAGGAGGTCACGCTGGAAGAGCTCGGCGGCGCGATGTCGCACGCGTCGAAGTCGGGTGTCGCGACGTTCGTCGCCGACGACGAGAAGGCGTGCCTCGACGACGTGCGGTTCCTGCTGTCGTTCCTGCCGTCGAACAACCTCGAGCATCCGCCCGTCGACGACCTCGGCGACGACCCCGACCGGCGCTGCCCCGAGCTCAGCGAGATCCTGCCCGACAGCCCGAACCTGCCGTACGACATGCACAAGGTCATCCAGGCCACCGTCGACGACGGCGAGTTCTTCGAGTACTTCCCGCACTGGGCGAAGTCGATCGTGTGCGGGTTCGCTCGAGTCGACGGCCATCCGGTCGGTGTCGTGGGCAACCAGCCGATGGTGCTCGCCGGCGTGCTCGACATCGAGTCGGCCGAGAAGGCGGCGCGGTTCGTGCGCACGTGCGACGCGTTCAACATCCCGATCCTGACCTTCGTCGACGTGCCCGGTTTCCTGCCCGGCGTCGACCAGGAGTACGGCGGCATCATCCGGCACGGCGCCAAGCTGCTGTACGCCTACTGCGAGGCCTCCGTGCCGCGCATCTCGATCATCACCCGCAAGGCGTACGGCGGTGCCTACGTCGTCATGGACTCGAAGTCGATCGGGTCCGACCTCTCGTTCGCGTGGCCGTCGGCCGAGCTGGCGGTCATGGGTCCGCAGGGCGCCGTCGAGATCGTCTACCGCCGCGAGCTCCAGCAGGCGGCCGACCCGACCTCGCGCCGCGCCGAGCTCGTCGAGGAGTACACCGAGCGGTACGCCAACCCCTACGCAGCCGCCGAGCGCGGCTTCGTCGATGACGTGATCGACCCGGCCGACACCCGGCGCAAGGTCGTCGCGGGGCTGCGGCTCCTGCGCTCGAAGCGCGAGGAGCTGCCCCAGCGCAAGCACGGCAACGTCCCGCTCTGATCCTGTGCGGTACGCGGGATGGGGGTGCCGGGCCGGCGCCGTGCTGATCGACGGGCTGCTCGCGATCCCTTTCTTGATCCCGACGATCGTCGTCCTCGTGGTGGGGCCGACAGAGGCCGAGACGTGCACGATCGAGGGTGAGCCCGGGCTGTGCGACGTCCCGACCGCCGGGACGATCGGCGTCGCGTTCGTGCTGGCTGCCGTCGGTCTGCTCGTCTACCTGGCGATCTACTGCCGGCGTGTGGGCCGCACCGGCCAGAGCTGGGGGATGGGTGCCGCCGGCTACCGCGTCGTCGACGCTCGGACGGGTCAGCCGATCGGCACCGGCCGGTCGGTGGCCCGGTGGTTCGCCCGTGTGGTGAGCGCGCTGCCCTGCTACCTCGGCTTCCTCTGGCCGCTCTGGGACGAGGAGCGCCGGACCTTCCACGACATGATCGTCGGGACGCGTGCCGTGCGCGCCTGACCCAGCGACGAGATGTGCCAGGCACATCTCGTCACTCGAGGTCGTGTGATCGACGTCACGGTGTCCGGTTGATGAAGAAAGTTGCGATCGCAAGTATTCCCCATAGAGTCATCCTCATGACAACCATCCTCCGCATCGACTCCTCCGCTCGCCACGACGGCTCCGCCAGCCGCGAGCTGGCCGGCCGCCTGATCGAACGCTTCGGCGACGACGTGACCGTCGTCGAACGCGACCTCGCCGCCGGCGTGCCGCTCCTCAGCGAGTCGACGCTCGGCGCGATGTGGACGCCGGCCGAGCAGCGCACCGCCGTACAGAACGCCGAGCTGGCGATCGCCGACGTCTTCATCTCCGAGCTGATGGCGGCCGACGCCGTCGTGATCGGACTGCCGATCTACAACTTCGGTCCACCGGCCGCGATGAAGGCCTGGGCCGACCTCGTTGCCCGCGCCGGCACCACGTTCACCTACACCGAGAACGGACCGCAGGGGCTCGTGCCCTCGAAGCCGGTCTACCTGGTCGTGGCGTCGGGTGGCGTGCCCGTCGGCTCGCCGATGGACCTCGCATCGACGTGGCTGCAGACGTTCCTCGGGTTCCTCGGGCTCACCGACGTGACGGTGATCGCCGCCGACCAGCTGAACGTCGACCCCGAGCAGGCGATCGAGACCGCCCGGTCCAACGTCGACGCCGTCCCGCTCGCCGCCTGAGCGTTACAGAGGGTGTCAGACACCCTCTGTAACGCTTGGGCATTCAGGTGGACGCCGGGCGGCTGGTCCGGCCGATTCGTCGAGGCCGAGCCGCTCGAGGCGGTCCCGCAAGAACACCGGCACGCTGTGTCCGACCTGTCCGGACTCGAGGCGCTCGACCTCCTCGCCGTCCTCGGCCCACATGTGGCAGGAGCCGATGTTCATCCGCCAGGTCTGATCGTCGGCACTGGGAGCCGGGCTGTCGGAGCTACCGGCCTGGCGGGCCGCGGCGGCGCGCATCGACCAGAAGCACTGCACCGCGACCGGGGCCATCGCCTGCAACAGCGCCGTGGTGTGGGTGCACCCACGCGGGCCGCCGAAGAGCTCGCGCACCCGGTGGGTGTAGCCGCGCGCGATCGAGATGCCGACCAGGTTCCGGTAGTGCTCGGTGATGGTGGGGCAGTTGTCCATCGGGTGCATCTCGAACGCCACCGCCACGTCGACGATCTCGAGATGCGGGAACGAGATCTCCATGTCGACCTGCATGTGGTGGATCGTCAGCGGGTCGGGATCGTCCGCGAGGTAGAGCCCCGGCGGCTTCTGGTCTCGGACCGCGCCCCGGATGAGCACCCGGTCGGCGGCCTTGCGGTACGCCCGCACCCGGTACTCGCGGTCGTGCAGGATCGCCATCTCCCCGGGGTCGTCGGCGAGGATCGAGTTGGTGTCGAACAGGTCCACCCTGCGATGTAAGCAGTGCGGGCGCTCGGCGCCGCAGCCGTGCTCACCCGTCGTCGCACGTGCTTGAGACCTCGAGGACCCGGCCAGGAGGCAGACCCACTCCCTCCGCGGGCCGAGCGGGCGCGCCGGCCGTCGCAGCGCGAGTTCGCGTTGGTCGCCGCGACGGATCCTCAGGACGAGTCCCTGCCCCCACCCCTTGCGCGACCAGCGGCGAAGGCGCACGCTGAGGGTGGAGGACGCACCGTGGATCGACTCTCCGCGACGATGCGACGCTCTGGTCGGGCTCGTTGGCCCGTGCTGATCGGTGTGGCGCTGTGGGTCGCCGCATGTGGCGGCGACGACTCCTCGGCCGAGGTGCGCTACGAGGTGACACGCGAGGTGGTCTCGCACGAGACCACGCAGGACATCCTGGTGTTCGCTCCCGACGCCGAGGGGTCGTGGCCGGTCGTCTTCGCCCTGCACGGTCTCGACGGGAGTGGCGAGGACATGGCCGAGACCTCGCAACGCCTTGCCGAGCGAGGGTTCGCCGTGTTCGCCCTGACCTATCGCACAGACTTCGGCACCGAGCAAGGGGCCATCGACTCACTTCGCGATCTCGTGTGCGGCGGTTGGTATGTCGGCACGATCGCAGGTGATCACGGGGGCGACCTCGACCAGCCGGTGACCATGCTCGGCTGGTCGTTGGGGGCGGGCCGCGTGCTCGAGGGCGGTCTGAACACCGGGGTCGTCGACACCACTGGTCTGTTCTCGCCCTGCTCCACCGAGTTGGCGCGAGTCGACGTGATCGTGGCCGTCGCAGGCTGTCACTACGAGTTCGGCGACGCCGAGTTCGACTTCGACCCGTCCGGGTGGTCCAACAAGGACGCGACGATCGTCATGGCGGTCGGCGACGACGACACGCTCTGCGCCCCCTGGCAGACCGAGCAGGCCGGCGACGAGCTGCGCTCGCTGGGCTACGACGTCGACGTCGTCGTGTTCGACGACGCGGACCACTTCTTGCCGTTCTTCGTCGACTTCGTCGACGGCGAGTTGGTCCCCGACGCCGATCATCCTGCAGGAGACCGCCTCGTCGAGATCGTGGTCGACGCGGTCGACGCCGTCGCCGCCGAGGCCGAGACGTCGTGATCGTCGCCCGCGAGGGGCGTGTCGGGAGCGGAGAGGTCACACCGGCCCGGTTCCGCTGCGGCCGGCTCGCCCCGCGCCGCCGGGCGGCGCTGCCAGCGCGTCTGCGATCGGCGCGGACACGCATCGGCCCGCTCCCAGCCCCCGGGAATCCGACTCGTCAGCATGCAGGCGTTGCCCATCGCGGCACTAGGTTGTCGGCGTGCGCACCCCCGAGATCACGCCGGCGCCGAGCGACGAGGAAGCCGCCGCGATCAGCGCCGCGGTCGAAGCGCTGTGGCCGCGGCCGGCGATGGCCGGCGACGCGCCGCACGATCGCAGCACGGCGTGGCGCTTCAGCGGCCGCTGGTGGCAGCGCGACCGGTTCGCCCGGCGCGACCGGCCATGGAGCTGACCACGGTCGCCGACGACCTCGTCGTGATCCACGACGGCTCGGAGGTCCATCGCCACGACGGGCTCGCACCCGACCGTGAGTACCGGTTCTCCGACATGACGGCGCGCACCCTGCCACGGCCGCCGGGTGAGCTGCTGGTCCGCATCGCCACGGTCAACGACGTCCACTTCGGCGAGACCGAGTGCGGCCGCATCGACGATCACGCCGAGGGACCGATCATGCGATCAAAGCCTGGCGACGACCCCTACCCGGAGGTGATGAACCGGGCGGCGGCCGACGAGATGGCAGCGGCCGACGTCGACGCCGTCGTCGTCAAGGGCGATCTGTCGACCGACGGGCTCGACCACGAGTGGGAGGCGTTCGAGGCCTGCTACCGCGAGCCGTTCGGCGATCGGCTCCACGTCGTGCGTGGCAACCACGACGCCTACCACGGCCAGACCCGGTACGCCGGCGATCGGTGGATCGACCTCCCCGGGCTCACGATCGGCTTGCTCGACACGGTCATCCCGACCGAGACGACCGGCGGTCTGCGACGCGAGCAGCTCGACGCGGCCGACGCCCAGATCGCCCGCCGCGACGAGCGGGTGCTGCTGATGGGCCACCACCAGCAGTGGATCGCCAAGCACTCCGAGACTGGTCGGAGCGACGACTACTTCGGCCTCCATCCCGACGCGAGCGACGCGCTCGACGAGCTGTGCGCACGACGGTCGAACGTCATCGGGTACACCGCCGGCCACACCCACCGCCACCGGGTCCGCCCGATGACGCGAGCCGGCGTGCCGTCGGTCGAGGTCGGCTGCGTCAAGGACTTCCCGGGCACCTGGGCCGAGTACCGCGTGTACGAGGGCGGGGTGATGCAGGTGGTGCACCGCATGTCGTCGCCGGCGTCGCTCGAGTGGAGCGAGCGGTGTCGATTCCTCTACTCCGACTTCGGCGTCGACTACGAGACGTACGCGCTCGGCACGCTGGCCGAACGCTGCTTCGTCTTCCCCGATCGCACTTCGGCATGAGCCGCTGGAGCCGGCGCCGGTTCCTCGGCACGTCGGCCGCCGCGCTCTGCGCCGGCTGCACCGGCAGCGACGAGCCGGCGGTCCTCAGCGGCTCGTCGCGGGAGCTGGCCGAGACGCCGACCATCCCACCGCCCGGCCCGGGGCTGCTGCCGTTCGGGCAGCCGATCGACGTCGGGTCGATCGACGATGGTCGTGACGCGGCCGACGGTTCGCCGCTGTTCGTCGCCGAGGCGCGGGCCTGGCTCGTGGCAGTCGACCCCGCCGACGTCGAGGCGTTGCTGGCCGACCTCGACGACCGGTTGCACGATGGCCTCCGGGTCGGCCTGCTCGCCCTCTCGCAGCGTTGCCCGCACCTGGGCTGCAGGGTGCCCTTCTGCGAGAGCTCGGGCTGGTTCGAGTGCCCGTGCCACGGCAGCCGGTACACGCTCCACGGCGAGCATCGAGCGGGCCCGGGGCCGCGGGGGATGGACGCGCACCCGATCCTGATCGACGCCGACCGCGTGCTGGTCGACGCCGGTACCGTCATCGACGGCCCGGCGCTCGGCAGCGTGGTCGTCGACCGACCGGCCGCCGGCCCGCACTGCGTCGAACCAGCCGAGCGCTGAGTCTCCCCTGCTCACGGGGGGTCCGCGATCGGTGTGACACCCCCTGGTCATCATGGATGGCATGAACATCGTGTTGGTGATCGTGCTGCTCGTGGTCGTTGGGGTGGCCGCGGCGCTCGGCGCCGTCGAGGTGACTCGGCGGCGGTTCGAGGCGTCGCCGGCGACGCCCGACGCGCCACCGGTCGACGAGGTGGTCCACGAGGCCGTGGCGTCGGCGCTCGCCGAGATGCGCGAGCAGTCAGCGGCCGAGCGCGACGCCGCCGTGCAGGCGGCGCTGCAGCAGTCGGCCGTGCTGCAGCGCGAGCAGCTGGGCAGCGCGGCGCGCCAGGCCCGCGAGCAGACGTCGGCCGAGCTCACCGCCAAGAAGGACGTCATCGATTCGCGGCTCGACGCCGTGCATGCCGAGATGCGGTCCGAGCTCACGAAGCTCGGGTCGATGGTCAACACGCTCGCCGAGACCAGCGCCCAGAAGTTCGGCCAGGTCGACCAGTCCCTGCGGAGCCACGCCGAGATCACCCAGACGCTGTCCGACAGCGCGCGGGCGCTGCGCGAGGCGATGGCTTCCCCGACGGCGCGTGGGCAGTGGGGCGAGCGAATGGCCGAAGACGTCCTCCGGCTCGCCGGCTTCGTCGAGAACGTCAACTACGTGAAGCAGACGCAGCTCGACGGCGCCTCCGGGCGTCCCGACTTCACGTTCCCGCTGCCCAAGGGCCACGAGCTGTACATGGACGTGAAGTTCCCGATGGCGGGCTACCTGCGGTTCCTCGACGCCACCACCGAGGCCGAGCAGCAGGCGCATCGCGCGGCGTTCGTCCGCGACGTGCGCGCTCGGGTGAAAGAGCTCGCCCGGCGCGACTACGCCCGCGAGTCGGCCCGCACCTCGGTCGACTACGTCCTGCTGTTCCTGCCGAACGAGCAGTTGACCGGATTCATCCACGAGGCCGACCCCGGGCTGATCGACGACGCGATGAACCAGCGCGTCGTCATGTGCTCACCGCTCACGCTGTTCGCGTTCCTCGGCGTCATCCGGCAGGCGTACGACAACTTCGTGATCGAGCAGACCAGCGATCAGATCCTGGCGCTGATCGGCAAGTTCGGCACCCAGTGGCAGAAGTACTCCGAGCAGCTCGACAAGGTGAAGGGCAAGTTCGACCAGCTCGACCGGCAGTTCGACGAGTTGGTCGGCACGCGCAAGCGGCAGCTCGAGAAGCCGCTGCAACAGCTCGAGTCCGTCCGCCGCGAGCGCAACCTGCCGATCGACGGTCAGCTGTTCCCCGAGCTCGACGAGGGCGCCGATCCCGACGTGACGCCGCCCAACGTCCGCCGGCTCGGCGCCTGAGTCAGCGGCGCTCCGCCCACCAGAGCCAGCGACCGTGCGGATGGCTCACGGCGAGCGTCGTCGCGCCGTTGCGGCCCAACACGAAGTGTGCACCGGCCTCGGGTGCATCGACGGGGGCGCGTAGCTCGGTGACGACGCCGGGTGCCTCGTTCGACAGCCAGACCAGGTCGTCCGACGCCAGCCGAGCCGCCACGGCGCGGCGGCGAGCGGCGTCGACGTAGTTGAGCACTGCGGAGTGGATCACGACGACGGTGGCGTCGGGCGGTGCGGCAGCGAGCACGTCATCGAGTCGATCGAGGAGGTCGCCCCGCACCAGCTGCGGCGGGTCGGCGGCGACCACCGAGGCCGCGGCCCGCAGGCGGTCGACTCGATCGTCGTGCTCGGGCCAGATGCACGCCTCGAGCCAGGCCAGGTCGTCGGGATCTCGCACGTCGAGCGGGTTCAGGTCGATGCCCGCTCGCCAGACGACGTCGACGGGTCCGGGGTTCGGCACGTTGCCCGTGGTCGTCACGTCGATCGTGACGGGTGACGCTGGCGGTCCGACGGGTGCGTCGTCGTAGCGGATGCGGTAGGCGTCCGGGTACAGGCAGAGCCCGGCCGACGCGCCGATCTCGACGAGCGCGATCGGTTGGTGGAGGCCGGCCAGCGCCGGCAGGAACGTGGCGGTGCGTGCCGGCTCGTTGGTCTGCGTCGAGCGATCGCGGACGACGAGCTCGACATCGCCCCACCGAGCTCGCAGGAACTCGAGCGCCGCCTCGGTCTCGCCGACGGGCGCTCCGAGATGGCGGCACGCGGCGAACAGCAGGTTGGGCTGCCGCTTCTGGTCTGGGAGCCGCTCGAGCAAGCCGATCAGATGGTCGTCGTCGGCGATCGCCATCGCCAGCCGTTCACAGGTCGGCGACGACCCGGCGGCTTCGCGGCTCGCGAAGTGGCGATACCACGTACGCGTGTCGACGCTCATCCGGGATTGGTCAGCAGCTCGGGTGGTGTGGTCGGCACGCGCCTGCCGACGTACCACACGCCGACCGCAGCCACGAGCGCGATGCCGATCCGGAATGCGAGCACGTCGACGACGACGATGCTGATCGACGTGAACACGACGATCATGCCGATCGCCCAGTACTTGGCCCGGATCGGCATCCCGAGGCCGTCGCGGTACCGCTGCACCGCCGGGCCGATGCGCGGGAGGTCGAGGACCCACTGCTCGAGGCGAGGGTTCGACTTCGCGAAGCAGGCCGCGGCGGCGATGAAGAACACCGTGGTGGGCAGCCCGGGCACGACGATCCCGATCGCTCCGACCGCGACCGACAGCAGCCCTAACGCGACCCACGCCCCCCGGCGCAGGAGGTCGAGTAGCCGCTGCATGGCCACCATCGTGGCGGTGGCTCACCGCATCGGCAACGGTCGTTGGTCCCGTGCGTCCCCTGATCAGGCAGAATCGGTCCGTGAGCCAGCCCGCGTTCGACTTCGGCGACGAGCCGCTCGATGATCCGACCAACCCGACGTACACCGTCGGTGAGCTGGCCGATGCTGTCAACGACCAGCTCCGGCGCGGGTTCGGCGACGGCGTGTGGGTCCGCGGCGAGATCGACGGTCTGCGCAACAGCGGTCCCCACACCTACTTCTCGCTCGTCGAACACGGCGACCAGGGCAAGGCCGTGCTGAACGTCTCGCTGTTCGCGCCGATGAAGCGCAACCTCACCCCGGTGCTCAAGAAGAACCGCCTCGACCTGGGCAACGGCATGAAGGTTCGCATCTTCGGTCATCTCGACTACTACGCGCCCAACGGCCGACTCGGCCTGAAGATGGCCGGCATCGACCCTCGGTTCACACTGGGTGAGCTCTCCCAGGCCCGTGACCAGGTCGTCCGCCGCCTGGTCGCGAGCGGCCTGTACGACGCCAACCGGGGGCGCGTGCTCTCGCCGGTGCCACTCCGCGTCGGGGTCGTCACGAGCGTCGGCACGGCGGCGTGGCACGACTTCCGCGACGAGCTCGATCGGAGCGGCCTCGGCTTCTCGCTCGCCGTCTGCGACACACGTGTCCAGGGTGAATGGGCCGAGGCGTCGGTCGCGGCGTCGATCCGCACGCTCGCTGCCCGCACCGACCTCGACGTCGTCGTGGTGATCCGTGGCGGGGGTGCTCGCAACGAGCTCGCCACGTTCGACGCCGAGGCGATCGCCCTCGCGATCGCCACCAGCCGGCTGCCGGTGCTGACCGGGCTCGGTCACGAGGTCGATCGCAGCGTCGCAGACGAAGTCGCACACACGGCGCTCAAGACCCCGACCGCGTGTGCCGGCGCTCTCGTCGAGCGGGTCACCGCGTATCGCGACGCCGCCGAGGACCGGTGGGCTCGCATCGCTGCGGTGGGTCGCCGCTCCGTCGCCGAGGGTGCGACTGCGCTGTCCGACCGTGCCCACCGGATCGCCCGCCGCACGCACGCTGCCGTCGAGCGCGCCGACGAGCGCCTCGACACCCGCGTCGAGCGAGTCCGGTCCGCGCCCGAACGTCAGCGCGTCGCGGCCGGGCGCCACATCGCCGGCCTCGCTGCACGCGTCGCGCGCCGAGCACCCCAGCTGATCACCGCAGAGCAGGATGGCCTGATCCAGCGCGAGGCCCGCCTCGCGCTGCTCGACCCGGCCAACCTGCTCCGGCGCGGCTGGAGCATCACCCGGCGCACCGACGGCGCCGTTGTCCGATCCACCGACGACGTCGCGGTCGGCGACGTGGTCACGACACGAGTCGCCGACGGCGACCTGACCAGTCGAATCGAGGAACCGTGAACGAACCGACGATCAGTGCCGACGAGATCGGCTACGCCGATGCGCTCGGCGAGCTCGACGACATCCTCCGCGAGCTGGAGGGCGCGGACGTCGACGTCGACCGGCTCGCCGACCGGGTCGCTCGCGCGGCTGACCTCATCGCCCTGTGCCGCGAGCGGATCGGTCACGCCAAGCTGCGGATCGACGAGGTGATCGCCGATCTCGACGCGGCGACCGGCGAATCCACCGATCAGGGTCGAGCAGCCGACGGCGAACCCGCATAGCCTTGCCGTGTGTCCCAGCTAGCCCCTCCGAGCCTGCGACGCATCGCTGACCGCGTCGCAGCGCGCCTCGAGGCGCACCTCGTGCCCGAGCACGAGCGGTGGAGCGCGTTCGACGTCGATCTGGCCGAGCCGATGGCCGAGATCCGCCGGCTGGTCCTGTCGGGCGGCAAGCGACTCCGGCCGGCGTTCTGCCACTGGGGCTTCGTCGGTGCGGGTGGCGACGCCGAGGCCCAGATCGTGGCCGACGCCGGGGCGGCGTTCGAGTTGATGCACGCGTTCGCGCTGTTCCACGACGACGTGATGGACGATGCGCCGACACGCCGGGGTCAGCCGACGACCCACACCGTCTTCGCCAAGCAGCACGCCGACGGTGGTTGGAACGGCGAGGCGCGCCGGTTCGGCGAGGGCATCGCGGTCCTGATCGGCGACCTGGCCTTCGTCTATGCCGACCAGTTGCTCGCCGATGCCAATCGAACGGCGTGGCGCCTGTGGAACGACCTCCGTATCGAACTGAACGTCGGGCAGGTGCTCGACATCGTGGGTTCGGTCCGAGGTGTCCGCGATGTCGAGCAGGCCGAGCGGATCTGTCGCTACAAGTCGGGCAAGTACACGATCGAGCGGCCGCTCCACATGGGCGCCGCGCTCGCCGCTCCCGAGCGGTTCGACGAGCTCGCGCCGATGCTCAGTGCGTACGGCCTGCCGCTCGGCGACGCCTTCCAGATGCGCGACGACGTGATGGGCGCGTTCGGCGACGAGGCCTCGACCGGCAAGCCGGTCGGCGACGATCTCCGCGAGGGCAAGCCGACCCCGCTGCTGGCGCGAGCCCTGGCCGCCGCCGACGCGGCCCAGCGCTCGGTGCTCGATCAGGTGGGCAACCCCCGGCTCAGCGCGTCCGCGATCGCCGACGTCCAGCAAGTCATCATCGACACCGGCGCGCTGGCCGATCTCGAGGCATCGATCGCTCGGCTCACCGACGAAGCGGTCGCTGCGATCGACGCCACCGACCTCGTCGACCCGGCGCGCGACGAGCTCATCGCACTGGCCGCCTTCGTCAGCCAGCGGGAGGTCTGACGTGCGCGTCACCGTCGTCGGGGCGGGCCTCGGCGGGCTCGCCGCTGCCGCGCACCTGGTCGGTCGTGGCCACGACGTCACCGTGCTCGAGCGGGCGTCGATCCCCGGGGGGCGCGCCGGTCTCATCGACGAGGCCGGCTTCCGTCTCGACAACGGCCCGACGGTCTTGACCATGCCGAACCTCCTCGCCGACGCGTTCGCCGCCGCAGGCCGCGACATGGCCGACTACGTCACCGTGAAGCCGGTCGACCCGATGTACCGGGCGGTGTACGCCGACGGTTCGGTGCTGCACGTCCGCCACGGCCGAGAGGCGATGGCCGAGGAGATCCGCGGCTTCGCCGGGTCCCGTGAGGCCGATGCGTTCCACCGGTTCTGCCGTTGGCTCGGCGACCTGTACGAGATCGAGATGGCCAACTTCATCGACGCCAACTTCGATTCGGTGCTCGACCTCCTCAAGCCGTGGCGAGCCGGACTCGACCTGATCCGGCTCGGCGGGTTCGGCAAGCTCGACCAGAAGGTCGCGTCGTTCTTCGACGACGAGCGCCTGCGGCGCATCTTCAGCTTCCAGTCGATGTACGCAGGGCTGGCACCGAAGGATGCGCTGGCGCTCTACTCGGTCATCACCTACATGGACTCGGTCGAGGGCGTGTTCGTGACCGAGGGCGGCATGCACGAGATGGCGCGCGGGCTCGCCACCGCGTTGACCGACGCCGGCGTCGCCTTCCGATACGACGCGCCGGTGACCCGCATCCTGCGCACCGGCGATGGCGCCGTCACCGGCGTCGAGGTCGCCGGGGAGGAGCGCGTCGTCGCCGACGCCGTCGTCTGCAACGCCGACCTCCCGGTTGCGTATCGCACCCTCGTCGGCGGTGTCGAAGCGCCCCGGGCCGCCCGCCGGGGCCAGTACTCGCCGTCGTGCCTGCTCTGGGTGGCGGGCGTGCGAGGCGCGCCACCGTCGGACGCCGCCCACCACAACATCCACTTCGGTCGCGACTGGGACGCCGCGTTCGAGGCCATCATCAAGCGCGGAGTGCGGATGCCCGACCCGTCGGTGCTCGTCACGCTGCACTCGCTCGACGACCCCACGCTCGCTCCGGAGGGCTGCTCGACGATCTACGCGCTCGAGCCGACGCCCAACCTCGACGGCCGCCTCGACTGGGCCCGCGACGGCGAGCGTTTCGCCGGCGAGCTCAAGAAGCGAGTCGGCGAGCTCGGTTACCCGGTCGACGACGTGGTGGTCGAGCGGGTGTACGACCCGCTCGACTGGGAGTCGATGGGCATGGAGCGCGGCACGCCATTCGCGCTCGCGCACACGTTCCGGCAGACCGGCCCGTTCCGACCGAACAACGTCGACAGGAAGGTGCCCGGCCTGGTCTTCACGGGGTCGTCCACCCTGCCGGGCGTCGGCGTCCCGATGGTCCTCGTCTCCGGCAAGCTGGCTGCCGATCGCGTCGACGAGTACGCACGTGAGACATCGGTCGTGAGGTGGTGAGGTGGTGAGGTGGTGACGGCGAGCCGAGGAGCCCAGCGGTGATGCGGCTGTCGTTCCGCCGCACGCCGCCGATTCCGACCACGCAGCTGCTCCCCGACGGCCCGGTCACCCTCGAGCAGTCGTACGCGCTCTGCCGTGACTTCAACCGGCGTCACGGCACCACCTACTACTGGTCGACGCAGGTGCTGCCTCAGGTCAAGCGCCACCACGTGCATGCGCTGTACGCGTTCGCCCGCTACGCCGACGACATCGTCGACGAGATCCCCTCCCAGGGTGGGCGCGACGTCCCTGTCGCGGAGCGGGCCGCAGCCCTGCGATCGTTCGGTGAGCGCTTCTTCGCCGATCTCGACGACGGGCGGTCCGGCGACCCGGTCCTGAAGGCGGTCGTGCACACCGTGAAGGCCTTCGACATCGACCCGGACGCATTCCGCCGTTTCCTGCGATCGATGGAGATGGACCTCACGATCGAGTCGTACGACACCTGGGACGACCTGCTCGGCTACATGGACGGCTCGGCGGCGGTGATCGGCGAGATGATGCTCCCGATCCTCGAGCCGACCGACCTCACGGCCGCCACGCCACGCGCTCGCGATCTCGGCAACGCCTTCCAGCTCACCAACTTCCTCCGCGACATCGACGAGGACCTCGACCGCGGTCGCCAGTACCTGCCGCAGGAGGACATGCGCAAGTACGGCGTCGACCTCGGCGATCGCCGGGTCACGCCGGACTTCGTCGACCTGATGCGGTTCGAGATCGCACGCTGCCGCGAGCTCTACGCCTCGGCCGAGCTCGGCATCGCGATGCTTCCCGACCGCAGCGCCCGCTGCATCCGGGCGGCGTACCGCCTGTACGGCGGCATCCTCGACGAGATCGAGGAAGCCGGGTACGACGTCTTCGGCGGGCGTGTCTCGGTCCCGACCTGGAAGAAGCTCGGGGTGGCGACCGCGGAGTTCCTGCGCCGCTGAGCGCCGTCGCCTCTGCGACACTCGTCCCATGGAGCTCCGACGTGCGGCCGCAGGTGACCGCCCGACCCTCGCTGCGCTCGCCGCGCGCCTCCAGCAGCTGCCGTACCGGCACATCGCCTACCTCGGCGACGACGCCGCGACGATCGCGGCCGAGATGATCGAGGAGGACGACGACTGGACGTCGGTTGCCTCGGTCGCATCGGTCGCCGGCGAGCTCGCCGGCTGGCTGATGGGGTCGATCGACGAGGAGATGGGGCGCGTCTGGTGGTTCGGCCCGTTCATCGCTCCCGAGCACGACGGGGCGTGGACCGATCTCGCCGACGGCCTGTACGCGCACGCCAGCCGTCAGCTCCCGCCAGCGGTCGTCGAGCAGGAGATGGCGTGCGACGCCGAGTTCGAGCTCCTCGTCCTGTGGTCGGTCGGTCACGGCTTCCACGCCGATCCCGGCTCGGTGGCGCTCGAGTCGACCGAGCCGTTGCCGCCGCCGTCGATTCCGTGTCGACGTACCACGGCCGACGACGTGGCGACGGTCGGTCGGCTCCACGACCAGCTGTTCCCGGGCACGCACACGACGGGCGCCGCGCTCGTCGTCGGCAACGACGCGACCCACGTTCGACTCGCGGTCGAGCGCGACGGGGTCGCGGTCGGCTACGTCGCAGTCCAGCGCCACCCCGACGCAAGCGGCTACATCGACTTCGTCGGCGTCGACCCACGGTGCCGTCGGCAGGGTCTCGGCGCCGAGTTGATCCGCGCCGGCGCGGCCGTGCTGCGCGAGACGCTCGGCTGCCAGCGCCTGCACCTGACCGTGCGCGAGGCGAACACGGCCGCACGGGCGCTGTACCGGTCGCTGGGCTTCACCGAGAGCCGCGTGATCGTCCCGCTCCGCAAGGGCTTCTCCCTCCCCTGAGTTGCGGATGTGCCAGGGAGCCCAGCCGAGGGACGGGGCGACCCGATCGTGGCGGTGCACGGAGTCGCCCGCGAAGCAAGGCGACGGGGAAGCCGTTCGCCGCGCAAGGCGTTCCTAGCCGCTGAAGCCCCAGGCACGTCTCGGAACTCCATCCCGACACTCGTCGCCGCTGCTCGCCACCGGCTGATCCCGAGGACAGATGTGCCGGGCGCCGTTCGGACATGACAGGGTGAGCGACATGGTCGGCCCTCGAACGGTGCAGCTGCTGGCGTCCGCCGTGACCGCAGCGGGCATGGTGGCCACGCCCCTCAACGCGCAGGGTGGCGTGGCACGACGCCTGCTCTCCTCGGTCGTCGTCGGCGGCCTGTTCGCCACCACCACGTCAGCGACGGTTTCGCGGTGGGGATCGGTGCGTTCGCTGCTCGCCGCGACGTCGACGGCGGTCGGCACGACGTGGGTCGAACACGTCGGCACTCGCACCGGCCGACCCTTCGGTGCGTACCGGTACACGGACGCGCTCCGTCCCCAGGTCGCCGGCGTGCCGGCGATCGTGCCGCTCGCCTGGTTCGCAATGGCCGTGCCGGCCCGCGAGACGGCTCACGCTGCGCTCGGCGACCGGTCGAACCCGCTGACCCGCGTCGCCGGCGGCGCTGCGGCGCTCACCGCATGGGATCTCTTCCTCGATCCGCAGATGGTGGGCGAGGGGTACTGGCGGTGGACGCGGCGGGGCGTCTACCGCGGCATCCCGCTCTCGAACTTCGTGGGCTGGTTCGCGTCGAGCCTCGGCGTGATGACGCTGCTCGAGGTGCTGCTGCCGGCCGAGGAGCCGGCCGCCGACCTCGTCGCCGAGTACGGCTTCATGGCGGCGATGGAGACCGTCGGGTTCGCCGCATACTTCCGCGACCGGGTGGTCGCCGTGGCGGGTGGGGCGGCGATGGTGCCGGTGGCGGCCGTCGCGGCGATCCGGCTGCTAGGACGACGGATGTGAAGATCGTCATCATCGGCGCCGGCATCGGCGGCCTGGCGACCTCGATCCGCCTCGCCGCAGCCGGACACCACGTGGTCGTGCTGGAACGCAATCCGATGGTCGGCGGCAAGTTCGCGACCCTCGAGGAGGGCGGCTTCACGTTCGATCTCGGCCCCTCGTTGCTGACCCTGCCGCACGTGTTCGACGAGCTCTTCCAGCTGGCGGGAACGACGCTCGCCGACGAGGTCGAGCTCGTCCGCCTCGACCCCCAGTTCAGCTATCGCTGGCCGAACGGCTCGACGCTCGAGATCCCCGACGACCGGGCGGCCCGCCGTGCTGCGCTCGACGCGTTCAGTCCGGGTTCGGGCGACGAGTGGGCGAGGTTCGCCGAGCGAGCCGAGCGGATCTGGGAGATCAGCGAGCGCACGTTCCTCGCAGGACCGATGGGCTCGGCATTCTCGCTGTTGTCGCGGATGCGATCGCCGCTCGATCTCGCCCGCATCGATGGCAACCGCACGCTCGCCAAGTCGGCGAAGTCCCACTTCGAGGACCCGCGCCTCCAGCAACTCGTCGGTCGCTATGCGACCTACTCCGGGTCATCGCCGTTCAAGGCGCCGGCGACGCTGGCGTGCATCCCCTACGTCGAGGAGGCGTTCGGTTGCTGGTACGTCATGAGCGGGCTCGGGCGACTCCGTGACGCGATCGAACGCGTCGCCGACGGCATGGGCGTCGAGATCCGCACCGGCGTCGACGTCGGCAGCATCGTCACCGACGGCGGCCGGGTCGCCGGCGTCGCCCTCGCCGACGGAGGCGCGGAGGGGGCCGACGTCGTGGTCGCCAACGTCGACGCGGCACATCTCTACACCGACCTCCTGCCGAGCGAGAAGGAGGCCAAGCAGCTCGACCAGGTCGGCAAGTCGACCAGCGGGTTCGTCGTCTGCGCTGCCGTGCGCGGCCGCACCGAGGGGATCGCCCACCACAACGTGTTCTTCTCGCTCCACGACCAACAGGAGTTCCGGTACCTCGAATCGGGGAACCTGCCGCTCGACTACACGATCTACGCCTGCGTGTCGTCGGTGACCGATCCGAGCCAGGCACCGCCCGATCACGAGAACTGGTACCTCCTCGTGAACACGCCGCCGGAGATCGGCATCGACAAGAAGATCATGACCGCCGGCGTCCTCAACCGGCTGGCCGAACGCGGCGTCGATCTGCGTGACCGGATCGATTTCACCCGGACGCTCGTGCCGGCCGACTTCGAGGCTCGCTACCGAGCGATCGGTGGCGCGATCTACGGCACCTCCTCGAACGGGAAGCGGGCGGCGTTCGCCCGCCCGAACAACGTCGGGCCGATCGACGGCCTGTACCTCGCCGGCGGCTCGAGCCATCCCGGCGGCGGCTTGCCGATGGTCACGATCAGCGCCCGCATCGTCGCCGACCTGATCGCCGAACGCGAGGGATGAAGCCCGGCCCACTGACGATGGTCCGGGCCGTCGCCGGAGCGACGGCGCTCGCGCGGCTGGCGGGAGCCGCGCGGACGCGCCGGCCCGTGACCTGCCGGCTCGGACGGGACACGTCGCCGCCCTCGATCTCGGTGGTCGTGCCGGCGCGCGACGAGGCGGCGCGGATCGGGCCGTTGCTCGAGCGAGTCGTGGGTGCGCCGGGCGTGGCGGAGGTGGTGGTGGTCGACGACGAGTCGACCGACGAGACGGCGTCGGTCGCCGCACGGGCCGGCGCCCACGTCGTGTCGGGACGGCCCGTTCCGCCAGGCTGGGTCGGCAAGACGTGGGCGATGCAGCAGGGCCTCGAGGCGGCACGCGGCGAGTGGATCGTCACGCTCGACGCCGACACCCGTCCCGATCCGGCGTTGCCCGTCTCGGTGGTCGCGCGAGCGGTCGCCGATGGTACCGAGCTGCTGACGGTCGCCGGGCGCTTCGAGTGCCCGACGTCGGGATCCCAGTGGCTGCATCCGGCGATGCTGACCACGCTCGTCTACCGGTTCGGCCCGCCGGGCCGGGCGGTGCCGCCACGCCCGGACCGCATGATGGCCAACGGGCAGTGCATGGCGTTTCGCCGTACCGGCCTGCTGGCGATCGGTGGCTTCGAGCCGGTTGCCGGCGAGGTGGTGGAGGACGTGGCGCTCGCCCGGCTCCTCGCCGGGCAGGGTTGGCGGGTCGACTTCCTCGACGCTGCCGATCTGTTGACGGTCCGCATGTTCGAGTCGTTGGCCGAGACCTGGTCGGGATGGGGACGCTCGATCGCACTGCCCGGTGTCGAACCGCGGTGGCGGCAGGTGACCGAGGCGGGCGTCCTCGCACTGGCGCTGCCGTTGCCGTTGCTGCGCGCGATCGGCGGGCGTGCCGACGCGATCGACCTGGTGCTGCTGGCAGCGCGGGCCGGGACGCTGGCCGGCACGCGGAGGGCCTATGCCGGGGCGCGTGCGGTCTACTGGCTCTCTCCGCTGGCCGACCCGGTCGCCGTCGCAGCGCTGCTGCGCGGTGCGCTGCGGGGCCGGCAGACCTGGCGCGGCCGCACCTACGTGCTCCGTTGAGTGTGGGACGGCCTCGACCTTGCGGCAGTCACGAGGACAACGGTTGTCGTGTCGTCCGCCGCAGAGTGGTTTCGGCAGGTGATGCTCGTTGGTGCGCTTCGCTGGATTCCGCGGCAGTCGTCATGTCGTCGGATGTCGTGTCGTCCGCCGCACAGTGGGGTGGGTGATGCTGTGGCAGCAAGGGCGACCCGAGGATGTCGTGTCGTCTGCCGCAGAGTCAGCCGGGCGTCGCCTCGGCGGGTGAGGCGAGTGCAGCTTGCGCGAAGCGCACACCGATGAACGTCATCAGCGCGCCGGTCGTGGCCGTCCGCACCGGGCCGTCGACCACGAGCTGGGCGATCGGGTAGACGACGATCCCGACACGGGCCGCCCAGGCGAAGCTCCGGGTGGTCATCCACACCGCCAGCAGCGCAGCGACACCGATCACCGCTGCCACCGGGCCGACGACGAGCGCCGTCCCGACGAACGTGAGGACACTCCGGCCACCTCGGAAACCGGCGAAGACCGGCCACGCATGGCCCACCATCGCAGCGCCCCCGCCGACGTACGCGAGCCACCAGTCGCCCTCGGCCGCCACGACGGCGCCGAGACCAGCGGCGACCGCCCCCTTGGCCACGTCGCCGACGAACACCGGCAACGCCGACCTCGCACCGAGCTGCTCCTTCGCGTTCCAGTAGCCCGGGTTCCGGTCGCCCACCGTGCGCAGGTCCCCGGCCCGGCGCCGCGCCGCCACGAGGTTCGCGATCGGGACCGACCCGACGAGGTAGCCGACGGCGCTGACGAGGAGGATCGTGACGACCGTCGGCACGGCTGCCAGCATGGCCGACGATGAGCCGGATCGCATCGTTCCACCTCGTACGCGGGCGATCGGCCGTGCGCACGTTGGCACACCTCGGCAGCGACCGCGTGCGGCTCCGCTCGGTCGACGGGCTCGCCTTCTGGCGCCTGCTCGGCACCGGTCGCGATGACGACACGGCGCCCTCGGCCGACCTCCGCCGTTCCGCCTTGTTCGCGGTCTGGGACGACGAGTCGGCGCTCGAAGCCTTCCTCGCCTCGCATCCGGTCCCGCAGCGCTGGGGCAGCGCCGAGGAGGCGTGGCACGTCCGGCTCCGGGGTGTCGGCGGGCACGGTCGCTGGCGAGGTGTCGCGGTGCTCGATCAGCTCGAACGCGGCTCCGGCGCCGGCCCGATCGCGATCATCACCCGCGCCGACGTCCGGCTTCGATCGTGGCGACGGTTCTCGGCGGCGGGCCGACCCGTCAGCGACGAGGTTCGATCAGCGGCGGGGCTGCTCGCCGTCGTCGGCATCGGCGAGGCTCCGGTCGGCCGCCTCGGAACGTTCAGCCTGTGGCGGACGCTGGACGACGCCCGGTCGTTCGCGTCCTCGATGCCCCACCATCGAGACGTCGTCGCACGCACGCGCGCCGAACGGTGGTACGGCGAGGAGCTCTTCGCCCGCTTCGAACCGTACGCCGCGTCAGGTTCCTGGGGCGGACGCGACCCGCTCGCGGACGTGGCGCGGCACGACGGGTAGCAGCATCCCGTAGGGCGCCGCGTTGAACCGGTGGTGCAGCCGGTGCGCGGCGGCCAGCCGCTCGAGCAGCGCAGGACGCCAGTCGCCGAACCACCTGAGGCGGCCGTGGATGTACACGTCGTGGACGACCGCATACGCCGCGCCGTAGAGCGTGATGCCGACGGCGACCGGCACGACCGGCGACCAGCCGTCGAGGTTGAGGCCGAGAGCGAAGAGCCCGCAGACCAGCGCTGCGAACACGACCGGGAACGCATCGTTGGCCTCGAACCGGGCGGCGAGACGACGATGGTGGCTGCGGTGGAGGGCGATGCCGACACCGTGCATCACCCAACGGTGGGTGGCCGCCGTGAGCGGTTCCATCGCGACGAAGGCGACGAGGGCGATGACGATCGGGGGCACGATGCTCTCAGCTCTGCTCGAACACCGAGTCTGTGCGATCGGGGGAGTAGCGCGCAAGGCCTTCCGCGATGTTCGCTGCCTGCTCGACACCGAACTCGTCGGCGACCGCGGCGATCCACGCCGGCCGGAACCGGGCTGCCACCGTGATCGGTGCTTCGAGCGGTGAGCCCTCGACGGCCAGGCGAGCGAACGTGGTGGCATAGTCGGGTGGGCGGAGGTCGCGTCCGAGCTCGACCAGCGCATACGGGTCGGGCGTCGACCCGACGGGCTGCAAGGAGAACACCGGTTGCGACACCGGCACGCTCGGACCGCCCGACAGTCCCGGACCGTCGGTGAGCACCGTGCCGTGCACCCGGTCGGCGCGGGCCCCGGCCAGCAGCAGCGCGATGTAGGCCCCGACGCCGCGCCCGACCACGGTCGCCGTCCCCAGCTCGTGGAGCGCTGCATCGGCGTCGGCCAGGAGGATCTCGGCGGTGTAGCCACCGCCGACCGGGAGGGTCGACGCCCCGTGACCCGTGAAGTCGAGCCCGAACACCGGGCCGGGCCACACCTCGGCGACCTCGGGCGAGCTGGTCGGCGTCCGCTCACCGAGCCCGTGCAGCAGGAGCAGCGGCGTACCGGCGCCGCTGCGCAGCTCGTGGAGCGCCAGCTCGATCTTGTTGTGGGCGATGATCACGCCGGCGCCCCGAGGAACTCGAGCACTCGTCCTGCGATCTCGTCGGGCTGCTCGATGTGGGCGAAGTGGCCCATGTCCTCGAGGAGCTCGAGGCGTCCACTGCGGGGCATGAACGGTTCGACCTCGCCCGGACGGGTACCCCAGCCCATCTCCTCCTGCACGCCGACGAGCATGCCGTAGAACGGTGCGTCGAGGCCGGCGAGCCGCATCAGCGACCACTCGGGCCGCCACGGTCCGAAGCCACCGAAGCGCATCGACGGGTCGAGCTTCCACCGCCACCCCTCGTCGGTCTCCTGTGCGCCGACCGTGACGAGGTAGCGCAGCCACTCGATGGGCAGGCGCGGGTTCATGCGGCCGCGCCGGCGAGCGACGTCGTCGATCGAACCGGGCTTGCGCTGTGCCCCGGCCGTTCGTCGTCGGTGGTCGAGCCAGCCGGTCAGCTCGCCGATCAGCATCTTGGTGCGCTCGTGCTCGGCCACGTCGGGGATCGGTCGCTTGGCGGGGATGCCGTCGATGTTGACGAGGCTCTTGAAGCGGAACGGCTGCGCGTCGGCGAGCTGCACCATCATCGCCCCGCCCTTCGAGTGACCGACGACCGCCACGGCATCACGGCCGGCGACGTGATCGAACACGGCGGTCGCATCGCGGAGGTCGGCGTCCCACGAGTACAGGTGGGCGTGCTGGCTGTCGCCGTGGCCGCGATGATCCCAGCTCACGACGCGCCAGCCGGCCGCCGCCAACTTCGGCGCGAAGACGTCGTACGTGCGGGCGAAGTCGAAGCCGCCATGGGCGAGCAGCAGCGGTGGAGCCGTCGCCTCACCCCACTCGTGCACGGCGATCGCGAGTCCGCCGGCGTCGATGTGGTACTCGCGATCGGGGGCTTCGGCGCCGGGGTAGGTGGGGAGGTCGGGCATCCTGGTGGAGGCTAGGCAGCGCGGCCTACGATCCTGCACCTGGGTTCACCGGTTGGTGCCCCGTGCTCATGCGTCGACTCGTTCTCCTCCCCGTGCTGGCCACCTGGGCCGTCGTGATGGTGGCGTGTGGCACGTCGGGAGGCGGCTCGGCCGAGACGCTCCCGCCGATTCGCACGACGACGACGCTGGCGGTCACGACGACCACCGTCGATCCGCGTGACCGCATCTACATCGTGCAGCAGGGCGACAACCTCAGCGAGATCGCACGGAGCTACCAGGTCACGGTGGCGATGATCGTCGAGCTGAACCGCCTCACCGGCGAGACGATCCAGCCCGGCCAGGAGCTGCGGATCCCGAACATCCGCATCGATCTGACGTTGCCGACGATCCCGGAGACGTCGACGACGGAGCCGCCCTGATAGGTGGGTCTGCTGCGACCGGCGCTCCGGTGTGTTGTGACCTAGTGGCGCGTCAAGCAACGTTTGCGCGGTTGATGAGTTCGGTGAGTTGTCGGTTGCGGGCGTTGGTGTTGCGCCAGCGGATGTAGCGGCGGATCATCGCAGCTTGTGCTTTGTG
>NZ_JASJCS010000054.1 GCF_030065885.1 Ilumatobacter sp. | reverse complement strand
GGCGGCTAGTTGTGCTCCGCGGGGAGGTTGTCCTCGGAGCATCGGGTGAGGGTGTCGATTGGTGACCTCCAGCCGAGTGATCCGTGGGATCGGTGGTGATTGTAGAAGTGCATGAACCCGTCGTAGGCGTGTCGGCGTTGGTCGTCGGTGTGCCAGTCGCGGACGTAAGCCCATTCCTCGAGCAGGATCCGATGGAAGCGCTCGACTTTCCCGTTGGTTTGGGGACGGTAGGGGCGGGTGCGTTTGTGGGTGACGCCGGTGGCGTCGAGCGCGGCCCGCCAGACCCGTGACTTGTAGCAGGCGCCGTTGTCGGTCATGGCGCGCTCGACCACGACACCTCGGGCAGCGAACCAGGTGTGTGCTCGTTGCCAGAACTCGGCTGCGGTGATGCCTTGTTCATCGTCGAGGATCTCGGAGTAGGCGACGCGGGTGCGGTCGTCAACCGCGGTGTGGATGAACCGATACCCGACCGTGGATCGCTTCGTGGAAGGTGCTCGACCGCGGCCGTGGATCCGCCAACCGCCCCCGTCGGGGATCCCCGGCAACTTCTTGACGTCGACGTGGACCAGCTCACCGGGCCGGTCACGTTGATAGCGCCGCGGACGTTCGGCGATGGCTCGGTCACCGCGGTCGAGGCGCCCGAGTCCTTCGGCGCGCAGCACCGACTGGACCGTGGACGCGGCGAGGCCGAGCTCGTGGGCGATGTGGTCGGCTCCCCAACGATGCCGCCGGCGGAGCTCGATGATCCGAGCCCGATCACCATCGGCGGTGCGGTTCGGCGACCGGTGCGGTCGACACGAGCGGTCCAGCAGACCGGCCGATCCTTCGGCGACGAAGCGGTCGCGCCACTTGCGGACCGTCTTGGCGTCGACCTGGAACCGCTCGGCGGTTTGCTCGACCGTCCACCCGCGATCGAGCAGACAGGCGACCATCGTGCGGCGATGCCGCGGCGTCAACCGCGCGTTCGGGTGTTGTCTCGTAGCGTGCGACATGAGCCCTCCGGGCTGGTGAGTGAGTTGTGCAAGACCCACAAGCCCACTCGGAGGGCTCACCTCAATCGCGGACCCCTACACCACCCGCCCAAGGACAACGTCCCCGGTCGTCGCAGCTAGCGCACGCGCCGGCGGTGCCCCCGTGCGTCAGGCCCAGCCGTTCTCGTCGGGCACCGGGTGCTCGAACGCCTCGATGCCGTCCTCGATGCGGCGGACGAGCGTCTCGAGCACCTCGACCCGGGCCCGCTTCTTCTGCTCGCCCGACACGACGTGCCACGGCGCCAGTTCGTGGTCGGTCTTGCGGAACATGTCCTCGACGGCAGCGTTGTAGCGGTCGATCTTGTCGCGGTTGCGCCAGTCCTCGTCGGTGAGCTTCCACTTGCGGAGCGGGTCGACCTGACGCTTCTCGAACCGGCGGAGCTGCTCGTCGGGGGTGATCTGCAGCCAGAATTTGACGATGATCACGCCCTCGAGCACGAGGTTGCGCTCGAACTGCACGATCTCGTCGTACGCCCGCTTCCACTGCGCCTTGCTGGCGTAGCCCTCGACCCGCTCGACGAGCACCCGGCCGTACCACGACCGGTCGAACAGCGCCATGCCGCCGAGACCGGGCAGGTCCTGCCAGAAGCGCCACAGGAAGTGCTTGCGCTTCTCGTCGAACGTCGGCTTGGCGTACGCGTTGACCCGGTAGTGACGCGGGTCGAGCGGCTCGACGATGCGCTTGATGGCGCCTCCCTTGCCGCCGGCGTCCGAGCCCTCGAGGACGACGGCCACGCCCGGCCCGAGGTCGGGGGAGTCGAGGTGGCCGCCGATCTCGAGTCGCAACTCGAGCAGCCGCCGCTGGGCGGTGTAGAGCCGCTGCTCGTACTCCTCGGTCGAGAGGCGGGCGGTGAAGTCGAGCTCGTCGAGGCGGCCCATCAGATGTCGCGCGGGTTCGTCGGTGCGGCGATCACGGTGCCGACGGTAGCGGGAGCGCCCGCCGCGCTTCACATGTGCGACCGGCCCGGTGCGCCGGAACGTGCGTCGGAGCGCCGAAGCTGCCAGGCTGGGCCGGTGACCTCCCCGTTGATCGTGTTCGCCGCTGCGGAACGCGACGATCACGAGACGCCCATGTGGCACCCCGAACACCGCGGCCGGCTCGATGCGGCGCTGGCCGGCGTCGACGAGGCGGGCCTGCGTGACGCCACGCAGTGGCGGATCCCCGACGAGGCGAGCATCGAGGACCTCGAACTCGTGCACGACGCCGGCTACGTGCGCTCGATCGAGGAGTTCTGCGCGGCCGGTGGTGGTCAGCTCGATGCCGACACCGTCGCGACGCGGGGCTCGTGGGCGACGGCGCGGCGCTCTGCCGGCGCGGTGCTCGGCGCGATCGAGGCCCTGCAGGGCGACGAGTGCGACGTCGCGTTCGCCGCCGGCCGGCCACCGGGCCATCACGCCGTGCGCACCGGCGCGATGGGTTTCTGCCTCTTCAACAACGCCGCGATCGGGGCAGCCAAGCTCGCGGCCGAGGGGGAGCGCGTGGCGGTCATCGACTGGGACGTCCACCACGGCAACGGGACGCAGGACATCTTCTACGCCGACCCACGCGTGCTCTACGTCTCCACCCACGAGTCACCGCTGTACCCGGGCACCGGCCCGATGCACGAGACCGGCGAGGGAGACGCCGTCGGCACGAACGTCAACCTGCCGTTCCCGGCCGGCACGGCGGGTGACACGCTCCGCGCCGCGTACGACGAGGTGGTCGAGCCGATCCTCGAGCGGTTCGCCCCCGACTGGCTGATCATCTCGGCGGGCTTCGACGCACACCGCGACGACCCGCTCGCTGGGATGCAGCTCACCTCAGGTGACTACGCGGACTTCGCGGCGAGGCTGCAGACCGTGGTGCCCGCCCGCCGCGTGCTCGTCGTGCTCGAGGGCGGCTACGACCTCCAGGCGTTGACCTACAGCGCCGGCGCCACCCTGAGCGCGCTGGTCGGCGAGTCGTTCCGGCCGGAACCGGCGTCGACGGGCGACGTCGGCATGAACACCGTCGAGACCGCCAAACAGCTCTGGTCGGACTGACGTGCGCCAGTCCGGCGACGGGTTCTTGATGTGCTCGGACGGGCACATGCGGTGGGGCGTCTACGGGGCGGCCGGCGCGGTGTTCGTCGTGCGGTTTCCCGACGGGCCACGAGTGATGCTGCAGAAGCGGTCGGCCTTCGCGCACGAGGGCGGCACGTGGTCGTGCGCCGGTGGTGCCCTCGATCAGGGCGAGACACCGCTGGAGGGTGCGCTCCGGGAAGCGTCCGAGGAGATCGGCGCGATCCCCGGCGGTCACACCGTGCTGGGCCACACGGTGTTCGCCCCGGCGACCGACTGGTCGTACACGACGTTCGTCGTCGAGGTGCCCGGCGAGTTCGGCGCGTCGATCAACTTCGAGACCGACGCGATCGCCTGGGACTCGCTCGACGAGGTCGAGGCGCGCCCGCTCCACGCCGGGTTCGCGGCTGCCTGGCCCGAACTCCGGCGGATCATCGAGGCCGCGTACGACGAGCCCGCGGCAACATGAGCGGCGAGCAGTTCTTCCCGTACCGCTTCGATGATCGGTGGCGACCCCTCTTCACCGTGTTGCGCGTCAAGGACACCGACGGCGTCACGCTCACCGACGACGGCACGCTGACCGCGACCTTCGGTCGCGCCCGGGTCGAGACAACTCTCGACAACGTCGATCACACCGAGGTCAGTGGCCCGCACCGGTGGTACACGGCGGTCGGATTGCGACTCAGCTTCTCGGACGACGGCATCACGTTCGGCACCAACCACGAGCGCGGCGTGTGCATCGAGTTCGTCGAGCGGGTGCCGAAGGTCATCGGGTTCAAGCCGCACTCGGCGCTGTGGGTGAGCGTCGCCGACCCCGAGGGTCTGGTCGCAGCGATCGGGAAGTAGCGGCGGTACGGTGCGAGCCATGCGCAAGCCAGACGTCACCGTGCCCGAGACCGCTCCGCCCACCGAGCTGGTCAAGATCGACGACGTGGTCGGCGAGGGTGCCGAGGCGGCCAGCGGACAGACCGTCAGCGTCCACTACGTCGGTGTGTCCTGGTCGACCGGGCAGCAGTTCGACGCCTCGTGGGACCGCATGGAGCCGTTCCGGTTCGGGCTCGGCGCCGGCCAGGTCATCGCCGGGTGGGACGAAGGTGTCGCCGGCATGAAGGTCGGTGGGCGTCGCACCCTCCACATCCCGCCCGACATGGGCTACGGCGCGCAGGGTGCCGGCGGCGTCATCGCGCCCAACGAGACCCTGATCTTCGTCGTCGACCTACTCGACGTCAGCTGACGCCCACGCATCGGGTCGTTGCGTCTGACCGGCCTCACGCCGGGATCTTCCACCTGAAGTCGCAGTGCTCGGCACCTTCTGCGATGGTCTGAGTGCGGACGAGTTCGACACCGATCGCTTCCGCCGCTCGATGGTCCAGGTTGCACGCTGCATGCGGAGTCAGTTCGGGAACGCCCTGCTCCACGAAGTAGTCGGCGAAGGGGCAGCACGTGACGTCCCAGGCCACGCCGTCGTCCGAGTCGAGATACCGATGAACGAACGGGGCGGAGAAGACGCGGCGGCTGATCACGCGCAGCAGGAGCCACTCGACCCTGGTCGCATGCCGGGAGCTGCGAAGCCGTGAGATCTTGTACAGCACGGATGGCACGGGTCTGTAGACGTCCGACATGATCGACTCCACCAGCGAGCCCGCCTCGGCTCGATCGACGCCGTCGTCCTGCAGGGCGCGGTAGAGCGCGCAACCCCACTCCATGTGCCGCATCATCAGGTTCACCGACGCCGAGTGACGAGGGCGGCTCGGTGCCAATCGTGACTGCCACGCACGCGAAGAGTCCCAGAGGTCCCCTGAGCGATCCGGGAACCGCAGCGAGAAGTGCCGCTGCGCGGTGCGGCGGTAGGCGACACCCGGGATGTAGAAGAGCACGAAGCCCATGCCGTCACTCTGACTGCTCGACGGCCGGCTCGACACCGTCCAACGTCCCGAAGCGCAGGCTTGGCGTCTGACCGACTCGCTCGGGCGGGTGTCGCATGTTCTCGTGAGGAACCGCCGGAGCCGACGTGCCGTTGACGAGCTGGCGCGCGGGTGTGCCCGGGCGCCCGTACCGAGCCGGCTCGTCGCGTGTATATCTTGGATTAGTGCTGGTATATACTGCGTCTGTGACCAAGCGCCTGATCGATGTCGACGACGACGCACTCGATGCTGCTCGCGCGAGGCTCGGCACCTCAACGATCAAGGACACCGTGAACGAGGCGCTGCGAACCGCAGCACGCGAGCGCACCGCCGAGCTCTCGTCTGCGCTCTCGACCCTGTCGGAGGCAGATCTGGATGACCGCGCCGAAGCCTGGCACTGATGTTCCTGCTCGACACCAGCGTCCTCACTCGCCTGCGCGAGCCGACGATCGTTCGGCGAATCGAGGAACTCGACGGTTCCGGTCTGGCCCGAACCACCATGACCGATCTCGAGATCGGTTTCTCCGCGCGAAGCGGCGACGACTGGGATCGCCTGTCGGCTGCCATCGGGGTGTTTCGTCGCGTCGACGTCGAGGCCCATCACTTCGATCGTGCACGTCAGGTCCAGCGGGCGCTGGCCGACGGCGGCTTGAGAGGACGCAAGGTGCCCGATCTGCTCATCGCTGCCGTCGCCGAGTCAGCCTCGCTCACCGTGCTTCACTACGACGCTGACTTCGATCACATCTCGACCGTGACCGGCCAGCCGACGCAGTGGATCGTCGATCGAGGATCGGTCAGCTGATCGTGCGCGTCTGCACACGAGCCACCGTCTCGGTTCAGCGTTCCTGAGCGTGATGCGCAGTCCGGAGGCAGCACGCTGACCGACCCTGCGTCACGGTGTGCGTGCCGCGACCGGTGCATCGTGGGTCTCGGCGGGTACGAACGACTCTTCACAGCCGACCAGCGCAGTGGGAGGCTCGAACTGGAAGCGGCGATGGGTTTGACGCGTCGCCACCTCGTCGTGTCCGACGCGTTGAGCGAACGAACAAGAGGAGGAGCGATGCGACACTCGAGAGATCTCGTCGAGATCGCTGCTGCGATGTCGCTGTTGCTGGCGGCATGCGGCGGTGACGCCGACGACGAGTCCGAAGACACGACGACCCCCACCAGCGCAGCCGTCGAGGACACCGCAGTGGGCCTTGACGGGGACGCCATCGACACGGTCGACGAGCCGTCGTCAGAGCCAGCCGCAACGGTTGGGACGACCGCGGAACCGACTTCGGTGTTTGCCATGTCCGCCCGGGAGATCTCCGCGTCCGTCGAGGCGCCGACAGCTATCGGCACGAACGTAGCGGCCGGGTTCAACGCGCCGGATCGCGAACTGTACCTGGCGCAGTTCCATCTCGGTGCCCGTGTGATCGATCCCATCGTTCCCAGCCTCAATCCATCCGTTGGGGCGTTCTTTTCGTCGTTCGGCGCCGCCGGGACGCTGTGCGAGAGCTGGCCGATCGACGCGGTCTACGTGAATACGGGCGGCGCGCTGACAGCCGGCAGCTGCAACGGCATCTATCGCGATCTGCCGGACGCCGGCCAGTTGCCGACCAAGCCTCGCGTGATTCGACACCTCCCGATCAGCGACGGCCTGGCAACAGAGCTGATGCACCGGATCGGGCTCGAAGCAGCACGCACACTTCCGATGGAGACGGCCGCCGCCATCGGATTTGCGGATCCGGAGCGGAGAGGGACTGATCTCGCGGGCCAGGCGGCCACCGCCGAAGACTTCATCGACCGACTCGAATCAGCCTGGGCTACAGCAGACCCCGACGCTCTTGCTCAGCTCTATCAGTATCAATCCAGCCGCCACGATGGCTTCGCCGGTGACAGGCAGTCACGACAGGAGATCAAGGACTGGTATGCGCTGCTCTTCGAAACGTACCCCGATCTCACGCTCGAGGTCACCGAGGGATTCGCCAGCGGCCTCGGCCCAGGTGCGACCCATGACCTCACGATGACCGCGGGCGGCGACAACTGCACCATGCGCATCGGCGCTGTCTGGGACCTCGACGACGAAGGCCTCATCGCCGACGAGTACGTCTACTACGACCCCCATACCGTTCTCGCCTGTGGGTGGGCCCGCTGACACCACCCCGCCCTCGGGCTGGTTTGCACCCGCCGCGCATTGGGTCGGGATTCGGGTGATCCCGATGGAGGGTGTCCTGATCGGCGAGTTGACAACTTCGGTTGACGCTTCGGCCCTGGACGAGCCGTCGTTGTCAACCCAGGTTGTCAACTCCCCGAGGCTCTTCCCGCGGGAGCTGCCGTGGGCACGGCCCGCTTCGTGGCCGTCGCCGACGTCTCGACTGGGCGTCAACCGGCCCGTGCCGGGAGGGCGTTGGCCTTGATGACGTCGCGGTACCAGTGCGCCGAGTCCTTCGGGGTGCGCTCCAGCGTGTCGAAGTCGACGTGGACGATCCCGAACCGCTTGTCGAAGCCGAGCGCCCACTCGAAGTTGTCGAACAGCGACCACTGGTAGTACCCGCGCACGTCGACACCCGAGTCGATCGCGTCCCGGAGTGCCCGGAGGTGACGGTCGAGGTAGTCGATGCGGCGCGGATCGGCACAACGGCCGTCGACGACGGGGTCGTCGTAGGCCGCGCCGTTCTCGGTGATGTAGATCGGCGGCAGGTCGGGGTACTCCCGGTGCAGCCGCTGCAGGAAGGCCGTGAAGCCCTCGGGCGTGATCGGCCATCCCATGTCGGTGTGGACCGGTCGGGTCGGCGATTCGGCGATGCTCGCGACCGTGGGGTACTGGCGGAGCGCACGGGCCGATCCGTCGGCCGGCAGGCCGCGGACGAGGATCTCGAAGTAGTAGTTGATGCCCATCCAGTCGATCGGCTGCACGATCTGCTCCATGTCGCCGGGCTCGATGACGGCCCCGAGCGGCCCGAGATCGTCGAGGACGTCGGCTGGGTAGGCGCCGTTCAGCACGCCGTCGAACCACCAGCGGTTGTGCAGGCCGTCGATCGACCGGATCGAGTCCTCCGGGGCGGCGGGTGACCCCTCGGCCACGATGCCCGACGGGTTGAGCACGATGCCGAGCTCGAGGTCGCTGCGCTCGGCGCGCATCGCCTCGACGCCGAGCCCGTGCGCGAGCAGCTCGTGGTGCGCAACGGCGACGGCCGCGGCGTCATCGGTGAGACCAGGCGCGTGCATGGCTGCCGCATGGCCGAGGTAGGCGTAGCACCAGGGCTCGTTGAACGTCGCCCACATCGACACCCGATCGCCGAGCTCGCGAACCATCAGCGCGGCGTAGTCGGAGAACCACTTCGCGGTGTCGCGGTTGCGGAAGCCGCCCGTCGCCTCGAGCGCGGACGGCAGGTCCCAGTGGAACAGGGTGGCGTTCGGCACGATGTCGTGGGCGAGCAGCAGCTCGGTGAGCCGGTGGTAGAACGCGAGTCCCTCGGCGTTGACCCGGCCACGACCCTCGGGGAGCACCCGCGACCACGAGATCGAGAACCGGTAGGACCGCAGGCCGAGCTCGGCCATGAGCGCGACGTCGGACTCGAGGCGGTGGTAGTGGTCGCAGGCGACGTCGCCGGTGTCGCCGTTCGCAGTCCGTCCGGGGGTGTGGGAGTAGTCGTCCCACACCGACGGGCCGCGGCCACCTTCGGCCACGGCGCCCTCGATCTGGTAGGCCGCAGTGGCGGCGCCCCACAGGAATCCGTCCGGGAAGTCAACGCTCGGTCGTTCGTCCATCGAGCGCGGACGGTAGCTCAGACCAGCAGGTTCAGTGCACCTGCCGCGGAGAGGACCAGCACGACGACCAGGAAGGCCTGCTGCGGGATCCGGCGGAACAGCACGCGGCCGGCGAACACGCCGGCGACGACGGCCGGGGTCACGATCGCGCCGTACAGCAGGCTGTCGGCGGTGAAGAAGCGGCCGCCGTCGCTCCATTCGCCGAGGGCCAGGTAGAGCGGGATCTTGGCGACGTTGACGGCGAGGTACAGCCATGCCGACGTGCCGACCAGTTCGTGCTTGGGCAGCTTCAGACCGGCGAGATACGTGTTGATGATCGGGCCGGCGGCGTTCGCGACGAACGTCGTGAAGCCGCCGCCCGTGCCGTAGATCGCGGCCGTCGCCGTGTCGGCCTCACGGTGCGGTTGCCCGCGGACGAGGCGCCAGAGCTGCACGAGCACGATCAGCAGCACGATGCCGCCGATCCCCACCTCGAGCGTGCGGGTGGCGTCGCCGGCGATCACGAAGAACGCCACGCCGGCGGCGAAGCCGAGCGCCACCCAGGTCGCGAGCGGCCGGAGCAGATCCCAGCGGGTGTGCTGGCGGTACCAGGCGACGGCGAACACGTCTGCGACGAGCAGCACCGGCAGGGTCGCCCCGGGGATCAGGCGGCCCTCGAACACGACCGCGAACATGGGCACCGCGACGAGCGCGGCGCCCGGCACGCCGGTCTTCGACGCGCCGACGACGAACGCGGCGACGATGCCGAGGATGATCGCGCCCACCGTGAACACGCGGTGACGGTACCGTTGCGGCGTGCCCGATCGCCCGCTGTGCGTCCTCGGCGACTTCGCCTGGGACGTGCTGATCCGAACCAACACCGAGCTGCTCCGGGGCGGTGACACGTTCGGCGAGGTGATGCTGTTGCCGGGTGGCAGCGCCGCGAACGTGGCGGTCTGGGCGTCGCGATGCGGGCTGTCCACCCACTTCGTCGGCAAGATCGGTCGTGACCGCATGGGCCAGCTCGCGGTCGAGAACCTCGACGGCGAGCACGTCGAGCACCACCTGGTCGAGTCCGACGCCAATCTCACGGGCTCGGTCGCCGTCTTCGTCGACCACACGGGCGAGCGCTCGATGGTCTCGGGCCATGGCGCCGACTTCTACCTGCTGCCGAGCGAGCTGCCCAGGGACGTGCTGGCAGGTGCGGGGCATCTCCATCTGACCGCATGGTCGTTCTTCACCGATCCGCCGAGATCGGCCGCCCGGGCTGCGGCTCGCCTTGCGCAGGGCGCCGGCGCGACGCTGTCGTTCGATCCGGCGTCGTTCCAGATGATCGAGGAGATGGGCGTCGAGGCCTTCCTGTCGGTCACCCGGGACCTCGACATCGACGTGTTCCTCCCCAACAAGGAGGAGGGCACCGTGCTGACCGGGGTGAAGGAGCCCGAGGAGATCGCCCGCGAGCTCGACCTGCTGTACCCGTCGGCGCTCGTCATCCTCAAGCTCGACGCCGACGGAGCGCTCGTGTGGCTCGACGGCGAGCCGCACCACATCCCGCCGGCCACCAACAACCTCGTCGACGCCACGGGGGCGGGCGACTCCTTCGCCGGTGGGTTCCTCGCCAAGTTCCTGACCGGGTCGTCGGCGGTCGAGGCGGCCCGCTTCGCCACCAAGATCTCGGCGTGGGTCATCGAGCACCCCGGTGCCCGACCCGTGCCGGGCCCCAAGCTCAGGCGGCTGCTCGACGGGTGATTGCCGCGAGCGGGTGACCCCGTTCGCGCCGGTGGGACCGAGACTGATGGCAGCTGTGGTCGAACGCTTCATCCGATCCAAGACGATGCCGCCGCGCCTCCATCGCGGTGCGATCGAGCGCCCACGCCTCGTCGATCGTCTGGTCGAGTCGGACGAGCCGGTCTGGCTGCTCCGCGCTCCGGCCGGCTACGGCAAGACGACGTTGCTGCTGCAGGCGGCCGACGCGATGCGGGCCCGGCTCGCATGGATGAGCGTCGACGGCGCCGACAACGACCCGATCAGGTTCTGGACGCACGTCTGTGCCGCCCTGGTGAGCGATCCCGAGCAGCTCGAGGACCTGCTCGACATGCTCGAGCCCGACCACCTCCAGTGGGTGATCGACCAGCTGATCGGGCTGATCGAGCGCAGCGACGAGCCCGTCCTGGTGGTGTTCGACGACCTCCACGAGGTCGCGCACACCGACACGCTCGATGCGATCGCCCGCATCGCACTCCATCCACCCCGCAACCTGACGCTGGTGTTCAGCACGCGGTCCGACCTGCAGCTGCCGATCGGCCGGTTGCGCAGCCGCGGTGCACTGCTCGAAGTCGGTGCTGACGCACTCGCCTTCACGCTCGACGAGGCGACGATGCTGTTCGACGGTCAGATCGACCCCGAGTTGGTCGTCGACATCGTGACCCGAACCGAGGGTTGGGTCACCGCGCTGCTGATGCTCTCGGTGTCCGCGGGCCCCGGTCGACCGCCCGACGAGATCGTCCGGTCGCTCACGGTCGGGCAGCCCGACCTCGCTGACTTCCTCGCCGCCGAGGTGCTCGACGCCCAGGACGATGACGTGCAGCGGTTCCTCGTCGAGACCAGCCTGCTCGACGAGCTCGACCCGGCGCTGTGCGACGAGCTCACCGGTCGGGCCGGGAGCCTGGCGATCATCCGCGAGCTGGCCCGCAACCACGTGTTCACGCAGCTGGTCGACCCCGAGCTCGAGCTCTACAAGTACCACCCGCTGTTCCGCCAGTTCCTCCTCGGCAAGGCCGACGAGCTGGACCCCGCCAGGGTGAGGAAGCTGCACTGCATGGCCGCGCAGTGGTACCTCGAGCGCGACGAGCCGTCGGCGGTGGTGCGCCACGCAGTGGCGGCGGGCGACTTCGAGCTCGCCCGGCGGGCGATCACCGAGAACACGATCCAGTACGCACAGCGCGGGCTGTTCGCGACCGTGGCCGACTGGCTCGATCTGTACGGGGTCGACCGCTGCCGCTACGACCCGACGCTCCGGCTCTCGGCGGCGTGGGCGGCGCTCAACGTCCGCCGCTACGACGAGATCGAGCAGTGGCTCGACCCGCCCGACGACGCCCCGCCGGACCCACCCGACATCCGGGCCCAGGTCACGTCGCTCCGGTCGCACCTCCGGCGACACCAGGGCGACGTCCGCGGCTCGCTGGCGGCCGCCGTCGAGACGATGGAGCTGATCGATGAGTCCGAGTCGGTCATCGCCACGGAGTCGCACGCCGCGCTCGGCCTCGCCATGCTGCTCTCGGGTGATCTCGATCGCGAGCCGCACCTCGCCGCGGTGCGCGCCGGGCTCGAGGCCCAGCACGCCCACCCGGTGATGTCCGGTTACTCGGGCCTGGCATTCATCGCGTCGACCGACGGCGACTCCTTCGACGAGGCCGAGCGGCTCGCCGACCTGGCGCTCGGGTTCGTCGACAGCCCGGTCACCGAGCGCTTCCACCAGCCGGCGCTGGCGCTGGTGGCCAAGGGCCGCGTTGCGCTCGCGACCGGCCGCGTCGGCGATGCGGACGGCCACGCCCGGCGCGCCGAGCAGATCGCAGCTGCGGGCATCGAGCCACTGATGCTGGTGCTCGTGTTCTGCCTGCAGGCGCGCATCGCCCACCGGCTCGGCGACATGGACCGTGTCCGCGAACGGCTGCGCCGGGCCAACGAGGCGCTGGGCAGCCGCGGTGGCGACTACCTCGCCGGCCTCATTCGCGAGACGCGCAACGACACCCGCTTCGTCGAGGTCGACCCCGAGCACCTGCCGCCCGGGGCCGTCGAGCTCACCGAGCGCGAGCTCGCCGTGCTTCGCCTGCTCCCGCACCGGCTGCCCCGCAAGGAGCTGGCCAACCAGCTGTTCGTCTCGGAGAACACGGTGAAGACCCACCTCACGTCGATCCGCCACAAGCTCGGCGCGTCGACCCAGGCCGAGATCGTCGAGACCGCCCGCCGGTTGGGCCTGATCCCCGACGGGTGATCCACCGCGCGGGTGGGTGAATTCCCGAGTTCGGGCGATGCGATCGGATCGACCGACCACCAGGGTGGGTCGCATGGGCAGCCCCCTCACCGCCATCGGCCCGGAATCACCCGCGCGGCCCGCTGGTTCCCCCGGCCTGCGCACCGACCTCGTCGAGGCGTACCGGGCGACCCGGTCGCTGACCGAGGCGCTTGCAGCACCACTGACTGCGGAGGACCAGTCGATCCAGTCGATGCCCGACGTCAGCCCGACGAAGTGGCACCGCGCCCACGTGACCTGGTTCTTCGAGACGTTCCTGCTCGAGTGCTTCGCGGCCGATCACTCGCCGTTCGATCCGCGGTATCGCGAGCTGTTCAACAGCTACTACGAGGGGGTCGGACCGCAGTTCCCTCGTGCCCAGCGGGGTCTGCTCAGCCGGCCGGGCGTCGACGAGATCAGCAGCTACCGGGCTGCGGTCGATGCGTCGATGGAGGAGTTGCTGGCGAGCGAGCTCGGCGGGGACGGGTCGGCGGTGGCCGACCTGACCGTGCTGGGTCTGCACCACGAACAGCAGCACCAGGAGCTCCTGCTGATGGACATCAAGCACGTCTTGTCGATCAACCCGCTGCAGCCGGTGTATCGACCCGAACGCACCCACCCGCGGGCGGCGACGCCGCTCGGCTGGCTCGATGTCGACGGGGGTCTGTCCGAGTTCGGCTGGGCGGGCTCCGGGTTCTCGTTCGACAACGAGTCACCCCGCCACTGCGCGTACCTGTACCCGTACCGGCTGGCCGACCGGCTGGTCACCGCAGGGGAGTGGCGTGCGTTCATCGACGACGGCGGCTACCGGCGCGCCGACCTCTGGTTGTCCGACGGCTGGCACGCGGTCCGTTCGCAGGGGTGGGCGGCGCCGCTCTACTGGGTGCCCGAGGGTGACGGCTGGTCGGTGCACACGCTGGCCGGCACGCGTCCGCTCGACCCCGCCGAGCCGGTCTGTCATGTCAGCTACTACGAGGCCGACGCCTACGCCCGATGGGCGGGCAAGCGGCTCCCGACCGAGCTCGAGTGGGAGCGAGCGCTGTCGCTCGGATTCAGCTCGCGCCCGTTCGACCTCGACGCGCTGCAACCACGAGCCGCCGCGGTGCAGGACGAGGCACCACAGGTCCGACAGGCGTTCGGCGAGTGCTGGCAGTGGACCGCCTCGGCCTACCTGCCGTACCCCGGATTCGAGCCTGCCGCCGGCGCGGTCGGCGAGTACAACGGCAAGTTCATGTCGGGGCAGATGGTGCTCCGCGGCAGCTCGTCGTACACGCCGCCCAGCCACGCCCGCCCGACCTACCGCAACTTCTTCCCCCCACACGCCCGCTGGATGGTCTCCGGCGTGCGTCTCGCCGACGGAGGCACACCATGACGGTCACCACCCCCCACGTCGACAGCGTCGTCGACGACGTCCCGATCGAACCCGTCATCGAGCGCCACCTCGGCGAGCACTGGTGGTCGATGACGCTCGCCAACGAGGTTCGCGTCGGTCTCGAGGGCCGGCCGCGGCGCCTCGACCCGCGCTGGCTGTACGACCACCGCGGCAGCGAGCTGTTCGACCGGATCACCCGGCTGCCCGAGTACTACCCGACCGAGGCCGAGCGGTCGCTCCTCCAGCGCGACGCCCTCGCCATCGTGACCCGCGCCGGCGCCGACACGCTCGTCGAGCTCGGGTCGGGCACGTCGGACAAGACGAGGACGCTGCTCGACGCGCTCGCGGCCGCAGGCCGGCTCCGTCGGTTCGTGCCGGTCGACGTCAGCGAGCAGACGCTGCACGACGCAGCGGTCGAGCTCGCCGAGCGCTATCCGGGGCTCGCCGTGCACGGTGTGGTCGGCGACTTCAACGAGCACCTCGACCGGGTGCCCGACGACGGCACGCCGCTGATGGCGTTCCTCGGTTCGACGATCGGCAACTTCTACCCACCCGAGCGAGCGCGGTTCCTGCGGTCGGTGGCGGGATGGTTGCGGGCGGGTGGCACGTTCCTGTTGGGCATCGACCTGATGAAGCCGGTCGATCGGATCCTCGCGGCCTACAACGACCAGCAGGGCGTCACCGCCCAGTTCTCGCTCAACCTGCTCGAGGTCATGAACCGCGAGCTCGCAGCCGACTTCGACGTCAGCGCCTTCGAGCACGTCGGCCTATGGGATCCGGTCCACCGCCGCGTCGACATCCGTGTGCGAGCGCTTCGTGATCAGCACGTTCGGATCCCCGGGGCGGGCATCGACGTCGACTTCGCTCGCGACGAGGAGCTCCGCGTCGAGGTCTCGACGAAGTTCACCCTCGAGCAGATCGACGCCGAGCTGGCCGGAGCCGGGCTGGCGACGATCGAGACCTACACGAGCGACGGCGGGGACGTCGCGCTCGTCCTGGCCGAGCGAGCCTGATCAGCTCGCGACCGACTCGCCGTCCTCGGTCGGTCGGACACCGATCGGTGCGTTGAGCGTGTAGCCGGCGCGGTGGCGCGCTTCTTCGCTCTCGCCGCCCCAGAAGCCGTACAGACGGTTGTCCCGGGCGTACTGGCGGCACTCGTCCATCACCGGGCAGACGTCGCAGAGCCGCTTCGCCTTGGCTTCCCGGCGTGCGCGAGCTTCGGGTCGCTCGGACTTCTTGGCGAAGAAGAGGTGGAGCTTGCCGTGGCAGACCGCTCTGCTCTTCCAGTCGGCGGGATCCGCCCAAGGCAACTGGTCGGTCGCCGTCATGCCGCCCGCAGCTCCGCCGGGACGTCGGCCGCGACGACCGACGCATGCCAGCGCGCCTCGCGCCAGCCGTGGGGTGTGCGCTTCCAGATGATGGTCGCAACACAGTCGAACGTCGCAGTTGTTCCGTTCGCCGTCAGCGATTGCCGGAAGTCGAGCACGGAGTAGCCGAGGTCGTCGGTTCTGATCGCTCGGTAGTCGAGGATCTCGGAGTCGGTCGTTGCCGCCATCGTGTCGAGCGTGGCGAACAGCTCGTTGAACCACCGCTCCCACTCGAGGCGGGTGCGGATCGGGCGGGCGTTGCCGTCGACGCCGATGTCGACGATGCCGAAGTCGTCGTCGCAGAGCCAGGCCAGCGTCTCGAAGTCGTGATCGCGGACGCTTCGCAGCAGCGTCATCGTCTCGGCGTAGAACGGCTCGCAAGCGAACCGGCCAGGCGGAGATTCGAGGGGTGAGCGGTCCTGGAGCACCAATCGCATGGCAAACCTTTCGAGGAGGGGCCCCGCCACCCCAGGAGGCGCGGGTGGCGGGGCCCGGTGTGGGAACGGTCAGGCCTCGACGAGGTCGCCGGCGTCGTCCGGCACGGCGACCCGGCTGTCGGCGCCGGCGTCGTCGCCGGCCTCGACGTAGCCCTCGTCACGGCTCTTGGACAGGGCGATCGCCAGCACCAGCAGGCCGAACAGCGGCTTGGCGAGCACGTCGGCGATCGAGTAGCCGACCTGGCGTGCCACCTCGGCTGCGGCAGCGTCGTCGATGACCGACGGCGCCATGTAGGCGAGCGGGTACACGCCCCACGTCGCGAGCAGGATGTAGCGCATGCCGTCGAGCGTCTTGCGGACGCTCGGGCTCTGGCGGCCCAGCGAGCGGCCGAGCTCGACGAAGAGCACGTAGAGGATGTAGATGAACGGGATCGTCGATGCGACGGCCCAGAGCGTGCGGGCGGTCGAGTCCGGATCCGACACCTCGCCGGGCCAGCCGAGCGCGATCATCGCGACGGCGGCGATCGAGAGCCGGATGAGCATGCTGCGAGTCGTGTTCTTCGACAGCTTCAGGACCACGACGAGCTCCGCCAGCAACAGCGGCACGGTCAGCAGCCAGTCGACGTAGCGATAGCCCTCGTTGAACGGCTCACCGTCCTGGACGTAGCGACCGTCGGTGAAGCTGAACGCGTCGGACCACGAGCCGAAGATGCGTACGTAGTGGTAGAGGGCGATGCCGACCACCAGGGTCGACAACGTCAAGGCCATGCGATGGCGCGGCGCAACGCGGCTCCTCATCAGGAGGAAGAACACGAGCGCAGCGCCCATGCTGGCGATGACGAATGAGAAGGAGTTGTAGACGAGGTTGTACTGGCCCTCGCTCAACGTGAAGTCCATGGGACGCTCCCTTGCTGTCGGGTTGGGGGTGGGTGTGACGCCGTCGTCGACGCCGAGGGCGATATTAGCAACGTTCAGTTGTATTTACTCTGGATGAGTCCGATTTTCCGTTCCATCGGTACACTCACCGCATGGCTCAGACTCCGCAGCTCGATCTGCACGAGGCCGCCGACGAGCTCGGCGTCCACTATCAGACGGCGTACAGGTGGGTGCGGACCGGGAAGCTGCCCGCCGCCATGGTGAACGGTCGATACGTCGTGTCGCGTGCCGATCTCGAGGCCGTCGAGCAGCGGCGCAGCACGCCGCGCTCACCCGAGGCGCCCAGCCGGCGCCGGCTCGACCATGCCGCTGAGCGGATGCACGATGCGATGGTCGCGGGCGACGAGGCGGCGGCTCGGCAGATCGCCGGCAAGCTCGCCGACGAGGGCGCGTCGGTGCGAGACGTCGCCCAGCACGTGCTCGTGCCGCCGCTGCGCCACATCGGGCAGGCGTGGCACGACGGTGAGCTCACGATCTGGGTCGAGCACCGTGCTGCGGCGATCACCGAGCGGATCCTCGGCGAGCTGGCGCCCAACCCGCGCGGTCGCCGCCGAGGGACGGCGATGGTCGCCGCAGTCGCGGGCGACCGGCATTCCCTCCCCACGAGCATGGCGGCGCTTGCGCTGCGCGACGACAACTGGCACGTTCATCACCTCGGTGCCGACATGCCGCCGGCCGAGCTGGTCGGCTTCTGCGCCGACCACGACGTGGACGTTGCGGTGCTGACGGTCACCAACCCGTCGACGTTGCTCGCTGCGACGGAGGTCGCAGGCGAGTTGGGCGAAGCCGGCGTCCCGACGATCGTCGGGGCTCCCGGTCGAAGCCTCGACGAGCTCATCGACCGTGCCCGCACCGCCCGCAGCCGGGCCGCATAGGCCGATGCGGGTGATGTGGGTCGAGCGTGACATCGAGGCGCCGCCCGAGGCCCTGTGGGACCTGCTCACCGATGTCTCGCGCTGGTCGGCCTGGGGACCATCGGTCTCCGACGCATCGCTCGACGGCGACGTGTTCGAGCTCGGCTCGACGGGTTCGGTGCGCACGACGCCCGGTGTCAGCTTCCCGTTCTCCGTGACCGCGTTCGAGCCCGGACACCGTTGGCGCTGGTCGATCGCCCACGTGCCAGCGACGGATCATCGCGTGGTCCGTACCGAACACGGGTGCCGCGTCGGGTTCGGTGTGCCGGTCTGGGCGGCGCCGTACGCAGTCGTGTGCCGCAGCGCGCTCCGTCGCCTCGAGCGGCTCGCGATCGCCCGCTGATGGCCCGATCGCGGACGAACCGGACCTCGGCGAGTGGCCGGCGCCGACCCGCACCGGGCGGTCGTGCGCCGACGACGTGCTCGTCGTGCGGCCGGACCATCGAGTGGCGTGCCAAGTGGGCCGGCAGCTGGGATGACGTCCGCTACTGCTCGGCGGCGTGCCGTCGTCGTCGCGTCGACGCCGTCGATCGGGACCTCGAGAACGCCGTCACCGAGTTGCTGTTGGAGCGGCGACGTGGAGCCACGATCTGTCCGTCGGAAGCCGCTCGTCTCGTCGCCGAACGCCGTGACCTCGACGACTGGCGTGCGCTCATGGAGTCGGCCAGGAGGGCCGCGCGGCGGCTCGTGGCCGCCGGGCTGGTCGAGATCACGCAGGGCGGCCGCGTCGTCGACCCCTCGACGGCCAGGGGGCCGATCCGCATCCGGCGGAGGCCCTCGTGAACCGGTTGCCGGTACCCCGACCCGGCCGTGCGGCCGCCGAGGCGTTCGTGGACCGCCATCTGGTCCATGTGGCGGGCGACGCAGCTCGCGGATCGGAGCGATTCCGCGGTGGTCAGAGCGCAGCCGATGCGGCCCTCGCGGCGTTCGACGTCGCCGGCTATGCGTCCCGTCGTAACGAGGTCCGGCCGACGGCGCGACGCGGTGCGTCCGGTCTGTCGCCGTACATCCGCCACGGGCTGCTCACGCTGCCCGACGTCTGGCGCCATGTCGCCGGAGGGCCAGCGCGCGACGTCGCCAAGTTCCGCGACGAGCTGCTCTGGCAGGAGTACGCCCGGCACTGGTACGCACGGCTGGGGGCGGCAACCGGACGCGGTGTTCGGCGAGAGCTCGCCGGGTCGTCCGCCGACTCGCCGGCGCCCGCCGCGTGGGACCGCTCGATGGCGTGCCTGGACGCGAACCTCGCCGAGCTCGAGCGGGACGGTTGGCTCGTCAACCAATCGCGGATGTGGCTCGCGAGCCACTGGGCGGTGCGCGAGGCCGCGGACTGGCGCAGCGGCGAGGACGCCTTCTTCCGTCACCTCCTCGACGGCTCGCGTGCGGCGAATCGACTCGGCTGGCAGTGGACGGCCGGGGTGGGATCGTCGAAGCACTACGGGTTCAGCCGGTCGCAGGTCCGTCGGCGGGCGCCGGGTCTCTGCGACGGCTGCGAGCGTCGGGACGACTGTCCCATCGAGGCGTGGCCGGACGATCCGGCCTTCGTTCCCGTCGAGCGCAACCCTGCCGTTCGGTTCGACCCCGACGTGCGCCGCACACGCGGCCCTGACGACGTCGAGCGCCGCGGCGGGGGCGTGGCCGAGGCCGTGTGGCTGACGGCTGAGTCGCTCGGTGCGGAGGACCCGGCGTCGGTTGCGCGCCCGGATCTCCCGGTGGTGTTCGTGTTCGACGAGCCGCTGCTCGCTCGTCTCCAACTGTCGTCGAAGCGCCTCGTGTTCCTCGTGGAGACGCTCGCCGAGCGGGCGCTCACCCGCGGTGTCGAGCTCTGGCTCGGTGACCCGGTGGCCGTGCTCGGCGGGCGGCGCGTCGCCGTGACGTTCGCGCCCGTGCCGGGCTTTCGCCGTCGAGCCGGTGCGATCTCGCCGGCCGAGGTGCACCCCTGGCCCTGGCTGGCGACGCCGACGGGCGGCCCGATCTCGTCGTTCAGCGCGTGGCGACGAGCGGTTGGTCGGTGACCGCGCTGCGGTCGTCACGCCACATGCGCTCGACGACCACAGCATGCGGCACCGTCACCAGGCTGAGCATCACGAACACCGACGGCACGATCAAGTCCGCCCGCCCGGCCACGACACAGAGCGCGGCCCCCGCGGCGGCGAGCACGGCGACGACGAGCGTCCGTGGCGCAGCGATTCGCACCACGTCGACGATCGGCCGGCCGCCGGTGCCGACCACGCTCGACAGCGTCATGAGATGGCCCAGCGAGTGCCACGCCCCGAAGTACACGGCGAACCCGATCAGTGGGTCGGCCGCGACGAACAGCGTCGTCAGCGAGATGGTCACCACGAGCTGCCGGAGGCGGAGGGCGGGGGTGCGCCGGAGCAGGAATGCGACGGCGGCGAGATGCTGCCCGATCAGGAGCGCGATCACGACCGGGCGACTCGCCGCGAGCCACGACCATGTCGACGGATCGACGCCCGCGAGCCGCTCGACGATCGGCCCGACGGCCGTCGTGTGGGCGACGAGCGGGACGGCGACGACGAACACACCCCGCGACCACTGGAGCATGCGGCTGCCGTCCTGCCGGAGGTGTGCGAGGTCCGACTGGCCGAAGTGGTGGGCCGAGACGAGCAGGAAGCCGATCAGCGCGACCGCCGGCACGGTGAGCCACAGCGCGGCGTAGCCGGCGGCCCCCGCCACGTACCGCACGTGGAACCGCACCGGATCGAAGACGCCCGTGATCGCTCGCATCACCGCGTGGTCGGCCGCGCCGTGCGGCAACCCGAGCGTCGCGACGACGGCGATGGCGATGGTGGCCGACACCACCGGGTCGGGCTCGAGCGCCGCGGACAGGAACGCGGTGGCGACGGTCGCCGTGGTCAACGGCCAGAAGAGCGGTCCGGTGACGAGTTCGGCACGCGCGTTGGGATGGAGTCGTCGGGTCATGCCGCCACGATGTCGCCGACCGGTGCTTCGAACAGCTCGGCTCGAACGTGCACGTCAGGCGCCGGATCGAGTTGTATCGACGTTGCCGTGTCGCCGAACGCTCGGTCGAGCTCCCGCCGGTCGCGCCATGCGGCGCGGGTCTCGGCGGCCGCCGCTGCGAGGAACGGACCGAGCGGTAGGTGGGCCACCATGCGGGCGTCCTGTGCCAGGGACGACGCTTCGTCGAGGAACGTGAGGACGCGGTCGATCGGCGTCGTGCGGAAGAGGCGCTCGAAGATGGTGCGGCCGAGCTCGGGGCGGTGATCGAGCAAGTGGAGCAGCGTCCGGTCCCCGAAGGCGAAGCGACGAGGCGGATCGGGCAGCTCGGCCGGGTCACCGGTCGCCGCCATCGTGTCGACGAGATGACGGGAGTGACGGTGGATCCGCTGGAACGTGTACCCGCTCGTCGGCTTCGTCATGCCGCCGACGGTGCCCAGGTTCCAGACATGGTGTCCGCATCGTTGTGGCCAGGAGCGATCCTCCATCGGGATGCACCCGTACTCCGTGCGTTCGACGGCGACGTCACCGGCGCCATGGTCGGCGACGTACTCGCGAACGTGGTGGTCGTAAAACGTGCGGTCGCGCGGTCGGCGCGAGAAGGTCGTGAACTCGACGAGTGCACGGTCGGCTGCATCGGGCAGGAGGTAGAAGAACGCAGTGCCGTCGTCCTGCGGTGCATCGAAGTCCATGAGGGTCGCCACCCCGGGGCGGAAGATCGGGTGCTCGGTCCTGACCTCCCACCCGCCGAAGTGCTGGCGCAGTGGATGGCGCGCCGGTGGGCCGCCGGGCGGGCGGCCGACGCTCTGCATCACGACGGGTGCCCGGAGGTCGCCGAGGGCGGTCCTGACCCGAGCGCCGTCGTGCTCGTCGTCGATGCCCAGCATGGCGGCCGGGACGAGACGGACGTTCGGCTGCCGCTCGGCGAGCGCAAGGATCGCCGCTGTGTAGTCGCGGCTCCGCACCCGGTGATAGCGCCGAGGCCCGCGCCACGTTCCCAGTCGCTGCGTCGACGTCCACGACGGGAACCGAACCTCGACGTCGCGCCATGACCGGTCGGCGAGCCACGCGAAGGGCGCATCGGGCGGGCCCCAGAACGACCAGGTGCGGTCGTCGCGTGGTTCGATCGTTCGGTCGACGATCAGGATCCGGCGGTCGGCGAGCGGGCTCTGGAGGAGGTGCCAGAGCGCACTCAGGCCGGCGCAGCCGGCACCGGCGATGATGATGTCGCCGTCGTGCTGCGGATGTCTGACGGCCGGCATCCGGGCATCTTAGCGTCGTTTAGTCGTAAAAACGCGTCGGGAGATCGTCGCAGAGCGGTCGTTGTGGACTGCCCCGGGATCGTGATGGTCGCCGCCGTACCTGCCAACGCGTCGTCGCTGATCTGGCGATGGGTGTCGAACGCTCGTCGGCGATCACGCCGCCATCACGGTGTCATTCCGGCTTCCCGCCGATCCTTCTCACCTCGGTGGGGTCAGGAGACGCGCGAGGGCTCGTGGCGGGGGTTCGACGACGAGGCCTGCGCAGCGCCGACGAGTCGTCGGGCCAGCTGCCGCCAGATCACCGCATGCGGCGGGAGGAGCACCCACCAGTAGAGGCGGCCGGCGATCCCGCGCGGGTGGAAGCGGGCCAGCTGGCGCAGGACGGTCCGCCCGGTCGCGTCGTCGGTCGAGACGCGCCACTCCAGCCACGCTGCACCGGGCACCTTCATCTCGGCGCGCAGGCGCAGCAGGTGCGGTGGCTCGAAGGCCTCGACGCGGAAGAAGTCGAGCGCATCGCCGACCCGCAGCTCGTCGGGGTGACGACGGCCACGACGCATGCCGACCCCGCCGACGAGCTTGTCGATCCAACCCCGCAGCGCCCAGAGTGGCTTGCCGACGTACCAGCCACGCTCGCCGCCCACGCCCTGTACGGCGGCGAACACGGCCTCCGGCGAGGCGTCGGTGTCGACCGTCTGGACGTCCTCGAGCACCGTCCCCCCGGCCCAGTCCGGATCGTGCGGGCGCGGGCTCGCCGGGCCGACCGACGCGTTGCTGTCCATCCAGCTCGTCCACACCTGGAGATCCTGGACACGCGTGAGCGCCCGCCGGATCGCGGCCTCCAGCGTCAGCGGCTCGTGGGCGATGATCGTTCGGATGTCGTGGTCGGGACGGACGACGACGTCGTTGATCAGGCTGTCGACCAGTGGCCGTGCCAGGCCGTAGGGGAGCGGCGTGACGAGGCTGTTCCAGTGTGACGAGAGCCGCGGCGTGAGGAGCGGCACGGGGATCACGATGCGTCGCCGGAGCCCTGCTGCGTCCGCGTACGCGTCCATCATGTCCTTGTAGGTCAGGACGTCGGGCCCGCCGATTTCGAGCACCCGGCCCACCGACCCGGGGGCGTCGAGCACGGCGACGAGGTAGTGCAGCACGTCGGAGATGCCGATCGGTTGGCAGCGTGTCCTCGTGACCCAGCGGGGGCAGACCATGACCGGCAGCACCTCGTCGAGGTGGCGGAGCATCTCGAACGACGCGCTGCCCGAACCGATGATCACGGCCGCTCGCAGCTCGGTCACGGGCACCGGGCCGGCGGCGAGGATCCGGCCGACCTCGTGGCGGCTGGCGAGGTGCTCCGACAGCCGCTTGCCGGTGTCGTCACCGAGGCCGCCGAGGTAGATCAGCCGCGACAGCCCGGCACGTTCGGCAGCCCGGGCCGTGTTCTCGGCGCCGAGCCGGTCGGTCTGCTCGAAGTCGTGCGACAGCCCCATCGCATGCACGAGGTAGAACACCGCGTCGAGGCCCTCGAACGCCGGGACGAGCGACTCCTCGTCGGTGACGTCGGCCGCGACAACGTCGACCTCGGACCGCCACGCCACGCGGTCGAGGCGGCTCGGCGTGCGTACGACGCACCGCACCTCGTGGCCGGCCGCGAGCAGGTAGGGGACGAGGCGGCCGCCGACGTAGCCGGTGGCGCCGATCACGCCGACCTTCACGGGGTCTCCGCTCCTCGCACGGACCCAGCGTCCCACGGCGGGTCGGGTGGCGCGCTATCGGCCCCTGAACACGGGCTGACGCTTCTCGACGAACGCAGCGGCGGCCTCGCGGTGGTCCTCGGTCGACATCGCGCGGATCATGTTCGGCGCCTCGGCGTCGAGCGCCGTCGCCAGGTCGCAGGTGATCGCCCGGTTGATGTTCTCTTTCATGAGCCGGGTCGCGATGGGTGCTCGCTCGGCGAGGTCCTGGCACCAGTGCAACGCAGCCTGGTCGAATCCCACGTCGGGGAGCACCTGGTTGACCATGCCGAGCTCGAGCGCCTCGCCGGCCGAGAGTCGCGGCGAGGTGAAGTACAGCTCCTTCGCCTTGGCCGGGCCGAGGAGCTGGGTCAGGAACCACGACCCGCCGAAGTCGCCCGAGGCGCCGACGCCCGCGAACGCCGTCACGAGGATCGCCCGTTCGGCGGCGAGCCGGATGTCCGCGGCGAGCGCGATCGAGAGGCCGGCGCCCGCTGCGGCGCCCGGCAGTGCAGCCACGACCGGCTTGGCGAACTGGTGGAGGGCGAGCGACACCGCTCGCTGGCGGTGCCGGAGGTACGCCACCCGGTCCTCCAGCCCCTCGGGCTGGCCGGGTCGGCCCACGCCCGCCTTGTGGGCCTCGTTCATGCCCTTCACGTCGCCGCCGGCACAGAACGCCCCGCCCGAGCCGGTCACCATCACCACCCTCACGTCGGTGTCCTCGGCCAGGACGGGCAAGGCCGAGCCGAAGCCGTGGTAGATGCCCTCGGAGAGCGCGTTCCGGCGCTCGGGCCGGTTGAAGGTGATCACGCCGACGTTGCCGTCGACGTGAGCGAGGAGGTCGTCGGTTCCGGTGTCGATCGTGCGCGTCATGCAGGGCAGCTTGTCGCCGCACGGTTCGCGGGGACGAGTCGAGTGAGATCGAACCGGCGACGCGGGCAGCGCTCCGGGTCGGGGGTTGCCTCCACGCTGGACGTCACGTCCCACTTGGGACGTAGTGCCCTGTTGCCGAACCGTCACCCGTGGTCGCATGAGGGGTGGACGTGCCGGTTTGCGCGCCCGCGACCGATCCGGCGCGTCGTGAGGAGGACGATCGTGAACCGGAAACTGATCATCGGTGGCGGTCTCGCGGTGGCGTGTGCCGCTGCGTGCGCCGCTGCAGCGAAGCGCTGTGACTGCGGCGAGCAGTCGAGCATGTGGGAGAAGATGCGCAGGCACATGGACGAGATGCCCGAGGACTTCCCGCCGCGGGTCATGTTCGACAACGTCCAGGCCATCCGGGCGAACACCGACGAGATGGTCACGCTGCTGCGCGACGCCGACCGCCAGGTCGAACACGTCGGCGCGAGCTGAGGAGGACGAAGCATGCCCACGCAAGCATCCATCGATCGGTTCCTGAGCGGGAAGCGGATCGCACTGGTCGGCGTCTCGCGCAACTCGAGGTCCTTCAACAACGCCGTGTACCGGACGATGCGCGACCACGGCTACGAGATGTTCCCGGTCAACCCGAACGCGGATCAACTCGAGGGCGACCGCTGCTACCGGACGGTCGCCGAGCTACCCGACGTCGACGGCGCGCTGATCATGGTGCCGGCGGCCATGTCGCCCGAGGTCATCGGCGACTGCGCCGACCGCGGCATCACCCACATCTGGCTGCACAAGGGAGCGGGGCCCGGCGCGGTCAGCTCCGAGGCGGTCAAGGTCGCACAGGCCCGCGACCTCGACGTGGTCGACGGCGCGTGCCCGCTGATGTTCCTGACCGACACCGGCTGGCTGCACCGCATGCACCGGCGCTTCTCCGGACGCAAGATCGCCGTCGCGTGACGCCCTGACCGCGCGCGTTCACTCGCGTTCGATCACCCCGGCGAGCTCGAGGATCCGCGTCGGGGGGAGGTGCTGCTCGGTGATGCGGGCGCCGAACGGCGCCAACGCGTCTTCGATCGCGTTCGTGATCGCCGCCGGCGCGCCGATCATGCCGCCCTCGCCGACGCCGCGGAAGTCGTTCTCGCCACCCGGCGAGTGCGACTCGAGGTGGTGGATCTCGATCTCGGGGATCTCCATCGCCGTCGGGATCAGGTAGTCGATGTAGGTGGCCGAGTTGAGGTTGGCGTCCTCGTCGTAGGCGACCTTCTCGTACAGCACGGCACCGATGCCCTGGGCCACGCCGCCGCGCACCTGCCCGTCGACGATCGCCGGGTTGATGATCGGCCCGCAGTCCTCGACGACGAGGTACCGGGGGAACGTCACCTGCCCGGTCTCGAGGTCGACCTCGACGATGCAGGCGTGGGTGGCGACCGACCAGCCGCCGTCGCCCTTGCCGCCGTACGACTGGTGCGCGCCGAAGGCGGCCTCGCCGCCGCGCACGTCGACCGTGCCGCGCTCGGCGATGGCGGACTCGGCGACCTCGGCGTACGTGACGCCCTTCGACGGCACACCGGCGACGTGGATGTTGCCGTCGACGATGTCGATGTCGGCGACATCGGCCTCGAGCATGGTCGCGGCGTGTTCGACGACCTGCTCTCGCAACTGGCGCGACGAGTACTTCGCCACGCCGCCGCCGATCGGGCCGCCGCGGCTGCCGCCGGTGCCGATCACGCTGAACGGCGACTTGTCGGTGTCGCCGAACACCAGGCGGACCTGGTCGATCGGCACGCCGAGCTCGTCGGCGATGATCTGGCCGTAGGTCGTCTCGTGGCTCTGCCCGTGCGGCATCTGCGACGTGTACATCTCGACCGAGCCGTCGGGCAGCACGGCGGCCCACCCCTCCTCGGATGCCAACGCCGCGTTGCCCGGCTCGATGAAGTCGGGATAGGCGGGCGGGCCCGGCGCGGCCTCGTGGTACGACGCGATGCCGACGCCGAGGTACCGGCCCTCGGCGCGCGCCCGCTCCTGATCGGCGCAGAACGCCGGGAGGTCGAGCAGCTCGAGCGCGCGACGGAGCGTGCCCTTGGTGGCCAGCGTCTCGTCGACCGGCGGGCCCGAGACCATCGTGTCGGCGGGCACGTCGTCGCCGATCATGTTCTTGAGGCGCACCTCTTCGGGCCGGAGTCCGAGCCCGCGGGCGACGATGTCGACGAGCCGTTCGCGTGCCCACGTCTCGTTGGCCCACGGGCCGCGATACGGCACGACCTTGCCCTTGTTCGTCGCGATGCATCGCGTCGACATCTGGTAGGCGTCCCAGCGGTAGGACCCGGGCGACATGACCTTCATGATCCCGGCGGTGAGGGCACCTCCGAACGGGAAGCCGGGGTAGGCGCCCTGATCGAGGTCGAGGTGGAACCTCAGCCCGCGGAACGTGCCGTCGCGGTCGACGGCGATCGACAGGGTGAGCGCCTCCTCACGGGCCTGGCCGCCGTCCATGAGGTTCTCGACGCGGTCCTCGATCCATTTCACGGTGCAGCCGAGCTCGATCGCCGCCGCAGCGACGGCGAGCTCTTCTCGGGCGACGGGGCCTTTCGAGCCGAAGCCGCCGCCGACGTCGTCGACCTCGACGTGCGGGTAGTCCTCGGCGCCGAGCAGAGCGAGCCCCGCCTGTGCCATCACCTTCAGGTGGTTCATGTCCTTCGAGACCTGCGACTTCATCGCCGCATTGTCGGCCTTCTTGAGATCGTCCTTGGCGTCGCTCAGGAACTGCTTGGCCGCAGCGACGAACGACGTGCGGCGCTCGGTGTTGCCGACGAAGTCGCGCACCGAGTTGCGGACCGACCGCTTCGATGCGAGCGCGGCGATCGCCCAGCGCACCAGCTGGGGTGCCTGGGTGGCGACGCGCACCGTCAGCCTGCCGTCGTCGCCGGGCCCGACGACGATGCCGCGGGTCTCCATCGGCTGGTTGGTCTGGCGGTGGGACACGAACCGTTCGGTGACGACCCGGTCCGCCGACGCGAAGACGGCATCGACGTCGCCGAACGTCCAGTCGCGCTCGTAGAGCACGTTGCCGTCGGCGCGCTCCCAGATCTGGGGTGCGGCCGAGCGGAGCGCATCGCCCATGCTCGCGATCGAGTCGAGCGGCTCGAACTCGACGTCGATCGACTCGAGCGCGTCTTCGGCCAGGTGGCGCGACTCGGCGACGACGATGGCGATCGGGTCGCCGACGTGGCGCACCTTCTCGGCGCTCAGACAGTGGAACAGCGGCGTGTAGAGGTTCGGCATCGTCACGAGCGGGACGAACGGGTGCGTCAGTGCCTCCATGTCGGTGCCGGTGAAGACCGCCACCACGCCGGGCGCGCGGCGAGCCCGGGTCGCGTCGATCGACGTGATGCGAGCGTGCGCGAGCGGGCTGCGCAGGAACGCGGCGTGGAGTGTGCCGGGCGGCTCGTGATCGGCGACGTAGCGGCCCTGGCCGTGGAGCAGCCGGATGTCTTCGACCCGCCTCACGGACTGACCGACGAGACCCGAGCGATCGGTGGTGGTGACGGTCACGCCTGGCCCTCCTGACCGGACTGATCGGACTGATCGGACTGCATCAGCTCGACGGCGCGTGCGACGCCGGCGACGATGGACTGGTAGCCGGTGCAGCGGCAGAGGTTGCCGCTCAGCTCCTCGCGAATCTGGTGGTTGCTCGGCGATGGGTTCTCGTCGAGCAGCGCGACCGCGCTCATGAGGAACCCGGGTGCGCAGAACGCGCACTGGAAGCCGTGGGCGGTCCATCATCGCCTGCTGGATCGGGTGCGGCGAGCCGTCGGGTTCCGCGAGCCCTTCGATGGTGGTGATGTGCGCGCCCTCGGCCTGGCCCGCGAGCATCAGGCACGACCGCGACGGTTGCCCGTCGACGAGCACGGTGCATGCGCCGCAGACGCCGTGCTCGCAGCCGAGGTGGGTGCCGGTGAGCCCGCACTCCTCGCGGATCACGTCGGACAGCGTGCGCCGGGCCTCGACCGAGACCTGCCGCGCCTCGCCGTTGACCGTGAACGCGACGTCGACGACGCTGCCGCCGGCGGCTCGTTCTGCGTCGAGTCGTTGCTGCGTCACGCCGCGACTCCGATCTTGTCGGCCGCCCGGGCGAGACCGCGGCGGGTGAGCACGCCCGCCAGGTGCTTGCGGTAGGCGCTGGTGGCGTGGATGTCGGCGGCGGGGGAGAGCGCATCGGACACGATCGCCGCTGCCGCATCGAACCGCTCTGCCGTCGCCGGGCCGCCGACGAGCGACTGCTCGGCCTCGGCGACCCGGACCGGCGTCGAGGCGGCGCCGAAGAACGAGAGCGCGGCGTCGGTGACGGCGTCGCCGTTGATCTCGAGCTTCGTGACCAGTCCGACGAGTGCGTAGTCGCCGTGGCGCCGGGCGACCTCGACCACCGAGCCGACGGCGTGCGACGGCCAGGTGGGGAACTGCACCGAGGTGAGCAGCTCGTCGGGTTGCAGTGTCGTCGTGAGATACCCGTCGAAGAAGTCGGCGGCGTCGATCGTGCGGGTGCCGGCGGTGGATCGGGCCTCGATCGTGGCGCCCGCAGCCAGGCAGACGGCCGGCATCTCGGCCGCCGGGTCGGCGTGGGCGATGCTGCCGACGACCGTGCCCTGCGAGCGGATGGCCCGGTGCCCGACCCAGGGGAGCGCTTCGTGAACCAGCGGCGCCGCGGCTGCGACATCGTCGGAGCGTTCGGCCCGGGCGTGCCGCACGAGCGCCCCGATCCGCAGGCCGTCGTCGCCGGCGGTGATGGTGTCGAGCTCTCGGATCGCCCCGATGTCGACGACGTGGTCAGGGCGGCCGAGCCGCAGCGCCATCAGCGGGATCAGCGACTGGCCGCCGGCGAGCACCTTCGCGTCGTCGCCGTGTTCGGCCAGCAGCGCGAGGGCCTCGTCGAGGGTCGGAGGTCGGTGGTACGTGAACGGCGGCGCCTTCATGTGGCGATCATCCCACGATGTCCCGTTCGGCCCCTCACGTGAGCCCCTCGGCGGGCAGGGAGGCGAACTGACCGGCGTCGTGCCCGTACAGCAGCCGGCAGCCCTCGCTGCGCAGACGGGCGAGCTCGCGCATCGAGTCGCGCTGCTGATCGAGGTCGTACCCGAACTGCGGCACGGTCATGTCGTCGAGGAAGCGCTCGAAGTACACGCAGTCGCCCGTCAGAACAACCGGCCCGGAGGCGAGCTCGAGTCGCAACGACTGGTGACCCCGCGTGTGCCCAGCGGTGGGCAGGCACACGACCGAACCGTCGCCGAACACGTCGTGCTCGCCGTCGATCTGCTGGACCTCGTGACCGAGGTCGAAGTCGTCGGGGTTGTAGACGTGGTGCTCGATCAGCTTGGGGTGGTGCCCCGCCGCCCACTCCTGCCGTTGCACCACGATGCGGGCGTTCGGCACCTCGACCGTGCCGCCGCAGTGGTCGAAGTGGAGGTGGCTGAAGACGACCAGGTCGATGTCGGTCGGGTCGATGCCGTGCTGGCCGAGTCGGGCCGTGACGTCCTCGCCGTCGGGCAGATCGGGCTCGAACACCTTCGATGCCCAGGGCCCGATCCGCTCGGTGCCGGTGCGTAGCTCGGTGTGCATCCCCGTGTCGAACATCGCGAGGCCGCGGTCGTGCTCGATCAACCAGGAGGGGATCGGGAGGGCGATCGTGCCGGGTTCTCCCGTGAGCGACTGCAGGTCGGTGTGCAGTCGCCCGATCTCGAGTGGGATCAATCGCATCGCATCGTCGTCTTCGTCTCGTCGCCGTCACGCAGCCTGCCGGACCTCCGACGCGGGAAGCGAGCTGTGCAGTACCTGACCGTCGGGGCCGGTGAACGTCAGATCGGTGGGCGTGCCCGACAACGCCCAATCATCGTCGTGGACGGCGTGATGGTGGTGATGGCACAGGAGCGCCATCTCGTCGAGATCGGTGAGCCCGCCCCGGGCCGCGAACTCTCGAAGATGATGCGCTTCGCACCACTGCGGTGGTCGGTCGCAGCTCGGATGTCGGCAACCACCATCGCGGGCGACGAGTGCGAGGAGTTGGTGCGGCGACGCAGTGCGTCGGCCGCGCCCGAAGTTGAGGATCGCACCGGTCTGATCGGCCACGACCCGGTGGATGGTCGAGTCGCAGCAGAGGCGGTCGATCTCGGCCGAGGTGATGACGTCGCCCGAGAACGTGTCGCGGCCGGTGCCGGATCGTGCTTCGAGGTCGTCGAGCGTCATCGTGACGAGGATGCGGGACGGGTTGCGGCCGCCGGTGACCTCGCCGCGATGAAAGGCCTCGGCCAGCTCGCCGAGCGCGTCGACGAGGCGCTGCCGTCGGGAGCGGCCCGTCTGGTCGAGCCGTTGCTCGTCGGCCAGGCGGGTGAGTGCGTGACGCAGGGACCGGGCGGCGCTGGTCAGATCGAACCTCGAGCTGTTCGACACGTAGCCGTCCCCGGCGCGTCCTTGCGCTCCGAAACCCGGCGCGGCGTCGGGACCTCGGACTCTGTGCGCCCACGTGGGGGAGTGGTAGATCGACAAGTGCCCTCGCACGGACGAACGGAGGTGCGCACAGGTGGTCGATTGGATGCGAGTCGGGGTCCGGCGGCACATGCTCAGCCTGCCGATGGCGATCGGGCGTCGACGTGTCTCGGCGTTTGCCGATCAGGCGCGCTCGGTCATCGGCGGACTCTCCGCCCTCGAGCGCCGCCTCCACCGCTTCCTCGTCGCCGAGCTCACCCGCGCCGGCGAGCCGCTGACGCCGGACGCAGTGGCCGAAGCACTCGACCTCTCCCGCGAGGACGTCGTCCGGATGCTCGACGCACTCGGCGCCCGCAAGGCGCTGATCGCACGCAACGCGGACGGCGCCGTGACGTGGGCCTACCCGGTGACCGTCACGCCCACGGCGCATCACCTCCGCTTCCGGAGCGGCGAGCGGCTGTACGCCGCTTGAGCGGCCGACGTGATCGCAGCGCCCTTCGTGTACGGGCGCCTCACCCGGCAGGCCACCTCGGTGACGGCCGAATCGGTGTGCCACCACTGCTCGGAGCCGTTCACGCTCGAGATCGACCGCGACATGAACATCAGCGTCGAGACGCCCGGCGCGGCGCCCGTGGTGTTCGTGCCCGACGTCGTGCCGTTCGACGTCGAGGGCCCCGACATCGTCGACGACTTCTGAACGGAGAACGTCTTCTTCTGGTCAGAAGAACACGCACGGGAGTACCGCAAGAGCCACCACCGCATTCGCGGCGTCTACGCCCCGCTCGACCGGATCGCCGCCAACCACCGCATCGTGCAGAGCGCGGTCTTCGGGTTCGAGGGATCCGGCGACTGACGACACGGAGGCCGTCGGCCGACACCTCGAATCCCGAATCCGAACCCGTCCGAGACGGCGACTCACGAGATGTGCCCAGGGCT